>CAZIRV010000036.1:0-2353 GCA_964541845.1 uncultured Planctomycetales bacterium
ATGTGTTAAGTGACGCGGGGGTAAATTGGGAAGACATCAATGTATTGAGTAAGGCGGGGATCAACTGGAGTGATATGAATGTGTTAAGTGACGCGGGAGTGAATTGGGAAGACATCAATGTATTGAGTAAAGCGGGGATCAATTGGAGTGATATGAATGCGTTGAGTGATGCGGGAATTAATTGGGAAGACATCAATGTGTTGAGTAAGGCAGGGATCAATTGGAGTGATATAAATGTGTTAAGTGACGTGGGAGTGAATTGGGCGAATATCAATGAATTATCAGATGCAGGGATCAACTGGAGTGGTATTAATGTGTTAAGTGACGCAGGAGTGAACTGGGAAGGTATCAATGTATTAAGTAAGGCAGGAATCAATTGGAGTGATATTAATGTGTTAAGTGACGCGGGAGTGAACTGGGAAGATATAAACGTATTGAGTAAAAAAGGGATCAATTGGAGTGATATTGATGTGTTGAGTAGTGTGGGTATAAATTGGGCAAATATTAATGAATTATCAGGTGAGGGGATTAATTGGTCAGATATTGATGTATTAAGTAAAACTGGAATTAATTGGGCAAATATTAGTGAATTATCGGACGTGGGGATCAACTGGAGTGATATCAATGTATTGAGTGACGCGGGGATTAATTGGGAAGACATCAATGTGTTGAGTAAGCAGGGAATCAATTGGAGTGATATTGATATGTTGAGTAGTGTAGGAATAAATTGGTCCAATATTCAGGAGTTGTCGGGCGTTGGAATTAATTGGAACGATATAGATGTGTTAAGTAAAAAAGGCGTTAATTGGGCAAACATTAATGAATTATCGGATGCGGGGATCAATTGGAGTGATATCAACGTGCTAAGTGACGCGGGAATCAATTGGGAAGACATAAACGTATTGAGTAAGACGGGGATCAACTGGGAAGACATTAATGTCTTGAGTGACGCGGGAGTAAATTGGGCAAATATTAATGAATTGTCGGATGCGGGGGTTAATTGGGAAGATATTAATGTGTTAAGCGATACAGGGATTAACTGGGAAGATATAAATGTATTGAGTAAAGCAGGAATCAATTGGAGTGATATCAATGTGTTAAGTGACGTTGGAATTAATTGGGAAGATATTCAGGTACTAAGCGCGACTGGGGTAAATTGGAATGATATTAATGTGATGAGCGACACAGGAATCAATTGGGAAGACATAGGTCAAATGTCAACAGTAGGGATTAATTGGGATAACATTGATGTAATGAGTGACGCGGGGATTAACTGGAGTGACATTGAAGTTTTAACAAAGAAGGGGGTCAATTGGGATGATATTCAGGATATGACGACTTCTGGAATTAATTGGGATAGTATTGGAGACTTGTCTACTGCAGGAGTTAATTGGGATGATATTAAGGTTTGGACAGAATCCGGAATTAATTGGGATGGTTTTGCGGATTTAAGTAATTCCGGGGCAAATTGGGACAATATTGGAGAGTTGGCGAACGCGGGTATTAATTGGGATGAAATTAGGGTTTTGAGTGAAAAAGGTGTCAATTGGGATGGAATAGGTGATTTAAGTAATGCTGGAATTAACTGGTTTAATGTTGGAGATCTGGCGAATGCGGGTATTAATTGGGATGAAATAGGGGTGTTGGCAACTGCAGGTGTCAATTGGGATGGCATTGCTGACTTAAGTAATGCTGGAGCAAATTGGGATAACTTCGGAGAGCTCTCTTCTGCCGGTATAAACTGGGATGGCATCAAAGATTTGAGTGAGGCTGGTGTCAATTGGGATGATATTGCCTACATGTCCGGATCAGGTATTAATTGGGATGATGCAGGGTCCCAAAGTACAGCAGGTGTCAATTGGAGCGATTTAGCTGCCATGACCAATAAAGGTATTAATTGGGACGGTATTGTTTACTTAGCCAATCATGCCCAAACACTTGTTGATAGTGTCGCATCAATTTTAACAACGGTTAACGCGCTTAATAATTTAATCGGGACAGCGAGTGATACATCATCAGTAGATTCATTATTTGGTAAAATTGCTGATGTAAAAAGTGC
This sequence comes from uncultured Planctomycetales bacterium, assembly GCA_964541845.1. Classification (GTDB taxonomy): domain Bacteria; phylum Omnitrophota; class Gorgyraeia; order Zapsychrales; family Zapsychraceae; genus CAZIRV01. The sequence continues at coordinate 2,060 of CAZIRV010000036.1, forward strand.
GGTATCAAGTGTTGCAAGCAGTTCAGATATTGCAACTATATTAACAACGGTGACAGGGATTTCATCTACTCTCGGAGCATCAACCGATGCAGGCTCAGCTTCAACAATATATGGAGATATTAATAGTGTGGAAACACTTTTAGGGAAGGTGTCTGATAATACTGCAACATCAGAGTCCATGTTTGGTAAGATCAATGATATGAAAGATACTGCCGACGCGACGCTGTTTACTGTTCAGGGAATAGAAGATGATCTTGGTGTTAATGGACAGACACCCCTGTATGATCGAATAGA
>CAZIRV010000036.1:2453-18802 GCA_964541845.1 uncultured Planctomycetales bacterium
GCTGATTTGAATATTAATGTTTTAGCGGTTAACGGAACAGAAACGCAAAAAGAAAAAGAAATAAGTTTTACGTTACCAAAAGAATTAACGGAAGATGATATTATTGATACGGCAGGGCTTGAGCTGGATTATGATGTTGATAAGGATGCTTATTTTGTTCATGGTAAGGTTAGTTTAGGCGCAAAAGAAACCAAGACTTTTAAAGTCCGCATTCGGGATATTTGGCAGGTTGACCAGAAAGAGATTGAAAAAATAAAAAAGGAAATCGGATTTAGTTTAGAAAGAATTCAGGATACGGATTATTATGAAACAGGGAAGATAAAGAAAGAGAGTTTATTGCGGCGTTTAGATTATGCTGTTGGTGAACAAAAAAAATCTGCGGATAATATTGAGCGAAGAATTGATAAATTCAGAACCTACGCTAAAGAAATTAAAAAGATTCGCAGGAACACTTTTTCAACGGCTTATTGGCACTCAAAGCCTCCTTCTCCGGAAAATGGAAATGTTGTTCGATTCATTATTGAGCTTGAGAACCCTTCGAAAGATAAGTCAAAGACCATGGAAGTTAAGCGTTATTTGCCAGCGGAGGTTAAGCCGGAGGATTTAGTTGAAACACAAGGGTTTACTGTTCGATATGACGCGCTTAAGGAACGATCGTATTTAACTAAAGAAGAAGAACTCAATCCGGGAGAATCAAAGCGTTATGAAATTCAAATTATTGATATTTGGAATATTCCACAGTCGGAAATTGATGGTCTAAAAGATCGGGCAAGGGTTGCTTATAAACTTCTTGAGCCAACCAAATATGTAGAAAGTGCGGGATATCTTGTTCAGAATATTAAGAAGAATTTAGAGGCGATTGAAGTCTCACAAACTAAGTCACGATCTGTTACTGAACATATCAGTGCTTTTAGGGTTAATCAAAAGCGTTTTGAAAATGCTGAAAAAGATGTTGAGGCTTTAGAAGATTTACTTTCGGCTGTTCGGGAAAATTTAGAGCGAAGTCAACTTAAGAATATTTTACAAAAAATCAGATCATTACGAACTATTGCGGATATTGCCGCGAGTATTTTTAAGAAACCGGCAATGAATACAGCATGGAAAATTATTGCCAGTGTGGTTGCTTTTGTTGGAATTGTTACAGTGATCCATTTTACACTGTGGGGTAGGCGTTCTAAAGCCACAAAAATTGAGCAAGAAGAAGTGAATTCAGACGCAACTGAAGAAGAAACGGAAGAAAAAGAAGAATAGGGGGAGAAGTCTTGGCTGAATTACAATATACAGAAGTTGGTTATGTGAAGAGTATTCGAGGGTGTATTGTCATCGTTGAAGGGTTTACCAGCTGTATTAACGGACAGTTAATCCAGTTTGGTTTTGGTACTATGGGAATGATATTAGGTTTTAATGAGAAGGAGGCTCATGTATTAATTATTAAACAGGCTTCAGAAATTAAAACAGGGGATGAGGTTCGAGCCTCTTTGGAGCCATTTAATGTTCCAGTTGGGAAAAATTTTGTTGGAAGGATTGTAACATCTCTTTGTGAACCTTTTGATAGTCTGGGGCCTATTAAAGAAGACGCGTATTATCCCATTTTTCCTCCTGCTCCGGGCATTCTTGAGCGTCAGGTATTGTGTAACCCTTTGGAAACAGGAACAAAGGTTTTAGATTCTATGATTCCCATCGGTTTGGGGCAGCGTCAATTAATTCTTGGCAACAAGATGACAGGAAAAACGACCATTATTACGGACACTATTCTTAACCAAAAAAAGACAGGAGTTATTTGTATTTATTGTGCTATCGGAAAAGCACGGTCTCAATTGGCCCGTGTTGTCCAACTTTTTCAGGATCATGATGCCTTTGATTATACGATTATCGTGGCGGCGCCTTCTTCCAGTCCTCCCGGGCAGCAGTATTTGGCTCCCTATGTCGCTTGTTCTCTTGGAGAATACTTTATGCAGAGAGGTCAAAATGTGTTTGTCGGTTTTGATGATTTTACTAAACACGCGTGGTGCTATCGAGAGATTTCACTTTTATTAGGACGGCCTCCGGGACGAGACTCTTATCCCGGAGATATTTTTTATCTTCACTCAAAAATGATTGAGAGGGCTTGTTTTTTGGATGAGGAAAAGGGTTCTGGAACAATGACATTTTTACCCATTGTAGAAGTTCTTGAGGGTGATTTAACGGCTTTTGTTCCTTCTAATCTTGTTTCTATGACGGATGGGCAAATTATGCTAGATTCTGCTATGTTTGGGGAAGGGCAGAAACCGGCACTAGATTTAGGGCTTTCTGTATCCCGAACAGGAACAAAGGTCCAATGGCCTATTGTAAAAGATATGAGCGGTCCTTTACGTTTAGAATTCCTTCAGTTCAGAGAAACACAAAAATCATCACGTCTGCGGTCAGGTCCGCAAACGGATGAGCAAATTGAGAAAGTTAAAAACGGTGAAATTCTCACACAATTACTCCAACAGGATAAAGATTCCCCTGTATCGATGGAAGTTCTTGTTTTTATTTTTTTTGCTTTTAATGGAAAATATCTTCATGAATTAGAAATGGCACAAATTTTACAATTTCAGGAAGAAATACTAGGATTTGTTGAAAAAAAAGATCCGGAGTTATTAAAAATTTTACGTGAGCGTCGAAAAATGGATGACGAAATTAATAAAGGTTTGACGGCTGTCATTGAGGCATATACGAATAAGATGAAAGGGGTAAGTGAAGAAGAAGTAGAAAAAATGGAAGAAGATATTACTTCGGATATAGGAGCGGATGTCCTGAAGGCCGCTGCGAAGGCTGTCCGAGAATGATCTTTTCATCCAGCTCTGCGTTGCAAGACGAAAGAAAATCTTCAACGTACATATTATGTACGCCTCGGAGTTTTCTTTTGTCTTGTGCCTTGTTCTGAACGAAAGCCTCCTTCTCGGACAGCCTTCGCGGCTGTTGAAGATAAGAAAGAATAATATGATTTCATATAAAGGAAATTTTAAATGTGTTATTTTAAGCCCTAATTCTCTTGTATATCAAAAAGAGATTCAAAGTATTTTTTTAACGGGAGATAAAGGAGAATACGAAATTTTGGCGTACCATTATCCTCTTTTAGGTGTTTTGAAAAAAGGATATGTCATTATTGATTGGGAAGAAAAATTGCCAATTGGCGGGGGTGTTATACGATTCTATGCCAATGAGTGTACAATTCTTGTTGAAGAGGCAATGGGAAAAAAGTTGCAAAGGCTTTAGTAGACTATGTTACCAGAAACTTTTATAATTTTAGGGGTTATGTTTGTAGCCGTTATGGGGCCATCTGTTGTTATCGCGGTTTTGGGTCATTCTGTTATTAAAGCGTTAGCCCGTAATCCTTCTGCGGCATCAAAAATATTTATGGGGATGATCGTTATGCTTATTTTTGTTGAGGCAATATCGATTGTGGCCATTTTGGTTATTTTTCAATTGTTTTCTAAATAGGCATGAATGGCATAATATCAGCTAAATTTTTAATTGTTCAGACAATATAAGGACTCAGCCATGGAGGAGAGTTTTTAGACAAGGCGTTAAGGTATTGTCTGAACAATTAAAAATTTAGCTGATATTATGCCGGATTTGTATAAATTATGGTTATATTTGACTTTTGGGGTGAAAGTTTTATTTTAGGAGCTGTTTATTTTGTGATCATCATAGTTCCCTGCATTTTTTTAGCTTTGATTGGGCGTAAAATTGTTTATCAATTAGGGCACTACCCAACAAAGACAGCGCTTATTTTAAAAAGTTTTGATTTTGTAAAATTTATTGGAGTAGGAAGTTTGGCTCTTGTTTTACTTATTATATTTTATTTTGCTTTAGGAAATTGATTTTTTTTAAAAAAGGAGTGATGATTTATGGAATTTACAGGTTTGATACTTAGTTTTTTAGGACTTATGTTCGTTGTTTGTGGGGCGATTATATTTGGGCTGCATAGGACTTTGGTATCGAGTACGGAAGGTGTTGTCAAGAGGCTCAATGATGAAATTGCCAGCGCTAATGCCAAACAGTCAGAATTGAGTAAAAAATTAAAACAGGCTGACGATGATTTAGCTAAGCGTCAGAAAGAAGCTAAAGAGTTGGCTCAAAAAATGCGGAGTGATGCGGAGGAAGCATCTAAAGAAGAACGTGATGCTATTGTTAAGAAGGCTCGAGACGAAGGAGAGGCGATTATTGCCAAAGCTCAAGGGTCAAAGGATAAAATTCGTCGGGACTTGGAAAAAGAATTTGATGTTAAAATGGTGCATTTTGGAATGAAAGTATTGAATTTTGTGTTAAATCAGAAAGCGAAAGGCGTTTTAGATGGAGTGTTAATTGATGATTTTTTGGAAAGGCTTAAAGATGTTAATATGAGTCGAATAGGCTCGGATGTCACCACGGTGGACCTTATCACATTGAGTCCCATTGATGATAACCGAAAAAAACAATTCTCAGAATTGATTAAGGGGAAATTAAACAGGGAAATTATTATTAATGCCTCAATTGATCCGGAATTAGGAGGGGGCACTATTTTAAAATTTGGAAGTATGGCTTTGGACGGAAGCATTAAGAATTTAATTAAGGAGGCGGGAATAGTTCTTCAGGAAGAAATAGAAAATGGGTAAGGCTAATAAAGTAAAGCTTGAGTATCGCGACGCTGTTGAGATGGTTGACCTCATCCAGACGTTAAAGGATATCGCGGATAATAAATATTATACATTAACAGGGAAAAGGGATACTTTTCGTCGATTTACTGAGACTTTTGTTGAATTTTTCAGGATGGTTAATAAAACAAAGGCAACGCATTCTTTGTTAGCGAATGATAATCCAACGGTTGGTGTTTTAGCCATCACAGGGGAAGGAAGTTTTTTGGGTGGGTTTAATAATAAAATTTTAAAGACAGCTATCGCGGAAAAAGAAAAATATAGTGACAGTCGATTCATTGGTGTTGGAGAACAGTCACTAGAACGTCTAAAGCCGTATACTCCGGATATGAAAATATTTACCCGTATGGAAGAAAAGGGAATGTATAAAACAGCTATTGATGTAAAGGATTATTTAGTTGATGAAGTAGTCAATGGGCGACTGGGTAAGGTTGTTGTTTGTTATTCATGGCCAAAGAGTTTTGACACGCAAAAGCCATTTGTCGTGCAAATTTTACCGTGTGAAGATCTTTTATCAAAGCAATCTCAAATTCCGGATATGTTTGGGGATATTATTGAGGAGTCTGATCCTATGGAAGTTATTGGGTATTTATGTAATTTATGGACAACGACACGTTTGTATGAAATTTTTTTGGATACCATTATTTCTTCGGCATCAGCACAGGCAAAGTTTTTGGAGGATAGTGTTGAGAAGATGAAGAAAGAACGGACTAAAATGCATAGGAAATATCGTAAAGCAAAGAATGCGGATATTGATAAAGGACTTCGTGAGATATTTTCGGCAAAGATGATGGTGAAAGACTAAGGAGGAAGAGCTTTTGGAAAATACAGAAAAAACGTCAAATACTACTGAACAAGAACGTCCTGGACGAGGGCGGGTTGTTTCTGTTCAGGGGCCGGTTGTTGATTGTCATTTTGATAATTTGGATTATATGCCTGCTTTATATCATGTTATTGAAGTGCTGACGATTGATGATAAGATGGTTTTTTTGCAGGTCATGGAGCATCTTTCCGCGAATGTTTGTCGAACAGTAGCTTTAATGGATACGCTGAATATGCAGTTAAACGCTGTTTGCTATAATACTTTTAAACCGATCGCCATTCCAATGGGTGATGGGTGTTATGGGCGGGTTATGGATTCTGTGGGGCGTCCGTTAGATAAAGGGGGGGAATTTGACTGTCCTGGAAAAGTGCCGACGCGTTATATTATGAAACCTGTGAGCTTTAATTTAAATAACAAAAAAGGTGAGGTCGCGGATGTTCTTGAGACGGGCATTAAATATTTTGATTTACTGTTCCCCTTAGTTAAGGGAAGCAAGACAGGGATTATGGGGGGGGCCGGTTGTGGAAAAACGGTTGTTATTCTGGAGTTGATTAATAATATTGTTAAGGCTCATGGAGGGGCTTGTGTATTTGCAGGAATTGGGGAACGTATTCGGGAAGGAAATGAGCTTTATTATGAATTGAAAGATGCTAACCTTTTGAAGAATGTTATGTTGGCCTTCGGACAAATGGATCAGCCTCCGGGAGCACGCGCGGAGGTGGTTAACGCGGGATTATGCCTTGCGGAATATTTGCAATCACAAAATAAAGACGTGCTTTTATTTATGGATAATGTTTATCGTTATCTTCAGGGGGGACAAGAGGTCTCTACACTATTAGGACGGGTTCCCGCTGAGACAGGTTATCAACCGACATTAGCTTCTGAGGTAAGTTCGGTTCAGGAGCGTATTCGATCTGTTGAAGGAGGGGGTTCGATTACAGCTTTTCAGGCGGTGTATGTGCCTGCTGATGATATGACGGATCCGGCGGTAGTCGCGATTTTCAGTTATCTGGATGGAAGTATTGTATTGTCACGGGATTTGGTTCAACGTGGGATGTATCCTGCCATTGACCCTTTGCAAAGCTCGTGTACGAATCTGGATTGGACGGTTGTCGGAAAGCGCCATTATGATGTTTCCCAAGAGGTTATCCAGCATTTTAATAAACATAATACTTTAAAGCGGATTGTCGCGGTTATTGGGGTAGAGGAACTGCCAAAAGATGATCGGTTTATTTATTTGCGTGCTGAAAAACTTTATAATTTTATGACGCAACCTTTTCATGTCAGCGAGGTTTTTACAGGAAAAAAGGGTGAGTATGTGAGCATAGAAGAAAGTGTGGAAGGGTGTGCTAAAATTATTAGTGGAGACTATGATGAGATGAAAGCGGAAGACTTCTATATGATAGGTAAAATCCCACCTTTATGATTTGTAACCGGTTACATCTATTAGGTGATCTCAGACCTATAATTTTATAAAGTTATGAAACGAATTGACAAAGTTTTTCACGATGGAATTATTGAAAATAATTTGCTATCCGCGAATGAGTTAGGAACCTATGCTTCCGCGGCGCAGGCATCAGGGACTCCTCTTAAAAATTATTTACTACAGAATGAAATTCTCACCGAGAAGCAAATTCTCATTGTCCTCTCACAAGTTTTAGGGTTACCCATCATTGATTTTAACAAAATTACAGTTAAACAGGAAGTTGTTGATAAGGTCCCTATTAAGTTTGCCGGATACTATCAAGTGATGCCGATCTGTTTGGAAGGAAATACTTTAACGGTGGCTTGTGCTACCCCTTTGAACGTCAGGACCCGGGATGAAATACGTAAGCATTTAGGGGTGATGGTTAAAGTGGCCTTAGCGGAACAAACCCAAATTGACGATGCGCTTAAAAAATATTATGGTTTGGCCTCAGATATGATTGATCGGTTAATGAGTAAGGGGATCTCCGCAGCACCTTCTTCTCAGGATAGGGGGCAGTGGGTTGAAGATCTTGAGAGGAGAGTTGAGGATCCAACCGTTTCTCATCTTGTTAATGAGATTATTTTAGAAGCTTACAAAAAACGTGCTACAGATGTTCATATCGAACCTTACCGTCATAAAGTTCGATTTCGTTATCGTATTGATGGTGTTTTAGTGGACGCGAATCTTCCGGGAAAGGTAAAGAATTTTTTACCGCAAATTTTATCACGCATTAAAATTCTCGCGAATTTAAGCATTACAGAAAAACGTCTTCCGCAGGATGGAAGTGCGGTGGTGAAAACAAGAGATCAAACTCTGGACCTGCGAATTTCAACAATGCCAACTCCCCGGGGAGAAAGCATGGTGATTCGTATTTTACCAACAAAGATTATGCTTTTTAGTCTGGAAAAATTGGGGTTTGATCAGGATGGGGTTAATAAGCTCTGTAAATTGATTAGAAATCCTCATGGAATTATTTTTATGACGGGACCCACTGGAAGTGGAAAGACCACAACTTTGTATGCCTGTTTAAATGAAATCAGCTCTTCGCAAAGGAAGATTATTACTATTGAAGATCCTGTTGAATATGAAATGGATGGGATCACACAGGTTCAGGTCAATAAAAAAGTTAATTTTGATTTTTCAACAGGTTTAAGAAGTATATTGCGCCATGATCCGGATATTTTGATGGTTGGGGAGGTTCGTGATTTGGAAACTGCGGAGATCGCGGTGAGGACAGCTCTGACAGGGCATTTGGTGTTTTCTACATTGCATACGAATGACGCGGCGAGTGGCGTTACACGGTTAATTGATATGGGCGTTGAGCCTTATTTGGTAGCTTCCAGTATTGAGGCTTTTGTGGCCCAGCGGTTGGTTCGTGTTATCTGTCCAAAGTGTAAGGAGGAAAATGTTAGTGTTTTATCAGCGGTTAAAGAGGAGATTAAGCAGTCGCTGAATTTACAGGATAGTGAGTCCATTAAAATATATCATGGGCGAGGATGTGATTTTTGTCATCAAACAGGTTTTTATGGGCGAAAAGCGATTTATGAAATTTTAAATTTTGATGATACAATTCGCGCTGCCGTTTTGGAAAAACCACGTTCAGATTATATTAAACGTATTGCCATGCGAGAAGGGTTGATAACATTAAGGCAGAATGGGTGGAAGGCCGTCCTTGAAGGGACAACGACGCCAAGTGAAGTTATTAACGCGACGGTTAAAGATAAGTCACCAAAAAATGAGGGAATAATTCATCCGAAACCTATATTCCAAAATAATCTTCCAGGAGAAGCCTCTCCCCTTCAAACGGCCAGTTTAATTAAGATTAAAAAACGTGATAATTGGGCTGTAAAAAACACTTATGACGCGCGTATTTATCCGCGTGTTTTTGCTCCCGTAGAGATTCGTTACCAGTTACTAAGACAAGATTCGGGTGATTCAGGTTTTTTGACTTCTGATGGTATTGAATATGCCACGACCACGGAAGATATTAGTGCCGGAGGGATACGATTTATTTCTAAAGGAGTTCTTCCTGTCGGATCAATTTTAAGTGTTAAAATACAGCTTGGGGAAGGGTTTAAATCGATTGAATGTTTGGCCAAGGTTTGTCGAGTGGAAGAAGACAGTTTGGAAAATATTTACGCGATGGTGAATTATTATCTTGACCTTTCCAGCGCAGATCGAGTGCTCATTAGTAGATTTGTGGAAAAAAAATTTAAAGAAGAGCATACAGTCCAAAATTTCTCATGACCACGTTTATTTATACCGCCAAAAAAAATACTGCTGAAACAGTTACAGGACAAATTACAGCAGAAGATCAAGAAGAAGCGATTGAATTAATTAATCAGCTTGGTTTTTTGCCTGTTTCTGTTGAGACGCGTTCCAGTGGCAAAAATTTCAGTAATGAAAATTTTTCAGAGGAAGAATTGAGAACCAAAAAAAAGGTTAAAGTTAAAGAGCTTCATACATTCAGCAGACAGTTAGCCAATCTTTTAAAGTCAGGAGTTTCTCTTCTGCGTTCTCTTGAAATTATTGCAGAACAGACGCAGGGTCATTTTTTTAAGAGGGTGACCGCTCAGATAATCAAAGACATTAAAGATGGTAAAGCTTTATCGGAAAGTCTAAAAGAGTTTCCAAATATTTTTTCCACGCTTTATGTCACTATGGTTCATGCCGGAGAGGAAAGCGGAAATCTACGCGAGATGTTGGTGAACATAGCTGATTATCAGCGTCGACAAGAAGAAATTTTATCAAAAGTACGCACAGCTTTGGTTTATCCCATCGTTATGGCAGTGGTCGGTTTGGGCACGGTTTGGTTTGTTCTCGCCTTTGTGCTTCCTAAAATGGCAGGTTTGTTTCAGAGCATGGGGGATGCTCTTCCAGTACCAACAGCGATGCTTTTGGGGATGAGTGAGATCCTGGATAAATGGTGGATGATGATTTTATTGGCTATTTTGTCAGGAATTTTTGGTTTAAGAAGATTTACACAATCTTCTCAGGGGCGCGTTATAATGAGTCGATTTTTGTTAAGTTTACCTCTGTTTGGAAAAATTATTTTGAAAGTGGAATTGGCACGGTTCTGTCGAACATTATTTTTGTTATTAAAAAGTGGCGTTTCCATTATTCGCGCGATTTCTATCGTGATTCCAATTTTGAGTAATGAGTTGATTAAAAAGCAGTTAGCTCAATGTAATGAAGAATTAACCTCTGGGGGGTCTTTTGGAGAAAATCTTAAACGCTTACCGGCTATGCCGGCCATGATGGGATATTTAATTGCGGTCGGTGAGGAGTCTGGAAATCTTAATGATGTTTTGGCTGAAATTGCTGAAACGTATGAGCAGGAAACAGATGAGCAAATTACAATTATGACCACTCTTCTGGAGCCCGCAATGATTTTAGGTATTGGATTGGCGGTGGGTTTTATTGTATTTGCTATTCTCCTGCCGATTTTTCAGATGGATGTGTTAGGATAGCGGGTTTATGAGACATCAGTTTTTACAGTTCTTTGTTATTTTTAGTTTTTTTATCATTTGTCCCCCGGCATTTTCCGATGATTGGAGAGAACAGAAGGGGGAGCATTTTATTATTTTATATCCATCTTCTGTGGGGACAACCTGGGCCAGAAGAGTTCTTAGTGAATCAGAGAAATATTATGATACGATTGCGGATAAAATTGGATACGCGCGTTATCAGAATTTTTGGACGTGGAGCAATCGGGCGAAAATTTTAATTTATCCGGATCAAGAGACTTTCACACAAGAAACAGGACAGCCCGCGTGGTCACGCGGTGGGGCAGGACGGGATTCCGGATTGCTACGTTCTCGACACATCGTAACGTATAAACAGGAGGAAAATTTTTTAGATGGAGTTTTGCCGCATGAAATCAGTCATTTGATTTTAAGAGACTTTATAGGAAAACAACATATTCCGTTATGGTTAAATGAAGGGGTCGCGCAGTTACAGGAACGCGGAAAAAAGGCGGTTGCGAATCAAATAATGCGTAATGCTGTACAGAAAGAAGAATATCTTCTATTTTCGACGTTATTAACGCTGGATATTCGGAAGGAACAGGATACAAATAAGGTTCGTATATTTTATGCACAAAGTGTTTCAATTATTGATTTTCTTATTCAGACTTATGGAAGCAGCAAGTTTGGTCAGTTTTGTCGGCATTTAAAAAATGGTAAAAACCTTGAACAAGCGCTTAGAGCCACGTATACTTCATCTATTGATTCCATTGCCGATCTTCAGAGGCAATGGGTCGGGTCTATGCGTTATTAGTCTGAAGTTATTTTTAATTGAACCCTAATAATAAAAATTGATTTAACAGTAAGAGATTGTAACGAAATAAGGGTCTGTAATGAAATAACTTCACCATTTCTGCCACTCATCTTCAGGGCAGATTTGACCGATTTTCAATCACGATTTCCTCAACGTACGTCAAGTACGCCTCGAAAATCGTTCAATCAGATCGGTCAAATTCGCCCTGAATCTGAGGGCATAAATAGTAAAATTATTTCGTTGCAATTCCTAAATAAAAGGGGTGTTATATGAGTTCTCCAAGAAAATATTCCGGATTCACATTAATTGAGATTATGTTGGTCGTCATTATTATTGCAGCGTTATCAGCCATGGTCGTTCCGCGTATGGTGGGCAGATCAGATAAAGCTAAAGTCGTTGTCGCGAAGTCTGATGTTGAAGCGCATTTAGCAACGGCATTAAAACTATATGAGTTAGATAATGGGAATTTCCCGACGACAAGTCAGGGGTTAGACGCGTTAAGAAAAAAACCAACCGCAAGTCCTATTCCTAAAAATTGGAATGGTCCCTATATAGAAAAGAGTCCTATTGATCCATGGGGGACCGCTTACTTCTATTTTTCTCCAGGAAAAAATCGTCCGGATTATGATCTTTATTCTAAAGGGAAAGATTCTAATTCCACAGACGATGACATTACGAACTGGGAATAAAGTTTATGCTTCGAAAGCAAGATGGTTTCACGTTTATTGAAATCATGGTAACGCTTATCATCCTTTCCGTCGGTCTTGTTGCCATTTTAAAATCCTTTATTATTTCTGTTGACCAAATGCGTCATTTAACCAACCGTCTCTATGCTACGACTATATTAGATAATCAAATTTCTTCTGTCGAGCGAACCCTTAAGGTTGATAATATTTTACCTCTTTCTTTGGAGCCAATCGAGCGAATCAGCACTGGAGCCAAAAAAGTTATTTTCCAACCAGATATAAAAATTAGTGAAATTCAGGATTATGTTGAGATATTTCAGCTTGATGTTCATTTAACGTGGATGGAAGGCCAGAAGCAACGTCGCCTTACGCGTTCGGCGTATTTAGAAAATTTTAAAAAAGAGGGAGGTTGATATCGTGCAGAGCAGAAGTGCTGCAACACAGATCATGGGTTGGATTCATCAAAAAAAAACGACTAAACGTCGCAAAGTTTTTGCACTGCGCCATAGAATGTTATTTTCCCGAAGAGGCATGACTTTAATGGAAATTCTTATTGTGGTCTCTTTGATTGCAATGACAAGTGTCGCCATTTATAGTGCTCTATCCAATGGCCTTAGGGTATGGGAGCGCTCTCAGCAGTTAGTTATCGAGGAGGATGTGGCTATTTTTTTTGATAAATTTAGTCAGGATTTACGCAACGCGTTTAGGTATTCCATGTTTAAATTTGAGGGGGGACAACAGAGGATAACTTTTCCGACAATTATTCATATGTTAGCCGATAAACGTAGCGGTTTACCCCAAAAGGAGTACGTTGATCAACCCGGGAAAGTCGAATATTATTATGATGGGCTTGAAGATATTCTTTACCGAAGGCAGGCAAATTATAGTCAGGCTTTGAATGGGCATTTTTTTAAAAAACGCGCTTTGATTCATGGCGTTGAAGCTGTAAAATTCAGTTATTTTTATTATGCTGAAGGTCGGGAGATTTACAGCCCGGATGTCCTAGAGACATACCCATCACGCGTTGAAGTGGAAGTGGAGTTTTCGGATAAGCAAGGGAAAAAAAAGATGAATCGGTTTATTGATATTCCGTTAGGGAGTTAGATTATGAAACAGGCAAGATTTTCGGTTACGATTAATCAAGTGGGGATTTTCAGATGAAAAAATTTTGTGGAAATAAACGACGAGGGTCCATATTGATTCTGGCTGTTTGGGCTGTTGTGTTTTTGAGTATTTTTGCCGCGAGGATCGGGTTAAGGGTTAGGCAAAGGGCAACGTTGTTATCACGTTTAGAGACACGAAGTCAATTGCATTATATTGCTGAGGCAGGAATTAAAAAAGCTATTGCGGGTATTAGGTCGGATTTAGTTCGAAATAAAGGACTCTATACAGCCTATGGAAAGTATTATCGTCATAATAATGAAGAGTTTAAAACGGTTGCTTTGGGGGATGGGACAAGTGAGGTGAGTTACGCTTTCAGTCAAGGCGTTGGCATATTACAAAAGCGTTATGGCTTTGTTGATGAAGAGCGAAAAATTAATATTAACGTTATAGATCGTTTAACATTAACACGTTTGATCCGACGGGTTTCGGATTTGGATGAAAACAGCGCGAAGGGAATTACGGAAGCCATTGTTGATTGGAGGGAGTCGGGGCAAACACGTTTAACAGGATTTTATAGCGATGAGTATTATTCAAATTTACAATACCCTTATGAACCCAAGAACGCGGAATTCGAATTGATGGATGAGTTGCTTTTGGTTAGAGGAATTGACGCAAATCTTTTGGATCAATTAAGGCCTTTTATTACAATTTATGGTGATGGAAAGGTGAACATGAATACAGCCTCGGCAGAGGTATTGCTGGCATTAGGTCTGGATCGGGATGTTGTGGATAAAATATTTTTAACACGCCGGGGATTGGATGGAATAGAGGACACGGCAGATGATTATGTGTTTCAACATACGTTTGATATCGCCAGTGAAATCAAAAATTTTGTGAAATTAAAACTTTTTGAGGTTAAACAAATTAATGATTTGAATGTTTATGGAATTATTAAAACAAACTCCTCTTTTTATTTTATCGAAAGCAAAGGGAAGTTGAGTCAAAAGAAAGATATTACGGATATTGCTTGTGTGTACAATGCTGAAGAAAATAAGATTGAATATTGGAGAGAAAAATAATTATTTTTTTTAGTGGAACTTTAATATATTAATATATAATGCAGTATATAATAAATTATTTTTTAATAATATGAATATTTAAAGGTCAGTTATGCTTAAAAAAAGTAATGATTCTGCAGGTATTTTTTTAGATGAAGAAACCCTTAGGCTTGCTTATTTAAAGGGAACAGGGGCTAGTGCAAAAATATCTAAATTGGTTTCTCAAGATGTTAAAGGTGTTGCTGAGGAGGATATACCAAAAACGATTCAACTGGCTTTAAAGGGAATAAATATCAAGGCATTGGATGTTTTTTATATTGTTCCTCCCGGAATGATAACGACAAAAAATATTGAAGTCCCCTCCACAGATAAAGAAGAAATCAAATCCATTGTCAGTCTACAGGCAGGGCGTCATACGCCGTTTTCAAGAGAAGAAATTCAAATCGGGTATATTAATATTGGAGTTTACAAAAGTAATTATACAAAAATTTTGCTTGTTATCGCTAATAAAAATGCGCTTAAGAAACAACTCGATATTTTTGAAAAGGCTGGATTAAAAGTAAGGAAGGTTCTTTTTTCTCCGGAAGGAATAGCCGCGGTGTATTCCGATTCTCTTGGGCTTAAAGAAGAGGCGACTCCAACAGGACTTATTGATATTGGCCAGAATTCAATAGAGCTTATTCTTGCTTTTCATGGATTGGCCCTTACTTCTCGCAATATTCCGATGGGTAAAATTCAATTAGCCAGTGCTGAGGAAGGAGAAGACGCTCTTAATTATTTAGTTGATGAATTGTCTTCAACGATTGAATCGTACCAAAATGAAGATATTGAGCAGCTTCCCACAAATTATCTTATTACTTCAGATGATGAGTGTTCTCAAAAGTTACAGGCAGCATTAACGGAAAAGTTAAAGTGGATGGTTGAGGTTGTGCCCTATGCGGATTATATAAAGCCAACACAAGAAGTTGAAAAAGAATTGGCAACAGATTTTAAAGAGGGGTCTTTGTTAGATGTAAGTGCTGCAGTATTAACAACGGGTGATGCCCAGGTAAATTTAATGCCTGAAGAACTTCAATTACAGAAATCTGTAGAGGAGCAGGGGCGTGAAGTTTTTTTTGCCGGGATTTTTGGTTTTATTATTCTTGTTCTTATTGCCTGCATTCTTGGCACAAAAATTTATTTTCATAATGTGTTTTTAACAAAACTCGAAGAAGAGTATAAAGAAAACCGTAAAGAAGTTGTTGAATTGCAAAATAAGTCTTTAACGACAAGGACTATTCAGAATTATTTAGAGAGAAGGATGGAAAGCCAGGATACGATTAACGAGCTTTATAATAAAATTCCGGATGAAATTTATTTAACAGGGTTATTAATTGACGAGAATGGAAGTGTTAGCATTCAGGGGATTTCTGATATCGCGTCATTAGTTTTTAATTTAGGAACGAATTTAAAAGAGTCAGAATTGTTTAAAAGTGTTGATATCAAGTCGACAACAGCCAGAAAAGATCGGGATAAAGACGTAACAGCCTTTGAAATTACTCTTAAACTTAAAACGGCTTTAGAAGAGGACACCGTTGAAACAGGGCAAGGAGAGGAATAACCATTGATTCAAAAATTCATTTCTAAACTTTCCAAGAATGAGAAAAAGTTTTTTTATGTAACCCTTGGGGTTGTTTTAATTGCCTTATTGGATTTACTGTTTCTGCGGCCTGTTTTAGGTCGCTTAAGTGCCATTGATGCGGAGATTGATCAACAGAAAATAAGCATTAAGGGGGATTTACAGATTTTATCTTACAAAGATAAAATTCTTAAGAAAAATCAGGCGTTCAGTAAATATTTAACGCAAACATTACAAGATGATGATGTTATTAATGCGGACTTTTTGAGTATGCTTGAAAAGCTTGCGACACAATCAAAGGTGAGTCTTGTCAAAAGCAATCCTTCTGAGAAAAAGAAGCATAAAAAATATACAGAATATTATGCTAATTTAGATTGTACGGGAGACTTAAAAGATGTCATTACTTTTATGCATCTGATTAATACTACAGAAGAACTTTTAAAGGTTGTTAAAGTTAATATGGTTCCTAAACGGGGAACTCAAAATGAAGTTAATGTTTCAATGAGTGTTATGCAGTTAATTATGGTTCAGGAAAAAACAACAGATTCTTCTAAGAGTTTGTAAATAAAAGGCGCACTGATGAACGATTAATACCGAATCCATTAAATAATTGCTCTATTTTTAAGGTTGCTGTGTCTCGTTGAAGCGTCGAG
>CAZIRV010000037.1:0-18520 GCA_964541845.1 uncultured Planctomycetales bacterium
CTGTCCTTATTCTTTGCGCTGGTTTATTTAAAATATAATTGAATTCCTGAATATCTTTAATATAGTTCGCGGTATAATTACCATGTAATACCTTGTTTATTTCAATGATTTCTTTTTTATTAAAAGGAGTAGGACTAAAAAACATGTAGTAATCCTTGTTTTTTTTAAGACAAAGAATTTTTTTTCCAAGGTTGAAGATATTTAATTGATTGGCACTGTGTTTGAAAATTTTTAGTCTTGTTTTTGCCTCCTTCTTCCGCTTGAGTTCGCTAAAAAATACGCCTTGAGGAGTCAGATGACGAATATAATCCTGAAAGGCCTCTGTTGTTATGGTACGTGCTCTCAAAAGATTCAAATTTGACAGATAAGGGGACCCTTTTGGCCCAAGCATAATAAAATCAAATTTTTCCTGGGTTTTATGGAGATAACTCCTTGCCTCATCAACGATGTAATGAACTCCGGGCTGTTGAAAAAATTCATTTAGCCGTAATTGCGGAAAGGCCTTATTGGCGAAAGGTAAAAGGTAGGGATTAAAATCTGTCCCGACAATTTTTTTTATGCCCAACCGATGAAAGAGCATCAGTTCACTCCCAACACCTGTTGCCATAGCATAAGCAGATTTTGGCTTTCTGACAGCACAAGCGGACTTTATGAATATCGAAGGAATTCCTAAAAGAGATATTTTTTTGGAATGCTGAAAAGGGCTATTAACGGTAGCCGTAGATTCATGATCCTGAAGTACATAATAATTGTGAGCCCGAGGATTCTCAAAAGATATGGCCTCCATATAAGCTACAGAACTCCATTGGCTGGCAATTTTTTTGCTGTGAACATGAAGCATTCTTCTCCGCAGGTCTACCTTTAAAGAAGGGATGTGGAATATCTCGATAAGAGCGATGATCCCTAAGAGAATCATGAGTTGAATAAGGCGTCTGCGTTTAGGGTGAGGATTCCATAACGCCATGAGGAGGAATAGAATCAGAGAGATAGTCAGGAAAAAGTTGATGTTCTCCAAAGAGTTCATGATAATAACAGCAAAAATGGCTCCGGTAGCGGCTCCTAAAAGATCAAAAAAATAGAGCTTATTAGCGTGAGCGATGGATGTCTTATAGAGAAGGACCATGACAAGTCCCATGTAATGAAACGGAAGGATAACGATGAGGCTGTAAAAAAAGGCAAGGACGTAACGCGAGTGAAAGAACAGTCCTTCAGAATTTTCCTGATTGTATCGGGGCTTATTTAGTTGGATAATTTCATGGCCAAGGTAGTTCGTTAAAAGAAGAAGGCCTATAAAAATAAGTGAGACGAGAAATAGACGACGGCAGTAAAAGGCACAGAGATCTTCAGAGACCGGGGAAAATTTTTCTCTGTGTATATATACAGCTATCCCTCCACTGCAAAGACCTAACATAGCTAAAGAAAGAGGATAATAATGGAATCGGTTATAAATGAGAACCGTGAAGACCTTCGTCAGGATAACTTCTAGTGTCATTATTGACAGACTAAGCAGAAAAACGGAGAAAAAAATAAAAAATAAAGATCGTTTCATAAAGATAACTTAACATAAGTTTTTTTTTGGGGAAAGGACGAATCCATAATTTTTGAATAAAAAAATGAAAAAGAAGTAAAAAAGAGACAAGAATGGACTCTCACAACGTTCTTGACAATTAAGAAAGGGAGTGGTATGTTTTATCAACTTAGGGTCAATCAAGAATAAATTTTTTACCCTTTAAATAAAACCTTTAAATCAGTCCAGTGAGACAGGTAAGGAAAATGAAAAGAATTTTTTGGAAAAATTTACAGAAAACAAGGCTCGTCTTTCAATTGAGAGGGACGAGATTTTTTTATGTCTCTCTAGGGACGGGAATTTCAAAATTAGTTATTCCTGAATATCTGGGGGAAGTTTGAAGGGGGTGCAGGCATCCCTTTCAAGGGGTAACCGACTCCGCCAGAAGCGGAGTCTCCAAAGGGGCATGAGCCCCTTTGGACAAGTCCCGAGCTAGAGCGAGGATTAACTTGAAAATTATGGATTCAGAAAATATTCGACGGGCACTCATGCGTGTTGCTCATGAAATTCTTGAGAAGAATAGGGGAATTAATGACCTGTGTTTAGTTGGCATTCGAACGCGAGGGGTTACTTTGGCAGAGCGCATTAATGTTTGCATTAAGAAAATAGAAGGTCATGAGTTGCCGATGGGAATACTGGATATTACTTTGTATCGGGATGATTTAACGTTAGTGGCAACGCAACCAATAGTGCGTGAAACGCTAGTTGATTTTGATATTACAGATAAGAAAATTATTTTGGTAGATGATGTGCTTTTTACGGGGCGTACTGTGCGGGCAGCTTTGGATGCCCTTGTTGATTTGGGCCGCCCTTCCAATATTCAACTGGCAGTTTTGATTGATCGAGGACACAGGGAGCTACCTATTCGTGCCGATTATGTGGGGAAGAATATTCCAACGTCTTTAGATCAAAATGTAAAGGTTGTTTTAAAAGAGATAGACGGTCAGGAAGATCAAGTCATGATTAAAAAAATTTAAGGTCATATGGAGAACTGGACAAGACATAATCTTTTAGATTTGCAGGAACTTAGCGGGGGGGAAATTGAGTTGGTTTTGGAGACGGCTAAGTCTTTTAAACAGGTTTCCGCCCGTGATGTTAAAAAAGTTCCGGCTTTGCGAGGAAAGACGGTTGTGACACTTTTTTTTGAGAACTCAACGCGTACACGCGCTTCTTTCGAGTTGGCTGCCAAGCGGCTTTCGGCGGATACGATTAATATCGCGGCCAGTAGCAGTTCATTGGTTAAAGGGGAGACAATTTTAGATACGGCACGGAATATTGAGGCGATGAATATTAACGCGATTATTGTCCGGCATTCTTGTTCAGGGGTTCCAAAGATTTTGGCGAATAATTTGGATGCTTCGATTATTAACGCGGGGGATGGTTGTCGATCTCACCCAACACAAGCATTATTAGATATGTTTACGATTAAGGAAAAGTTAGGGCGGATTGAAGGGTTGACGGTGGGGATTGTTGGCGATATTCTGCATTCTCGTGTGGCACGGTCAAACATTTGGGGTTTAACAAAGTTAGGGGCAGAGGTAACCGTTTGTGGGCCATCCACCTTAATGCCGGTTGGAATTGAAAATTTAGGGGTAAATGTTACTTATGATATTCAAGAGGTTATTCAGAAGAGTGATGTTTTGATGCTTCTTCGTCTTCAGAAAGAACGGCAGCAGGATAATTTTTTACCTTCGATTCGGGAATATGCCAAGGAGTTTGGTGTAAATCGGCAGAAGTTGAAGTCAGCTAAAAAAGATATTTTGATTATGCATCCCGGTCCGACGAATCGGGGGGTTGAATTATCTGCTGAGGTTGCCGATGGGGAATATTCGGTTATTTTAGATCAGGTCACTAATGGTGTCGCTATTCGTATGGCGATTTTGTATTTATTGTTAACGTAGGGGGCAGGTTCTAAACCTGCCAAATTAGGGCGGGTTTGGAGCCCTCCCCTTACAGTAAGGAAACGTTATGTCTTTGTTAATTAAAAACGCGATTATTGTTAATGCCGATAAGATGGCAAAACAGAATCAGGATATATTAATTGAAAAAGGGAAGATTGTTCAGATAGCTTCTTTGATTAAAAGAGAAAATATTAAAATAGTGAATGCTTCCGGTAAGTTGGTTATGCCGGGATTAATTGATATTCATGTGCATTTTCGGGAGCCGGGAAGGGAAGATAAGGAAACGATCGAAACGGGTTCACAAGCGGCGGCAAAAGGAGGTTTTACTACGGTGATGTGTATGCCGAATACGACCCCGACTATTGATAATGCCATGATAGCAGATTCGATTATTAAAGAAGCCAAACGTGTTGGGTTGGTTAATGTTATGCCCGTTGGAGCAATTACAAAGGGGCGGAGGAATGAAAAGCTGACGGATATGTTTGAGCTCAGAAAGGCTGGATGTTTAGCTCTTTCGGATGATGGAACCTGCGTTTCCAATAGTCAGTTGATGAGGCGGGCGTTGCAATATTCCAAAATGGTTGATGTTCTTTTGATTCAACATTGTGAAGATTCTTTGTTAAGTGCCGGAGGAGTCATGAATGAGGGCAATACATCAACCCTTTTAGGGCTTAAGGGAGATCCAGGCGTTTCTGAATCGGTGATTGTATCTCGTGATATTGAATTAGCAAAGTATGAAAATGCCAGAGTTCATTTAGCGCATATGAGTTTACGGCGATCAATTGAATTGATTCGTGGTGCCAAGAGTCAGGGGATTCAAGTGACGGCGGAAGCTTGCCCGCATCATTTTACATTGACGGATGAAATGGTTAAGTCTTTTGATACCAGTAATAAGGTGAATCCTCCGTTACGTACGCAAGATGACATTGAGGCGGTAAAAGAGGCGATTAAGGATGGGACGATTGATTGTATTGTAACGGATCACGCTCCCCATACTCATGAAGACAAAGAGGTTGATTTTGATCACGCGCCTTGTGGTATGATTGGGTTAGAAACCTCAGTAGGGTTAACAATTACGGAATTAGTTAAGTCAAAAATTATTTCAT
The DNA here is from genome assembly GCA_964541845.1 of uncultured Planctomycetales bacterium. Classification (GTDB taxonomy): domain Bacteria; phylum Omnitrophota; class Gorgyraeia; order Zapsychrales; family Zapsychraceae; genus CAZIRV01. The sequence goes on from CAZIRV010000037.1 coordinate 4,575, forward strand.
GGCCAAAAATGGTAGAGAAAATGTCCACGGCTCCAGCTCAGATTGTAGGCATTAAAAATAAAGGGGTTATTGAGGAAGGTGCGGATGGGGATATTACCATTATTGATCCGGATAAAGAATGGGTTGTGAATAAGGAGGATTTTGTGTCTAAATCTAATAATTCTCCGTTTATTGGAAAGAAGTTGTGGGGAAAAGCTGTGGTGACTATTTATGGTGGAAAAATTACTCATCAAGAATAAATTGTAGAGTTATCCACAGACTGTGGATAGGTGTGGATAAAAATAAACTACCTCGGAGCAAGCCTCGGGAAAGTAAACCCAGTTTAAAGATTGGCAGAATATTTTTTTTGGCCAATCTCTTAATTAAAGAAAGTAATAAAAGGGATATGCCGTGAACGGTTACATATAGCATAGAGCAGAAGTTCTGCAATATCGAACATGGGGTGGGTTTGTCGAGAAAAAGAACCTAAATGTCGCAAAACTTTTGCACTGCGCTATAAAAGGATTAAGTGAAAAAACGGATTAAGATAGATAGCTCTTTATTGTCATTTATTATTATTTTGACAGGATTTCTCTATTTGTTTCCTGGGCTCTATTCATCGAATCGGGTTTTTGATAATGTCATGGATTTTTTTGGGATGATTATTATTTTGAAAGGGGTTTTATTGCGGATGTCTGCCCGGGGGTATAAAAAAGCCAACTCAAGAAAGAGTGAGTCCCTCGTTACAGACGGACCATACAGCCTTGTCCGAAATCCAATGTATTTAGGAAGCTTTCTTTTGGGGGCAGGATTTGTTTTGATTGTCTGGCCGTGGTGGAGTCTTCCTGCTTTTTCCGGATTATTTTATATGCGATTTAAAAAACAGGTTGTGAAAGAGGAGGCCTTGTTGACAGAAGTTTTTGGTAAGGAATATAAGTCCTATTGTCATAAAGTCCCACGCGTTTTTCCTTCTTGTAAACAAATATTAAAATTTAAGTTAAAAGATGTGATTAATATTGAAGAGGCCTTTAGTACGAAAGAAAAAAGAGGTTTAATCGGATGGCCGGTTTTGGCTGTGTTGATGGAATCTTTTCAGGAAATTTTTATTTTTAAAGGGACGGATATAGGCCAAACACTTTTGATTTTTGTTAGTGCTATGGTCGTATTTGCTATAGGATTGGTAGTAATGTATCAATGGAGTAACCCAAACAAACACCGGGTGTTTGTTTAACAAACACCCGGTGTTTGTTTGGGTTTTAAATGATGAAAACAAAACTGCACGAAAGCTATAAGGTTGTTTCTAATAAAAAACTCTCTCCAAAATTTCATCATCTCTGTATTGACGCAAAACCCATTTTGAAAAAAATTCAGCCAGGGCAGTTTGTACATCTACGAATATCTGATGGATTAGAGCCGTTTTTTCGACGACCATTTAGTATTTATCGGGCTAAAAAATATTTGGAAGTATTTTATGAAGTTGTTGGCCCAGGAACGCAAATATTATCGTCCAAGGTTAAGAGGGATGTTGTTGATGTTTTAGGTCCTTTAGGAAATGAGTTCTCTTTGCCTCCAAAAGGGATAAAACAAGTCGTGATGGTTGCAGGTGGAGTTGGGGTGGCTCCATTTTTAGCACTATCAGATATTTTGAAAAAACGAAAAATAGAATTGATTCTTTTGTATGGCGGGCGGACTAAGGAGCATACTTATCCGATGAAAGAATTTAAGGAGAATGGCTGTAAGGTTTTTATTTCAACAGATGATGGGAGTGTGGGTGTAAAAGGGCGTATATCCAGGTTGTTTTCAAAAATTGATACAAATTTTAAGACAACTTTTATTTATACCTGTGGTCCAACACCTATGATGGCTTCTGTTCAGCAATTTGCGCGCAAACATCATTTGCAAGGAGAAGCGGCGTGTGAAGAGGTTATGGCTTGTGGTCTAGGGACGTGTTTGGGCTGTGCGATTCACACGACATCGGGATATAAAACAGTGTGTTATGATGGCCCTGTATTTAATTTGAGTGAGGTTCTATTTTGATAAATATTATTTCTTATTTAGCTTTAGGTCTCATTGGTGGAATGGTTAGTGGAGCGTTAGGCATTGGGGGAGGCGTCATCATGGTGCCGCTTTTGGTTATGCTCTTTGGCCTGACACAGCATCAGGCACAGGGAACAGCATTAGCGGTTATGCTTCCTCCGGTTTTTATTCTCGCGGTGATGCAGTATTATTGGGCTGGTAATGTTAAAGTGCAGATGGCTGTTTTTGTCGCGTTAGGTTTTATTTTCGGAGGGTTTTTAGGGGCTCATTTTGTTCAGGGTCTTCCGGCAGCATATTTAAAACGAACATTTGGTGTGTTTTTGATTTTAGTCGGCCTTAAAATGGTTTTGGGAAAATAAATTTATGAATCTTTCTGTTAAAATAGGCAAGGCAAAATTTGCAAACCCTGTTACGGTAGCCTCAGGAACTTTTGGGCACATGGAAAAATATTATGATGGGGATGAAATCAAACAGCTTGGCGCGATTGTTCCTAAAACGGTTACGTTACGCGCTCGAGAAGGAAATCCTCCTCCAAGAATCGTAGAGACACCGTCAGGGATGGTTAACGCGATTGGTATTGAGAATCCAGGGATGGATATTTTTATCGCGAATAAGTTGCCTGTTTTAAAAAATATCGGAGTGCCGCTTATTTTAAGTATTTTAGGAAAGACCGATAAGGAGTTTCAAGTTTTAACAGAAAAGTTGAATGCTGTTTCCAAAGGAATTAGCGCTATCGAACTCAACTTATCTTGTCCAAATTTGCGGCGTAAGGTTTTGGTTGCGCAGGATCCTCAAGCTATCCAACGTGTCGTTAAGGCCGTTAAAAAAGTTTCCAGATTTCCAGTGTTGGCAAAATTGTCTCCTAATGTGACGGATATTTCTTTTATGGCCAAAGCAGCTGAAGATGCCGGGGCGGATGGGGTAAGTATGGTCAATACATTTGGCGCGATGGTCATTGACATCCATACACGACGATCTAAACTAGGAAATATTACAGGGGGATTGAGCGGTCCGGCGATTCGGCCGATTGCCTTGCAAATGGTTTATCGAACGGCACAGAGTATTAAAATTCCAATTATTGCCATGGGTGGAATTATGACCGCAGGGGATGCCTTGCAGTTTATGATTGCCGGAGCCACGATGGTGGCTGTTGGCACAGCTAATTTTATTAACCCTTCTGCTCCTGTTGAGGTATTGGAGGGGATTAAGAAACATATGAAAGAGAATAAAATAAAAGATATAAATCAAATCGTAGGGGCGATTCATGAATCATACCAATTCCATTAAATAAGTACTCATTTAAAAAGCTTACTTACTCGCAAAAACGTCGAGATAAGTAAAATTAAATCAGGAATTAATTAGTGGATTTGGTATCACCTAGCACATAAGATTAGACTAAAACCAACCTCGTAGGTTGGTTTTAAGGATTATTATGAATAAAGTTAAAGAAAAGTTAATTGTGGCTCTTGATATTCCGACATTTGAGGAGGCTCGTGAGCTTATTGATAAATTGGGTGAGGTTGTAAATATTTTTAAAGTTGGCAGTCAACTCTTTACAGCATGCGGTCCTGTTGTTATTCGGTATCTTTTGTCGCAAGGAAAGAAGGTTTTTTTAGATTTAAAGTTTCATGATATTCCGAATACCGTGGCTAACGCAGTGAGTGCGGCAGTGGCATTAGGAGAGCCGGGACATCAGATGATGGACGTCAATCAGCAAGGGGTTGAATTTTCAGAAAAGGGTCTGCTGATGTTGACGGTGCATACAGTGGGTGGAGGCGAAATGCTTCAGCGTGCTGTAGCAGCAGGAACAAAACAGGCTCAAATGATTGGGGTTAGGAAACCTTTGATTATTGGGATTACTGTCTTGACAAGTGAAGAGCGAAGAGATAATATAGCGCAAATTGTTTTAGAAAGAGCGGCTTTAGCAAAAGAATCAGGTCTTGATGGGGTTGTGGCATCCGGTGAAGAAGCGGCTATGATTCGTCAAGGGTTTGGAGATCAATTTGTTATTGTGACTCCGGGAATTCGTCCTAAAGGTTCAGATGTTGGGGATCAAAAGCGTGTTACGACACCGGTAGAAGCCATAGTCAATGGCAGTAATTTTCTTGTTGTCGGACGACCCATTGTTAAAGCAAAAGATCCGCTAAGCGTGGCGAAAAATATATTAGAAGAAATAGAGGGGGGAGTGTAATATGTCGCAACAAGTTCAAGAGTTAATTGATAAGATCAAATCCGAAGGGGTTCAGGTAGCAGAGGATAAGGCAAAGGAAGTTGAAGCTCAGGCAGAGGCGAAAAGTCAGGAAATAATAGTTAAGGCTCAACAACACGCAGAACAAATTTTGGCCAATGCCAAGCAGGAAGTTAAAAAAATGCAGGAAGCAACACGGATGTCCCTTAAACAATCTTCTCGGGACACATTGCTTTCTCTTCGTGAAGAAATAGAGCAAAATCTTCAAAAAATTATTATGGCCGATGTAAGCGATGCGCTCACAACAGAAAGCCTCGCGCGGATTCTTGAAAATCTTATTCAGGGATTTTTTAAAGATAAACCTGATGATGAAAGTATATTTGTTAATTTGAATTCCGAAGACTTAAAGCAGTTAAAAGATGGGTTTATTCATAAGTTACAAACACAATTGAAAAAATCTATTAAACTTCAGGCTTCCAATGATATTGGAAGCGGATTTAGTATTAGTTTCGATTCCGGAAAATCAGCCTTTGATTTTACGGATGCCAGTTTAGCCGAACACTTAAGTGCTTATCTTAATGAACAAGTAGCGGCACTGGTTAAAGAATCTGTTTAAAGAATTAAGCAAAAACAATTTCCTTATTAAATATAATAAACTTATGAAAGTTATTTGTACTTAATTCCTATATGTCCCATTCCTATTATTATTTTGCTGCAAGTCTTCCTATGATTGATTTTGATAGTAAACAATCATTATCCATTGAAGATTTTTTACGAGACTGTGAAAGACTTTTAATTCGGGAGGATTTTTGTTTGGTAAGCGAGTTGTTGTCTGATGGTCAGGGGAATGTGAAAACACATAACGCGACGTACAATGCCTGGGCTGATTTTAATCGGAGGTTTCGGAATGAGATGGTTTGGTTTCGCGCTGAGGATTCAGGTAAAGATCCATTGGAGTATATTCATGGAGATCGTTATAGTGATCCTTATTTAGTGGATGTGATTCATCAGGCAGCGAAGAAGAAAAATTTACTTGAGGGTGAGGAAATGCTGGATCGCGTGCGATGGCAATATTTAGAGGAGTTGTCGAATGGTCAGTATTATAATTTAGAATTTATTATTTGTTATGGATTAAAATTAAAAATTTTAGAACGGCATCAAGAGTTTACTTCTCCTAAAGGGAGAGAGGTTCTCGATGAGTTGAAAACGATTGATATGAAATAGGGAGATAACTGTGAGTGTAAATATACGAAAAGGAAAAGTAGTTGGGGTAAACGGAAACATGGTTGCCGTTGAGTTTGATGAAACGGTGATCCAGAATGAGGTTGCTTATGTGTCTGTCGGGGAAGATATGTTAAAGGCAGAGATTATTCGTGTGAAAGGAAAGCGCGCGGATTTGCAGGTATTTGAAGATACAACAGGTGTGAAGATTGGCAACACAGTGGAATTTACGAGTGATCTTTTAAGTGTGGATTTAGGCCCGGGACTTTTGGGTCAAATTTTTGATGGACTCCAAAATCCTTTGCCGCCTCTTGCTGAGAAACATGGGTTTTTCTTAAAGCGGGGGGCTTATCTGAAGGCATTAGATGAAGAGAAAAAGTGGGAATTTACACCGACGGCCAAAGTCGGAGATAAGGTTCATGCGGGAGAGGCATTAGGAATAGTCCCTGAAAATATGTTTCAACATCGGATTATGGTCCCATTTCATTTTCAGGGAGAATTAGAGGTTGTTAGTATTGTTGATAAGGGAGAATATGCGATTAAAACAGGTGTAGCCAGGTTGAAAGATGAAGCAGGCAAGGCGTGTGAAGTTACAATGATGCAGACATGGCCGGTGAAAATAGCGATTAAAGCTTACGTTCAAAAATTGAAACCAGTGGAACCATTGGTTACAAAAATGAGGTTGATTGATACTCTTTGTCCCGTTGCTATTGGGGGAACGTTTTGTACGCCGGGACCATTTGGGGCCGGTAAAACGGTGTTGCAGCATTTGTTGAGTCGGCATGCTGAGGTAGATATAGTGATTGTCGCAGCTTGTGGAGAACGGGCTGGTGAGGTTGTAGAAATCCTGGAAGAGTTTCCGGAGTTGATTGATCCGAAAACAAACAAGAGTTTGATGGAACGAACGATTATTATCTGTAATACAAGTTCTATGCCGGTAGCCGCGCGAGAATCCAGTGTCTATACGGCTGTTACATTGGCGGAATATTATCGTCAGATGGGATTAAATGTTTTGTTGTTGGCCGATTCAACATCGCGTTGGGCGCAGGCTATGCGGGAAATGTCAGGACGCTTAGAGGAGATTCCTGGTGAGGAGGCTTTTCCTGCTTATCTGGAATCACGTATTGCGGCTTTTTATGAACGTGCCGGGTTGGTAAAATTGCGAGATGGAAGTAATGGGTCAATTACCATCGGGGGCGCGGTTAGTCCTGCCGGGGGGAACTTTGAAGAACCTGTGACTCAGGCAACCTTGAAGGTGGTTGGGGGATTTCTTGGTTTGTCACAGGCACGCGCTAACGCGAGAAAATATCCATCCATTGATCCGTTAGAAAGCTGGAGTAAGTATACGAGTTTTATTGACGGAGAAAAGGTTCAGGATGGCGTTGCCAGTTTACGTAAAAGCCATGATGTGGGGCAGATGATGAAGGTTGTGGGGGAGGAAGGGGTTTCTGATGATGAATTTATTGAGTATTTAAAAGGGGATTTTTTTGATGCGGCCTATTTACAGCAAAACGCGTTTGATAAAAATGATGAGGCATCTCCGCGAGATCGACAAAAGCAGGTTTTTGATTTGATGCATACTATTTTAACGCACGAGTTCACATTTGAAAATAAAGATAAGGCGCGACGATTTTTTCAGGAATTAAGACAGAGTTTTGCTAACTGGAATTTTTCCGAATTTGGGTCAGAGGATTTTAAAAAAATAGAGCAGGAAATTCGACAAAAAATTTCATAGAAAAAATAAGGAATCTATTATGCAAAAAGTTTATAGTCAAATTTTAGAAATTGCAGGGGATGTTATTACTGTTGAAGCGGAAGATATTGGGTATAAAGAACTGGCTGAGGTGCGTACCAGCCGCGGCATGTCTTTGGCTCAGGTTATTCGGCTTGATGGGAAAAAAGTTTCATTACAGGTGTTAGATGGAAGTCGAGGGGTTTCGACCAATGATAAAGTGCGATTTTTAAAGAAGCCCATTCGTGTTTCCTGTTCAGAAAATCTTTTGGGGCGTATTTTCGATGGAGGGGGCAATCCTCGAGATAATGGGCCTGTTTTAACCGATAATATGATTGATATCGGAGGGCCATCTGTTAATCCGGCGAAACGTATTGTGCCTAAAAATATGATTCGTACGGGGATTCCTATGATTGATATTTTTAATTCGTTGGTTGAGTCTCAAAAACTTCCGATTTTCTCCATCGCCGGGGAACCGTATAATGAACTTTTAGCCCGTATCGCGATGCAGGCGGAAGTGGATATGATTATCCTTGGAGGTATGGGGTTAAAGTATGATGATTATTTGTTTTTTAGGGAGGTTTTAGAAAAGCATGGTTCGTTATCACGTTCTGTGCTTTTTGTGCATACAGCTTCTGATCCGACGGTAGAATGTCTTTTGGTTCCGGATATGTGTTTAGCTGTGGCAGAAAAATTTGCGTTAGAAGGAAAGAAGGTTTTGGTTTTATTGACGGACATGACGAATTTTGCTGATGCGATGAAGGAAATTGCGATTACGATGGAACAAATCCCGTCGAATCGAGGTTATCCAGGAGATCTTTATAGTCAATTAGCGTCTCGCTATGAAAAGGCCGTTGATTTTGAAGGCGCGGGATCAATTACAGTTTTAGCCGTAACAACGATGCCGGGAGATGATGTGACGCATCCAGTTCCTGATAATACAGGATACATTACAGAAGGTCAGTTTTATTTGCGTGGGGGACGGATTGAACCTTTTGGAAGCTTGAGTCGTTTGAAACAGCAAGTTAATGATAAGACGCGAGGAGATCATCGGACGATTATGGATCGCATGATTCAGCTTTTTGCCGACTATCGTGAAACGTTGGAAAAACGTTCCATGGGGTTTCAGATGAGCGCGTGGGATGAGAAGCTTCTTAAATATGGCAAGCGTTTTGAAGATGAGTTGATGGATTTGTCTGTGAATATTCCTTTGGAAGAGGCTCTTGATTTAGGGTGGAAGATTTTATCGGATATTTTTGAACCGGCAGAGACGGGGATTAAAGAAGCGCTGATTAACGAGTTTTGGCCGAAGGAAGCGGCGGGTGTTGCTTGAACTTCTAATTTTTTGTAAAAAATAATGTAACTGTTCACAACAGTTCCCTCTCCCCTCGGGAGAGGGTGAGGGAATAATTGGCGGAATCATGCAAGAAGCCCTCACCTATTTGCCTTCGGCAAAGTCCTCCCCCAAAGGGCGAGGAGAGATGAACGGTTTCAAAATAATAAAATAAAATGGCAAAGATTAAATTTACAAAGGGTGAATTAAAGAAGCAGCGCGATGGGTTGAAACAGTTTCGTCGTTATTTGCCGACGTTGTTGTTAAAAAAACAACAATTACAGATGAAAATTTTGGAAGCGCGTAAGCTTCTGGAAGAGAGGCAATGGGTTCTTAACAATAAAGTCGAGAGCATTGAATCATGGGCAGGGCTTTTAGCTGAGCCTGGAATTGATTTAAAAGAGTGGATTGTCCCAGAGCGGATAGATACCAATTCAGTTAATATTGCCGGAGCTAATGTCCCGGTTTTTGAAAATATTCATTTTAAGCCAACAGAATATGATTTCTATACAGCTCCTTTTTGGATTGATCGCGGAATCGAGGAGCTTCGGTTATTTATGACGTTACGGGCAGAAGTGAATGTTATTAAGGAACAGATCAGGGTTTTAGAGGGTGAGTTACGAACGACAACACAGCGTGTCAATCTTTTTGAAAAAATTAAAATTCCGGAATGTTTGGATAATATTCGAAAGATACGGATTTATTTAGGGGACCAACAGGCGAATGCCGTTGGCATCAGTAAAGTGGCCAAGAAAAAAATAGATACGCGAAATTCGGAGGAAGTTTTAGTTTAAAGGGTACAGTGCTAAGAGGTAGAGAGGGAAGAAAGTAATTTATTTATCCCATATCACTTAGCACTAAAAATTATCGAGCGAAGCGAGGACTAATTTATGATCGTGCCAATGAAAAAAATACATTTGATTGTACAGAAAAAAGACATTATTTCTGCTTTGGAGAACTTGCGTGATTTAGGGACGGTTCATGTAAAGCATCAGGAGCCATTGACGGGTTATCAATTGACAGAGCGTCGGGAAGAGGTATCAATTCTCACGCGGGCACTAGACATTCTAAAGCAAACTAAATTGGATGTTGAGCAAAAGGAGTGTTCAGACTGGACTGAGTGTGTTAATAAGGTTTTAGAGCTTTTCGCAAAAGTGGATCATTACACGGAAAGTATTGCCAAGCGGAAAATGCATATTAGTCAGTGGGAGGTTTGGGGCAATTTTAATCCAAAGGATATGGAAGAGTTCGTTCAAAGAGGAATTTATGCGCGGCTCTGTGAATATTCAACTAAAGAAAAGCCTGAATTTCCGCAAGAGGTTGTTCTTAAAACAATCAGTACATCAGGAGATTTGGTTCGAGCGATCGCTGTTTCCAGAGAGGATTTGGACCTGCCTTGTCGAATCATTATCCCTCCGGCAATAGGGTTGGATCAAATGCGATCTCTTCAAGAAGAAGAGCAAGGGAAAATAGAGGACGCTCGTAAAAAAATTGGAGAAGAGGTTTGTTATCTTAAAGCGTTAGAGAAATCTTTATCCGAACGGAAAAGTATTTTGAGCTTTGAAGAAGTGGAAAAAGGGATGCGCGAAGAGGGAGAGTTAGCTCTCTTAAAAGGTTTTTGTCCCGCGAATGTTTGCAAAAATATTGAGGCTAGGGCGAAAGAAGAACAATGGGGGGTTTTGATTGAAGAACCTTTGGATGAAGATGAGGTTCCAACGTTATTAGATAATCCCAAGTGGGTAAATTTGAGTAAGCCGGTGTTAAATATTATTGAAATACTTCCTGGATACAAAGAGTTTGATGTGAGTATGGTGTTACTTTTATTTTTTATTTTATTTTTTGCTATGCTTATCGGAGACGCAGCTTATGGGTTGATTTTTATGGGAATCACGGCATTTTTGCATATTAAATTGGGAAAGAAGGTTGAAGACAAAACGCCTTTTCATTTAATGTATGTTTTGACAGCAGCAACATGTGTGTGGGGCGTTCTTACAGGGACTTATTTCGGGCAAGCATGGTTACCCGCAACGATTAATCCCGTTGTCCCATGGTTAAATGATTTTGTAAATTTACAATTAGTATGTTTTATTATCGCGTTGATTCATTTATCCATTGCAAGGATTTGGTCGGCAGCGGCCAAGTTTCCATCGATTATTTTTTTAAGTGAGGTGGGATGGTTGCTCATTGTATGGGGGATGTTTTTTGTAGCGAATATGTTTGTGTTAGGAATGGCCTTTCCGGCATTCGCAAAATATTTTTTTATTGTAGGGATTCCGTTAGCCTTTTTCTTTATGGTGGAACCGAAAGATTTTTTTAAAAAAATTGGTATGGAGTTTATTCCTTTCTTATTAAATATTATTAGTGCCGGAACGGATTTAGTTTCTTATATTCGGCTATTTGCTGTTGGTTTAGCTACAGTGGCTGTTGCTGACGCGACCAATGCTATGGCAGGAACTTATCCGATGGGTGCTCCGATAATTTTATTGTTCGGGCATTTTTTAAATTTGGTTCTTGCTTTAATGGCGATTCTTGTTCACGCGATTAGGTTAAATGTATTGGAGTTTTCAGGACAACTAGGGTTAGAGTGGGCTGGAGTAGGCTATAGCCCATTTAAGAAAATGCTTAGAAGTAAATTTTAAAAATTAAACTGGGGGGGGAAAATGGGAACAGAATTAATGATTTTTGAAGACTTTGGCGTTGGCGCGTGTATGGCTTTAGCGGCTATAGGCTCAGCGATAGGAACAGGGATTGCGGCTATGGGCGCGTTAGGTGCATGGAAGAAATGTTTCAGCCAAAATAAATCCGCACCATTTTTATTAACAATCTTTGTGGGGTTTCCTCTTTCTCAGACGATTTATGGAATGGTTTTGATGAATAACATTGCAAATGCCGCGGCTTCCGGGCATCCTTTATTAGGGATTGGGATATTTGGAGGATTAGGGATGGGGGCTTCGGCCATGATGCAGGGAAAGGCAGCGGCGAGTGCTTGTGATGCCTTGGCAGAAACCGGAAAGGGCGCATCCAATTACATTATTGCTCTCGGAATTATTGAAACCGTGGCACTTTTTGTTATGGCGTTTTTGATGAGTAAAATTTCTGTATTTACTGGATAATCTCAGAAGAGTAATTATGGTATTGACGCAATAAATTTTCTATAGTATCATTACGCTTCACTTTGGGCGATTAGCTCAGTTGGTTAGAGCACCTGACTTACATTCAGGGGGTCGAGGGTTCAAATCCTTCATTGCCCATTTTTTTTAATATTTTCACTGCGTGATTTTCAAACCATCCGGCCGGCAGATCCCATGGGCCATAGGACGCGACTTCAGTAAAGTTTTGATCAAGATAGGCTTTAAGTTTAAATCCGTACGTTTTTCCTAAAACACCAAATCGTTTTTCGACCGAACGGAAGGCTCTATTAGAGAGGATAACATACTCAACGTTATTATTCTCTATTTGGGCAATGGAGGGTTCTTCACGCCAGGGCCGATTAAAAAATGTGAGATCCCATGTAGCACTATCTCTGTCACTTAAGAAATAATAGATAGGAGTATAAGGAATCGCAACAATTTTATCTCCTTTAGATGTATGCTGTTGAATAAACTGTGTTGTCCGGGTGATTGTTTGTATCCATTGCTGATGGTTCCATGGAAGATAGATACTGTTGGATCCGATATGTAGTCGGTTAGGCGGGATTTTATTGAAGTGTATAAACATATTGGTATTGTAGATTGTAAGGGAAGAGATGCTTAACAGGACAATCATCAAAAGAGGGATGATGCCGCGATGAACTTTTTGGAGGCCGAGTTCTAAGATGAAAAAAAACAGCATGACCTGAAGGGTGATGACCCAGTGTTGGCGAAACCATAAATTGCTGACCATAAATTCAGCAATATTGAAAGTGTAAAACATGCTTAAAGCGGCTAGAACCAGAAGTAGATGCTTTTTATTTTCAGGATTAAATTTTTTATTGACCAGCAGGTAAGATGCCCTGATAAAGGAGATAAGAAATATGACTGTAAGGGCTATATTTGGCCAACTTGCTTTAGCCAAGGCCATGTAGGAGTTTATTAATGAAAGAAAGGCCTTTGGAATGACCTGCCACTTGGCATATTGCCAATAAGCAAGTTCATTGGAATGGGCATCAGTCATCTGTGTAAATGGAGTTTGAGAGGAAAGCGCTTTATATATAAGGAATATTATAGTTAGTAAGGCAGCGGATAGAAAAGAGTTTGTTAGAAATTTTTTTAGTTGTTGAGGACGTTTATAAACGAAGTTGGTTAAACAGATGTTTAAGAATAGCGAAATGAGGCATGCGACACCGATATTGGGCCGGATAAGAGCTGCCCCGAATGAAGAAAGGTATCCCAAAATGATATGACGTCGAGAGGATTTTTTGGTGTATTGTAAGGAGCAGTAAAGGGTCGTTATCATAAAAAAAACAGCTCCGATATGGTTAAAGGTATAAAAAAATTCATTTCCGCGAAAGGCCCAATACCACATGGCGCAGGAAAAAGAGCCGAGAGGTGTCATGACGGTTGAACAGCATAAATAAATGAATACGCCGACAAGGAGAACAAGAAAATTAAATCCTTTTAAAGTGCTTTGAAGGCTTGTACCAAAAGAGTGATAGAAAACACTGTAGTAATAGGGCATAAGTGGTCCGTTTTGGGACCAATAATCTTTGTAAGGAACAGCGCCCTCAGAGGTTTTTTTAAAGGAATATAAATCTCGGCCGTGATCTCCTTGAGCAAGATAAGGGTGAAAGTTAAGACGAGGGGAGAGGATAATAACACCGGCAAGAAGGGTAATTAAAAGGAAAATTATTTGCAGAGTATTTTTTGAAATAAAGGATGGCATATAAATTTTTTATGGTGTCGGGATTATGCTCGACAATATTTTAAGCTAGCACAATTAAAATTAGAGTGCAACGAGAAGTTGAAAAAAATGGTTTACTCAGAAAAAATTTTATGTATAATACACAAATCATACCAACTTCATTAAATAATTGCTCTATTTTTAACTCTGCCATTCTCGTTAAAACGTCGAGAAAAGTAAAATCGGTTTTGTTCATTATTTAATGGAATTGGCATCATTCAATCCGATTAAAAAAATATGACCAAAATTTACGCATTAAAATATCGAATTATTTTGTGGCAGTTCCTAAGAAAATTGGGGTTGTAGTTCAGTTGGTTAGAACGCCTGCCTGTCACGCAGGAGGCCGCCGGTTCAAGTCCGGTCAACCCCGCCATTTTTATAGAAGTAGTAAGTTAGGCTAAATCATTATTCTCTAGTGGTTTAGCCTTTTTTATTTATCTAACAATCACTTCTTTAGTGCTTGCATGGGCATGATTTCTTTCCTCCGATTTGGACACCACTTTTCATATAATAACAAACCCCCTCAGGTAATGTGATAAAACCCCTGTAAAAAGAGTGGCAAGAAAAGACCTCCTGGT
>CAZIRV010000038.1:0-18108 GCA_964541845.1 uncultured Planctomycetales bacterium
CCACTAACAATATTTTAATCATTGATCCTCCTTACTGGTAAAAGGATAAGTACGACAAAACCTGCTAATAAATTTTTCTTCCATACATAAGTATACATGGATATTACGGCTATGACTACGTATTCGTTTAGTCATTTTTTTATAAATCTCTAAACGAAATTTTTGTCCATAACGTAGTTTATTATCATACCCGATAATAAGTTCACCATCTAAAATAGTGTTATCAGGAAACCGATTTTCAATAATTTTCTTCAATTCCGGAACCATCCGTAGTGTGCCCAAACTAATACGATCAAAATATTTTTCCGGAATATGGTCGAAAATTAAATCTATCACATGATAATAATAGTTCTCCCAACCTGGAAAATAAATAATAGGGTCAAAATGAAAGGCGACTTTGTAGCCTGCTTTGATACATTTTACAGCGGCCTCAAGGCGGTTTTTTAATGAAGCGGTATAAAACTCAGTTGTATCAATAATTTTTTGAGGGTTGACTGACCAGGCTACAACAATATTCCCTGCAGGCTCAACTGTTTTTAATAAATCAATATTATCACTCTTTGTTTTAAACTCAAAGACACTTTGAGGATAATCCTTAAAAAATTCTACAATTTTCGGAGAAAATTCCGTTATATGATCAAATATTAACGAATCGGTAAACTCTCCGGAACCAAGATAAACACTGTGTTTATATCCCGAAAATTTCTCAAAAAAATCTTCAATATTTGCCGGAATCACAATCCCCGGAGAATTAATGTATTCTTGCAAATAACAATAAGCACACTCAAAAGCACATCCACTTCCCAAATTAATCAAATGATAACCACAAGGGACCATCCTGGGTGAGCACGGACAACGTTTAAAAAAATCAAAATTTTCTTTAACAATATAAAAACTATTTAAACGATTATTATAGTCTTTAATCGTATGCTTTTTTTGACGCGAACATTGTTCATAAGAATCAATAGGACTGAATCTGGCCTTCGAGTATTTTGTTTTTAATTGTTTTACAAAATCCGAGTCTCGCACATTTTTTTCAATAAAAAAATTTTCTGGAACTATTAATTTACGTTGTTTCTGAAAATTAATGCTACAATCCGGATCCATAGTTAATTCTGGCAAAAATATCTTAAGTTCCCCTTTTTCCTGACTCAAATCAGGAAATCTTCGTTGTATAAGATATTTTTTGAGTATCCCAAAATTATTTAAATTTTTGTTATAATCCTTAACAACACTTTGATGATCACATTTTTCCCGTTTGCTGATTTCAAACAATAAACGCGTCACTTCACGCTTTTTATTAACACCGAACCTATTAAAAGTCTGATCAACATAACTTTTAATCAGTTTGACATTAATCATAGGCCCCCTATCCTGCGTAATTCATCTTCAGAAAGATCCCAACTCATGGCCTCCGCATTTTCTAAAACCTGCTTCACATTGCGACACCCAACCAACGTAACAATAACCTGTTCCTGCTGACGAACCCAATTCAACGCTATTTGGTTCAACGGTCTTAAAATTTTTTCTAGTTCTAATAATATTTCTTGAACTTTTCTAAACTTTTCTTCTTTGTAATACTTATAAAAAAAATTTCGCGCGTCAGCCCCTTTCCAAACCGGCGGCTCCACGTATTTTCCGGATAATATGCCTCCCCCAAGCGCCCCGTAGGCTATGACACCAATTTTCTCATCACGACAATAAGAAATTGTCCCATTCTCTAATCCTCTTTCCAACAGTGAGTATTGGTTTTGCAATGAAATAACATCGGCCAGCCCTGTTACTTTTTCAAGTAGGTCTAAACCAAAATTTGAAACACCAACATATCTGATTTTTCCTTCTTCTTTTAATTGATTCAAAACATCCATTGTCTCTATAATAGAAGTATTGGGGTCCGGCCAATGACATTGATATAAATCAATATACTCAACCTGCAATCTCTTTAAAGAACCTTCTATTTCTGTCCTAATTGAATCTGCCTTTAAATTATGTATAATTTCCTTCCCTTTCCGGATTAATCCACATTTTGTCGCTAAAATTACCTTATCCCGCTTATTTTTAATCGCCTTTCCAACAATATTCTCAGCCTTACCAAACCCATAAAACGGAGCCGTATCAATGAAATTAACACCTTGATCAATGGCAACCCCAACCACATCAACACACCCTTCCTCTTTGGCTCCCCCCCAAAATTCTCCTCCAAAAACCCATGTTCCTAATCCGATAGCTGAAACTTTTAAATCTGTATTTTGAAATTTATTATATTTCATATATAATATTTTTGTTTCCCTCCTTTTGTAAAGGAGGGTTAGGGCCTGCGTACAAATTAACTACCGAATAATACCAATTACGTTAAATAATGACCAAAACCTATTTTGCTTTTCTCGACGCTTTAACGAGAATAGCAGAGCTAAAAATAGAGCAATTATTTAACGTAATTGGTATTATCGGTAATTTATTGTTGTACAATGCCTTAGGGAGGATTTTTAAAATCATATGAGCATCTTTGAAAACTTATTTGGCATTAAACCTGTGCAAATCCAAAAAAACTGTATTCTTACACCTTATTTAACAAAAAATCTCCTAGAAAGTTTCGGTATAAATAAGTTGCTCAAAGGATGCCTCTATGCCTCAGGCAGTACCCCCCACTTCTCACTAATTCGTACAGGAATCGGGGCTCCGTTTGTAGGCGATGCCGTATTATATCTAAAAGAGACTCCTTGCCAAAATATTTTTTTTCTTGGCTCATGTGGCCTAATTCAATCAACAAAAAAACTAAATATTGGAAGCATTGTCTCTCCTTCTTCCTGCATGGGCGTAGAAAGTTTTTCTCAAATTCTTAATAAAAATTTTAATTCTATAATATCAAATTCGTTGAATAATCACCAAAATCCATGTCATTATTCTCGACGATTTAACGAGAATGACACCCTTAAATTTAATGAACTTGGAATAACACCCGGTTTTGCAAATGAACAGCTCCTAAAAAAATTTTATCATAACAGAATGTCTGACGACATTAAAAATGTCATTTGCTCTTCTTTTGGCTCCCTTAAAATGGAAGGAGAAAACCTTTTGCTCCTTCATAAAATTCAAGCCGAAGTTATCGATATGGAATGTTCCGCCTTTTTTAATGCTTCCTCTAAAATAAAAAAAAGGGCTATGGCCCTTCTTTATGTGACGGACATTGTTAATAAAAAACCTTTTTATCAAAAAAAATCTTCCTTTGATAACAACGCAATTAACTCCGCGATTCAAAAATCTATCAAGATTCTTTCCGATTTTTCAACAACTCTTTAGGTGATTTATTAAATAAAAAAGCAATAATAACCCCTCCGATCATCAAACCGATAGCTCCCAAAACCTCCCCATTAAATTGCGCAGGAAAAATATTTATCTGCTCTATGGGAATAATTTTTCCATGACTTCCCTCAATTGTCCTCAGTGTTTCCTTCCATGGCCATATCTTCCTTAAAGAACCAATAACGATTCCTGTTAAAATGCTTACGGTCAGATCGTGATATTTATCAAAAAGCCATCCTAAAACACGGACAAAAGTGACAATTCCACAGACGATACCAAATCCAACAATTCCTATCACCATTAAATTTCGCTCATGGACAGCCTCAAGAATAAACTGGTATTTTCCTAACAATACTAAAATAAACGCCCCTGAAATCCCTGGTAAAATCATGGCACTTATGGCAAGGGCGCCACAAAAAAATAAAAACCATCCTGCTTCCGGGGTAGAACCAGGAACCATCCCGACTAAAAAAAACATCGCTATCGCGGAAACAATAATAGCCATAACCTTACTCACGGTCCATTGCTTAATAATGCGTCCTATGACAAAAATAGTGGCGAATATGAGTCCGAAAAAGAAGGAATTAATTAAAATAGGTTTATGGGCTAAAAGCCACGTAATAACTTTGGCAAACGAAACAATAGCGCATAAAATACCAAACACCAATGTTCCTAAAAATTTCCAGGAAACATGGGCAAAGGCTTCTTTAAACTGAAACTTACATAACCGTTTAGCAAAATCCAAATCAAATGATCTTATTGACTGAATTAAGTCTTCATAAATACCCAGTAAAAATGCAATGGTTCCTCCGGAGACCCCTGGGATAACATCCGCTGTTCCCATACAAAATCCTTTGAGGACTATTTTAATATAATCGGATAGCTTAAAGGTAGAATCGTCTGAGTGTTTCATAAGTATTTAATATACTACAGGAAGGCTATGTGTAAAGAATTTTTGCGCCCAATTTTATCTTTTTTCGCATTTCCATTGGATCCTTCGGGAAATTATAACTAACCTCAGGAACTCGTTCCGAATCAGCAATCCCTAAAAGAAGCGGAAGATTTTGGACTGGAGAAATATTAATAATAACCGGAAGAAATCCTTCAATATTCATATTTTCAATCGGCTGCTGCAAAATCGGCAAAGGAATTCCATTTCCGTCTCGTTTGACTTGAAGATCTAAGAGATCTGAGTTAAAGTCAATACCCCCCGGGGTTTTCTGATCTAAAGTTGTAACTCCTGAAGAGGCTTGTGTTGACGAAAATGCCGGTGTCGAACGTTGAGGTCTGATAATATTAACTTTTATATTTTGCCCTTTGTCAGCCGCCCAACTAATAACAGTCTTAACCTCACGCGGATCCGCGCGATCAAATAATGCAAATGTCAATTCTCCCGTTGTTTTTGGATTTAATTTAATTCTCCATTTTATCGTTCCACCCTGAACTCTTGTACTCTCAATAGCATACTCTGAGGCATCCAAAAATCTCCAAAGTCCATCTTCAGTATTTGTATAGACACCAACCGTTAAATGTTCCATGAGTCGTAATTCCCGTAATGGAACCTGTAAATCAATAGCCACTTCAGCCCCTCGTTGAATATTCAGTACTTGATCCCCCTCTATCAATGACCTGCCTTGAGAAACTACTTGAATTTTGAATTTTTTATCTGATTCTTGTTGAAGTTCCTTCCTGATCCATGGGGGCACTTGTGAACGAAACCTGACATTTTTAGTTTCATACCATGACCCACCACTCACGCTTATTTCATACACTCTATCCCCTTTCAAAGTTTGCTGTTCTCGAATTTGGCTAAAATCAATGGAAAATTCTACCCTGCCACCTCCCTCATCACCAGAAATCCTTTGCATCTTTCTAACACGGTTATACTCATCTCGTATTTCTGCACCAATTAAGTCCGGAGGTATTCCTCGAGAATCAACAGAAACATGAAGACTCAAAGAATTTTTCTGTAATTTCGATGGCGGCAAATAAATTACAACTTTTCCATTACTTTTATCCGCGAAATACTCAACTTGTCCTCCAAATTCATCCGTCACGGCAAAAACATCCTGTATTTGAACCTCCCCTTCTTTCCGTGAAAATTTATTAATATAATCTAACATCGTCGATCTGAAATTTTTCCCTGATTTTTTAACTAATTCCTTTCTCCATATACCTGTCTGTCGTATTGATTTATTCCATGATCTGGCATAGGCTGCCGCAGTTAATGTCACATCAACAGAACGAAACATCATTAATGCATCAACCATATGATCCCAAAAAGACCCATCAGCCTTAGACTCTGCGATTCTTTGATATGCTTTCGCATAAGAAACAGGATTAGCGTCCTGAGGAACAACATTTGTTCCTCTGCCACTTTCCCAATTTAATGGCGTTCCTATTCCGGGAATAAATCCATGATCTTCAGGAGGACTAAAATTGAAACCCATGGCATGAGTCTCTGTAGACTCGGAAGCCCCTGTTCGTAGCGCCCCTCTTTTTGTTCGAATCGTTTCAGAATCTAATGTGGGAACATCAACTGCCATTAGAAATAATAACTGTTCATTTAAGTCAAACCCCTTTCTAAAAACATACTTTGCAACTTCTTCCCCACTATTCAAACCTCTGGCAACTTCCAAAGCTTCGTTCGCCTTATATAAGCTTCCGCCTTTCTCATTTGTTCCATCATAATATTGCGGATTAGCTAAACTAAAACTTGCGATTTTAAGATTCTTGATCTTATTTCTTAAATTGTCATTAGAAAAAGCACGTTCACGCCCATCTTTTTCCCATACCCAACGCCCATCATACCCATCCCAAACCAACTTTGCAAACTCATCCCAGTAGCCCTGTTCATTATTTTTATATTTTTCAGGAATATTAATATTCAGTTCATTCTTGTTAGGAATAATATACCGTTCAATATATTTTTTCTTTAAAGAAAATTTTATAACCTTAAGCATTTCTTTAAGGTCAGCCCTGGTTCTTTCAGGAAAATCAACATAGACCCAGACAATTTGATATAAAAACTCATCAATCTTTCGTTGAATAGCGGCTCTTTTTGATACTTCCGAACCTTGCAGTTCATTATCTAACGCGAGCAACCTTTTTTTAATTTCATCTGTTCCATAATCGGACTCAACAAATGTTCGCCCAAACTCTCGCATCGTTAACGAAATCAAATCCCCATTAGTTAACCCTCGTAAATCTCCAAAATTTTGTGGAATCCATTTGCGCATATCATCACCATGATTTTCAGCAACACTATTAATATCCCCACCTAATAACAATGTAGCCAAAAGACCTCCCTTGGTAATATCATAAACTTCACCGTCATCCCACACAGATTTTCGCTTCAAAATCCACAACCAATTTTCTGGAACTCCCGCCCTCAACAAATCCTCTCTGGATATATCAGTAATTGTATTTAAAACCGTATGATTTGTAGCTCCATAATATGTCTGCAAAGAAATATCATCTTGATAATCTGAATTAAAAAGTGTTAGTGTGTTTGCTAAAAGAATTTGACCGTCATTGGCAGCAATAAATGGAGGTTTCCAGTCTTTCCCTTTACTTTCAAGATCAT
Organism: uncultured Planctomycetales bacterium; assembly: GCA_964541845.1. Taxonomy (GTDB): domain Bacteria; phylum Omnitrophota; class Gorgyraeia; order Zapsychrales; family Zapsychraceae; genus CAZIRV01. Next base: position 6,890 of record CAZIRV010000038.1, read on the forward strand.
TTTTCCTCTCCTGTTCAAGAATTTTTATCAACCCTCTGGCCCCTTTTGATATAAACTCTACTAAAGCCATTTTTGTTGGATATTTACTTCCATCACCATCCCTATATAATGCCTGCGTGATAAACCCTCTGGCATCCCTAAAAGTATACACAGGGATACCTTCATCGTTAATAGACTCTTTTGCCCATACTTCTTCTTCCTGCCCTTGAATAATTGTTGAATAAATATACTGTGGATTTGTTGGGATATCTAAAGGAATTGGTAAACTTTGATAATCCAGGGCTTCAGGTTCTTTTTCAACACCGGTTTTTTTATCAAATACAATTTTTTTGATGTACTCCGGTTCAAGAAAAACGACATCAACTCCCATATGTTTCAACGTCCTTCCAAGATATTGCATAACCCGCCCTAAACCGCCTGCTAACAAAGTAATTTCAGGAGCCATTAAATACACCCTCCTTCCTTTTTTTGTCAACTCAGGAAAAACAGTCTTAGCCCATCTTGGCAAATCATCAATTTGATGAAACATTAACATAATGGAATCAATCATTGTCCCACCAGTATATGGGGCAGTTTCACCCATAAAATATTTCTTCTTTAAATATTGTATAATTTGATATCGATAACCGGCATTTAACCCCAAAATTCCTCGTAAAAAAGTTTGATAGGGTTCTACAAGACTTAACTGATTCTTTTCAGATGCCTTCTGATAATCTCGAATCTTCTCTTCTATCGCGTCTTCCTTTAACTTCCCGCCTATAAAAACTGTCTTCAAATCATTCTCAACCAAAACATTTTCCCTGCTCCAGGTTATCATATCCTCCTTAGAACCAATGACCGAATAAACATTACTTTCTCTTTGGAGAAATCCAAACCCCTCTAAATAATCGAATATTTCCTGAAAATTAATTCCATCACCATTCTCTATATTTTCAAACCCAAATCGATCATAGAATTCCATAGCTAATCTCAATTTTTCACGATGATTTAAAATAACTTTATCCTTTCCTTGTTGCTGTTCTTCTAAAAGTATTTCTACCAATCCGTTAACCATTCTCCAAAAAGGATAAATTTTTCCATATTTATTAAATTTAATCGGTGGTCTTGGATATGCCACTTTTTCATCAACCGTGGAATATGCTATTTTTTGCTTATTTAAACCTGCTACAATTAGATCTGTTTCTTCTTGATTCTCACCTAATTTTGTATCCACAACACTATAATCTTTCCCTGTAATAGCTGATGAAACGCTCCTTATTTGATCTGCAATAGGGCTACCTACTATGTCTGTTTCTGTTACTAAAATGTCCGGATCAAGCCCCTTAGTTCCTCCCGAAAAATATTTCCTTGGAACTATTTCTTTAGTCGCGGGATCATAATCTTCTTTAATATAATTATAAACACCTTTTTTAAATGCCTCTAAATATTGCTGATAAATTTTTTGCTTAACTTCTTTATCTTCTACATCAACTCCTTTAACTTTATTTTGATCCACATACACCTGCCCCAATAAGCTTTCCTTTAAATTTTTCTTATACCATACTGCTAAAATCATGGAGTTGTAAATTTGACGAAGGTTAGCAAAATTTTTGCCTTCATTGACTTCACGTTCGATTTCCGGGATTAATATTTCACGAATAATTTTGGTGCCGATGTTCTGATCGGCATGCCGACCCTCCAGCGTCGGCATTTGAAAATTATTATTCGTAGGGATGGGTTCTAAACCTGCCCCTGCACTAATATTATTTTCCGCCATCGCCAAATAATCCTCTTCCAGCATCACCTTCAAATGCTGATCCACAATTAATGCTGTTCCCTCATGCTCATAAACAACGGCTTTGTCCGGTACAATCCACACCTTATTAAACGTATTAATTGGAATTTCAGTTGTTCCAAACCGTTCATATGCTTTTTCATACACATTTTTCCAAAATACCTTTCCCAGTTCATCTTCCGGATACATTAACGAAGCGGTTAATTGCTTTAAAAGATAATCCTGTGCTAACAAATCTCTTCCCATTTCCGTCTGCCCAAAGGCCTCTGGAATAATACGGTCTTTTTCATAAGGAGATAAATTCACCCACATCTCCTCTTCAGGAGTTGTTAAAGATGCCATGAAATATTTAATCAGCTTAAGTGACTCTTTTTCTAATGATTTTCCCTGGAGACTATCATCCCCATGATATACAATAAAATCAAACTCTAAGGCGTTTTCAGGATGAATAGTCAGACCCTTAATTAAAGGAGGTGTAAATCCAGGACTTATGGAAAGCATTGCCCCTGGAACAGGAAGATTTAACGTTGTTTGTGGAATGGATTGAGCTAACCCAATAGTTGGGGAAATGACTGAAGTGGAGAGAAATATAAAAATAATGGAGCAAGATAATGTTTTGCTCAAATAATTCCCTCTTAAACTTTTATAAGTAATAATCATCAAGAAAACCCTTTCTTTTAATTATACTTTAAAGATATCATACTTTGTAAAGAAAACAAGAGCCGAAAGGGAAAATGTTAATTATTTTTTGACCATTCTTCTACATCTTTTGAAAATTGAGATGGGATATTATTACGTTTCAAAATTTCATTATTAACTTGATCAATGTTGGCATTATTCACAATAATTTCTTTTCGTCGCTCAGTTTCAATGATCGTATATTTACTTTCATCTTTAACCTTACTTAATAAAATAACAAACTCTTTAAAAGATTTAAACTCCTTTCCATTAACTTTTGTAACAACATCATTACCAAAACGGTGATAACCAACATTAATATCATCTGGTAAAACGTTAAGTAAAACAACTACTTCCTTAAGTCCTTTGTTATTTGAACGTCCTTTCCCCATTAAATAATCTTTAAAATTCAATGGGGCCTTCTCCCACCAACGCTTTCCCCAAGAACTCAACAAATCTGTACTCAAAACCGTAAAAACCATTCCCCCATAAATATAATACGGAGGTTCTTTGAAATAATGTGGTGGTGGAACCAAGGATTCAAACGGCTTTAAAGTTACAAGAATATTTTCAACCTTTCCATTGCGCATAACCTTCAATTGAAGTTCTCCTCCTATTTGCTTCTGAGTAATAAGATAAGGTAACGTCAGACGCTCTTTTCCACGAAATTGAAACGTCCCATCCTCTCCAATAGCGATACCATTGAGAGACAAAACAATATCACCTCTTTTTAACTGCCCATATGCTGGAGAAAATGGCAAAATATTAGAAACCAGAATACCCCCTGTTTCCTGTTGAATATTAAAATAATCGCGAAGGGCTGTATTTTCTGTATTATTAAATTCAATACCGATTAAAGGAAACCCATCATATTTACCATCCTTTAAATCTGTAAAAAAATGCTTAATAATTGGCACTGGAATCATATAGCCTATACTTTGACTGGATTGCAAAATTTGCATAGCAATCCCAACCAGATTTCCATCCTGAACAACCGGTCCTCCGCTATTACCGGGATTAATGGCCGCGTCAATTTGAACAGTTAACAACTGTCTGGAACTCTGAGAATATGATGTCACCTCCACGCGGGAAACGACTCCTTCAGTAATAGAAATTTTATCCCCACCCTGCGGATAGCCGATCACCATAACGTTATCTTGCAAATTAGGAAGCCCTCCAAGCTCCAACGAATGTGTTCCTTCAAAAAAATCCGGATCGTTGACTGAAAGAAGAGCTAAATCACAATCATACGCAATTGCCTCGACCTTGGCTGTATATTTTTTAGGATCTGCCTCTTTCTTAACCTGAATAAAAGTATTATCAGCAACGACATGCGCGTTGGTAAGAATTTTATTGCCTTTAATAATAGCCCCCGAGCCTCCAAAAGAGGACATTCCTTTGTCTTGCCAAGGACGATAATAATCCACGCTATTAGAAGTTACAAAAATTTTAACTACCGAGTCTGTAGAAAGAGTTACGTTAGCCGCTTCAATAGAACCGGGGATGGAGAATATAAAGAAAAAAAATGTATATTTTAAAAATTTAGACATAAAAAATATTAGTTTAATTCTCCAATTGCCAAATGAGCATCAAATTTTTCAAAAGAGCTTAGCTGCTCCAACAAAGAGTCATGAATGTTTTTAACTTTTGACTGGATATCCTGAATTTCTTTTTTAACTTTTGACTGTTTTAAACGCCTTTTTCCTGAAATATTTTTCAACTTTGCTATTTTTTCCTGAACCCCTATCAACTGTTCCTCTAAAACAGTCAAACCTTTCTTGGTATTTTTGAGCATCTTATTTTTCTCAAACAATTTCACCTGAACAAAATTTAATTGTTCATCTAAGGTTACAATATTTGCATTTTTTTTCTTTATCATTTTATGTGAATCACTTAATTTTTCTCGATATATCGCCAAAATTCCTTCAAGTTCTGACATCTTTTTTTCATTGACAGCCAAACGCTTCATTTGTGATAACTGATTAACTTCGTCTGCCTTTAAAACAATCTGACCAGACTTAAATTTCGCCTTTAAAACAGTTAACTCATCATTAACAAGATTCAAACTGGCATCCTTTTTACCCAATTCCTGTTGCGACTTGGATAACGAATCTTTATACATTTCCATTGAGGCCTTGATTTTATTTAATTCCTCAACTTTCGACGAAATAATTTTGCGCAATCCCTCATTATATTTATTTTTATCTTCATGATTTTTAACCAGTTTATCCTTCAACAACTGAATCCTTGCCTCTTTCGATTTAATTGTTTTTTCATGAATATAAATTTTTGTCTTTAAAGACTCAATTTCATCACTTACCGATGCCCACCGTTTATCTCGCTCTTCTATTTTACTATTCGCCTCTGCCAATCCATGACGATACATCATCAAAACGTCATTAAGCTCATCAAGCTTGTATTCCATAGCCAACATTTCTTTCGGTTTTTCTATTGAGTCTTTTGCCACCTGTTCTTTTAGTTCTGTTTTATCCTTAACTTTAGCGGCATTCCCCTTCAAAAACCGAATTTCTTCATTTTTCTGTTGAATAGCTTCTTCTCTCTTAGCTGTCTCTATCTTCTGCTCATTCAATTTACTGTTTAAAAAAGTTATTTCATTAATTTTTTTATTAACCAATTCTTTAATTTTCGCTAGCTCTTCTTTTGAACTATTTAAAATTTTTGTAATTTTTTCTAACTCTTTATCCTTTAAAGAAAGCGATTTTCTTAACTTTTTCTGATTTTTTTTCGCTAGCTCAGTTGCTTTTTTCTTAAGACTTTTTTGAAGAAAAATTATTTTTTTATCTTTTTTATAAACTGCTTTCTCATCATTTTTAAAACGAACATGAAGTTTGTCTAACGTTCTGTTTAATGTAGCTACTGTATCAACATTTTTTTTAATAACTTTCTTAGCACTCACTAATTTTCCTTCCGAAGATAACAACGCTTTACTCAACTCTTGCTCTTTTTTATCTCTGGACAAAAGAATTTTCTTAAACTCCTTCTCCTTTTTAGCCAATAATTTGGAGTTTTTTTGTTTTAGCTTTTTTTGTAAAGATTTAATCTCTACATTTAATTTCCCTAACCTTTCATTCTTCAAAAATGATAAAGCTTTCCTCAACTCTTGCTCTTTTTTATCTCTGGACAAAAGGGTTTTCTTAAATTCCTTCTTTTTTTTAGCTAATAATTTAGAATCCTTTTGCTTTAACTTTTTTTGTAAAGATTTAATCTCTACATTTAATTTCCCTAACCTTTCATTCTTCAAAAATGATAAAGCTTTCCTCAACTCTTGCTCTTTTTTATCTCTGGACAAAAGGGTTTTCTTAAATTCCTTCTTTTTTTTAGCTAATAATTTAGAATCCTTTTGCTTTAACTTTTTTTGTAAAGATTTAATCTCTACATTTAATTTCTCTAATTTTTTATCTTTTAACACAATTTCTTTTTTTATAAGCTTGTCCCTGTTTCTTTTAAAATTACTTTGAAATAACAAATTTTCTTCTGTTTTCTTTTTAATAGTTTTTTCAGAGTCTTGAACCTTTTCTTTCAACTCTTCAACCGCCTTACTCAATAAAGCTATTTCATTAGACTTATCCTCTATTAATTTTTGAGTTTTTAAAAGATCTTTTTTAGAAAGCAATAATTTCTCGTTAAGAATTTTTAAATTTTTATCCTGTGCCAATAAGGAATCTTTAGACTTACGATTTTTTTGCACTTTAAGTCTTTTTTCTTCAAATAATTTCTTTAATGATTGAATTTCCCCCTCTTTTTCCTGGATAATACGCTGCCCAAGTTTAAAGCGCGATTGAAAATCCTGTAATTCTGTGTTAAGCGATACAATATCGCCTGTTTTTTCTTTAAGCAACATCTTTTTCTCAGATAATTTCAGCGCGGAGTCAACTAAATTTCCTGTTAATTTCTCAATTTTCTCATCTTTTTGCTCAACTTGCTTTCTCAACTCCTCCACTCGCCCCTGAACATGAGAAACTTTTTTTTCAAGTTTCAACGCCTCTTTTTGAAAAGGAAGAAGAAAATCATTCTTTTGAGTATAAAAATTTTGCGCGTAAATATTTAGGGGCTCTTCTGTTCTTATATTAGAAGCACCCCGCATTTGATTCTGTTCAGAGGACTCAACCTTCCTATATATTTGGCGTAATCGAACACATTGCTTTTGTAAAGCAACTATTTTTTCCGCCATTTGATCCTTTTCAAAATTTAATGATATATTCACAACTTCAAGAGGATCCTTTTGATCTTCGTAAGCATCATTTCTGGATTGAACACCAGAATTATCATATATTTCTTTCATTTCTTTTTTTAAATCTTTTTTAAAATGTCCTTTTTTCAATAAATCCTCTATTAACACTAACTTTTTGTCTTCAAAGTAAATGACCCTTTTTTGCAAAGCTTTAACGTTTCTCAAAAGATCTTCTAAAAGAAACAGACTCATCTTTTGTTTGGCAGACAGCTTTTCACTTGAGGCCAACTGAATTAACCCGCGCTGAGCTTCTCTATTATGTGGATCAAGCAATAACGCCCGACTAAAATCTCCCACAGCTCCAGAGACATCCCCTCTTTCATAACGAGACATCCCATGTTCAACAAAAGAAACCGCAATTTTTCTTTCTTCAGAAGTTAAAGAATCCTTTTGTCCACGCTTTTTTGATCCCGTTTGAGAAGAATTTTCACTAAATAAGGAGCTATAACTGAGTGAACTAAGGAAAACTTCTTCAGCAAAAATATTTTGGGAAAAAAAGACAATACCGATAGAAATACTAAAAACTCTATAAATAATTTTTTTATTTTTCATAACTTTACTTAAAGTGCGACTTCTTAAAATTTACAAATAAACGATGGACTTTAAATCGTTTAATCAATGGAACTCTTTATTAAATATGGACCGATTATTTCTATACAAACCTTTAATAAGAAGGTCTAAGAAGTATAGCATTTTGCAAGAAATAATGTCAAGGCAATGACCTTTTTAAAAGATGATACAACTTACTGCAAAACAACTAGTTACACTTTTTTATTTTTTTTTTTGCTTCTCAAGTTTTTTCTTCTCAATTTAGGCCAGTGATCTTCATCTAAAATATAACCAACACAATTATCCGCTCCACATCGGCATTCATGCTCTTCAAAATCCTCATATCCATAGCCATAATTATAAGATAACTCTTCCCCCTTTTTAACATCGCTTAAAGCAATAATCCAAATATGCCCTCTAATAATATCTGTTTCGCAATTTGGGCTGCAAGAATGATTAATGTATTTAGCTGTATTATAAGGAACATCTCCATCCAAATCATAACGTTTATTCAGCTCAAATAAATAAACTGCCCCATATTTTTTATTTATCTTTGCGCGTTCTAAAGGAATATCTGCCCTGCGGTCTGATTCAGCTTTTGTAATTTTTTCTCCAACATATTCAATAACACGGGAGCCTTCTGGAATATCTTTTTTGGCAAAGACTCCTCTACTATGAATGTGAGAACGCTTAACAGAAATATACGGACTGGCTGTCTTTTTTATTACCTTTTTTTTCATGTTCGATCCGAATTAAATATATTAGCCGTTATACTTTTTTCAATAACATGTATTAACGTCTCAAGACTACATGGCTTAGCAATAAACTGACGCCCCCCGATGAGCCCTTCCTGATCATGCATCTCCTCATTGGTTACCGTGGCTGTTAAAAAAACAACAGGGATTTCTTTTAATGTTTTCTCATTTTTAATTTCAATAAAGACATCCGGACCCTCTTTCGCGGGCATAATAACATCAAGCAGAATCAAATCCGGTCGAAACTCCATAGCCACTAGCAAAGCCTTTTTAGCATTATTTTCTATCCGGACATCATACCCGCCGGTAGACTCTAAATTTAACCTCAACATCTCTGTAAAAGCCTTTTCATCATCAATAAGTAAAATTTTTTTCTTTGCCATTCAAACCTCCTAATCTCACCCTTCTCCTGCCAATGAAAACTATAAGCCTGACAATTTTCACTGGACGGGAAAGTTTCATGCTCTCCTACGCCTTAAAAATAAGCCTTGCTCTTACACCCCCCTCCGGTCTATTTTCAATAAGAATATCCCCTTTATGAATTTCCATAATATTCTTTGAAACCGCTAATCCAAGCCCTACACCACCCCTAGCACGTCTTGATGTAAAAAAAGGATCAAATACTTTATTAATTTGACTCTCGGGAATTCCACACCCTTCATCCAGGATTTCAGCGACTACGATACTGCACCCCGGACTAAACTCTTTTCGACTAAGCCTGAAAAAATCTTTAAAATCTTCGGATAACACAAAAATCAATGTTTTTAATATTAATGTTCCCTTATCTGTGGTCGCATAAATAGAATTTAAAATTAAATTGACAAGAACCTGTTCGACTTTGTTACGGTCAATATTTACTTTTGGCAAATCAACAACAAGCTCTTTTTTAACTTTAATATGATTTTTATCAAGCTGATGATTCACCAATGACAAAGATTTTTCGACAATATCATTTAAATCATGCATTCCTGTGTTTAAACGACTTAAACTGGAAAAATCCAAAAGATCCGTAATAATAGTATTGGCCCGATCAACAGCCTCTCGAATGTTTTTTAACACTTTATCAATATTTTCATCTTTATTTTTTAGCTGTTCACAGAGGTAGGTTGCTCCATAAAGAATAGTTGCCAAAGGATTTTTAACTTCGTGAGCAACACCACTGGCCAACCCTCCAACAACCTTCAGTTTCTCTGATTGAATAAGCTGTTCCTGCGTATCTTTTAATTTTGCGTAAGCTTCTTTAAGCTCATCATCCAGGCGTTTACGTTCTATAGCATAACGAAGTACCTTGTTTAAAAGGTAGGCATTATATTTACCTTTAATGAGAAAATCCTGCGTCCCCCACCTCAAAATTTTGAGACCTAGATCATCATCATACGCCCCTGTATTAACCACAATTGCAATTGTGGTAGAAACCTCTCGTAATTTTTTTAAAGTATCCTCTCCTTGAGTATCTGGCAAATCTAAATCCAAAACAACCACCTCAAAATCATGCTGTTCCAATAACTTTACGGCCTCAGCCATTGAAGAAGCACTCCGTAAAAAAGAGGTTACTCCTGATGATTCTGCTAACATAGACTCCAACATCCGTCGATCAACAGGAGTATCTTCAATAATAAGAACCCTCAGGGGCTTAGTAAAATCAACTTGGTTATTCTCTAACACTTTACCTCTTTCCAAAATTTACAAATCCTAAAATTGTAAACCTAATTTAATACCATATTCTGTAGAATTATTTTCGGGTTCCAAACCAAAACCAACAACAACGCCATTATACGTAATTGCAGAAACTTCGGAATCATCAATTTTCCAATAACGAATAAACGGCTCAACATAAAAATCCATCTTTTCGGTTTCTTTCTTTATTTTAAAAGATCCTCTCAAACCAAAACCTTTTTTTTGCTCACTTTTAACGATACCTAATCCGGCAACGGCATCGCCTAAATGACTCTTTTGTTTTCCTCCTAAAAATACATCATATTCAAAAATCATATCCAACGCCCAGCCACCATTGAATGGTGTGCGCGTCTCAAGGCCAATGGGCAGATAAAAATAATTAGCCTCTCTCTCATATCCAAATTGTCCGGTTGTTGATGTTTCTCCTCCGGAATCATCATTTAAATAACGAAAACCAAAGCCTACATAAGGTGTTATTCTTGAAGACTGAAAAACCGAAATATCGTATCCTGTTACCCCGCGCAATTCTAACATATAATCCGTAATATTATCAATGGTTCCTGTTCCTTCTGACTCATAATCAACGGTTCCCCAACTAAATTTTCCATCAATTTTAAACATATTAATTTTATTTTCATCTGTAAAAATATCCTTAATAGACCTAATATGATTATTTTCAGAGGTGCGGTACGTTGCCGAGCTAAAAATTCCATACATATACCCCTTATCTTTCATGAAACTCGGTTCGGCATATCTGATATGGGAAACTTCTGTTCCCATCTCAAATGTTGTTAAAGGGTTTTCCCGGTTAAAAATTTCTTTTACAAAATCCTTTCCACTCATCTCAGCAAAAGACTTTACTGAAGACGAAAAAATCAGCCCCAAAGCTAATAGAGATGTAATAATTAATTTCTTTTTCATTTCATGCTCTCCTTTTTTATAACCGTTCACAACATATTCCGTGAACAGTTACTTCTACCCACCTCTAACAGACTCATCCGCCAGATTATTATGGCTTCCAATGACAACCCAACGTTCAGGCTGCTTTTTCCATGTCATTGTGTATCGACGAATAACACGTTTTCCACCTTCCGAATTTTTCTCAATAGTAAAAATAAAATATTGAAGAATAGCAATATCCCCATGAATATGCACATCTACCGGCCTGAGTTCACAGATAACAATATCTGTACTTTTTGTCCAAAACCCCACCCATTTTTTCAACCAGGGCTTGTCAATATTAATAGGACTTTCATGCCCAAATCCAAGGAAATCATCGTGGATATATTCTAAAAATTCGTCTACCCGCCCATTGATAAGGTGCCCCCAATGCTCTTCCAGACACTTCCAGACAGCATTTCCCTCTTCCGGCCAGTTTTTAGGCTGTGATGATGCTAATGGATACATAAATCCTCCTCAATTACAGTTCTGACGGACACAAGGACCGCCACTACAAAAAAACAGGGAATTATTTTTTAAAAATAAACTACCTCGGAGCAAGCCCACGAGGTATTGACCTAAATATTTACAAACG
>CAZIRV010000039.1:0-18046 GCA_964541845.1 uncultured Planctomycetales bacterium
AAACTGATGCTTATGCCATGTTGAAGTGGCAAAAGCAATTTTTCAGGGGACACTAAATAAAAAAAGAATGTTTTTTATGAAAAAATTGATTTATATACTAATATTTTTTCTGATGCTATCCAGCACAGCCCTTGCGGAAAAGGTGCTTTCTTATCGGACTTATGATGAGAAAACAGGGGTGGTTGTCAACACGTTTGATATTACGATTGGAGATATTCAGGGGGGGCAGCGAACGGTGTATTGGAAGAAAAAGGAGGGAAAGTATATTACGCTAGAAGAATATGTATTGGATCGTCAATATGCGACATTATCTTGGAAGGTCAATCGTCCAGGTGATCAAACTTTTTATGTAGGCAAACGTGAAGGTAATATGTTATTACTTAATGGAAAATTAGATGGTAAAGCTTTTAACAAAAAAATTAAGATTGATGGAAAACCTTTTTATTATAATCCGAAATTAGGACTTGTGCAGTTTGTTAAATCCGGGAAACATTCATTGAAATTTTGGGCGCTTCGGAATGATGATGTTACAGAATATTTAATGGTGGCTCAAAATAAAGGTCCTGAAATAATAAAAATTAACGGTCAGGATGTTGAGGCCATAAAGGTTAATTGGACATTACCTGATTTTCGTTCAGCCTTTTTTAAGCGTGTCTACTGGTTCCGCAAATCCGACAATCTTTACATCCGCCAAAAAGCCTCCAAAAATCAAATAAGGGAGTTAGTGAAAGAGCAGAAAATAAATTGAACTTTACATAATACGTAACACACGTAAAATGGTTGTGACGAATAATTCGGGAGAGAGCTTTCTATTCATTAAATTTATTCACACGATCATAACCTTCACTATCCGAAAATTCTCTCCTCGTTGGTCTTCGCTTCTCAGTTTTAAATTGGAGTTGAAGGGGGCAAAGAGACAAAATAAACTGTTGACATCCAACAACAAAGTGATATTATATGGGCTCAATTTTGGAATAATGTAAATTATATATATGAGGAAGAACAAATGGTTAGGGTAGCAAATAAAACATATATGGCAAAGGCTTCGGAAGTAGATCGGAAATGTTATCTTATTGACGCGCAAGATAAAATTCTTGGGAAAATCGCGGCAAAAGCGGCAACGATTTTACGAGGTAAACACAAAGTTACGTATACACCCCATGTTGATACAGGGGATATGATTGTGATTATTAACGCGGAAAAAGTAAAGGTTACTGGAAAGAAGTTTCAACAAAAAGAATATCATCGTTATTCAGGATACCATTCAGGACAAAAAACGGTTAGGTTGGAAGAAATGTTAAAACGAGCCCCGGCAAAGGTATTAGAATTAGCCATTAATCGAATGATTCCAGCGGGTCCTTTAGGAAATCATGTAAAGACAAAGTTAAAGATTTATGCAGGGGATAAGCATCCTCATGAAGCGCAGAAACCAATGCCACTAGAAATATAATAAGAAAAAGGAAGAATTATGGTAGAAGTTGTAAAATATGGAGCAACAGGGCGACGAAAAAGTTCAGTAGCCCGTGTAAATTTGATTCCAGGAAAAGGAAGCATTCGTGTTAACAAGCGTGATTTTGAAAACTATTTTCCTCGGGAAACAGATCGTATTACAATTTTAGAGCCGTTAAAATTGACCAATACTTTGGGGAAATTTGATCTTCGGGTCAAGGTAACTGGTGGCGGAAGCACGGGACAAGCAGGAGCATTTCGTTTAGGATTAGCACGCGCGTTAGTTTTATGTGATCCGGAAAATAAAAAAATTCTTAAAAAAGCGGATATGATGAGGCGTGACCCAAGGATGAAGGAAAGGCAAAAGCCTGGACAAAAGGGAGCGCGAAAAAAATTCCAGTGGGTTAAACGATAAATACCTAACAATTTAATTTTTCATTAAAAAACCTACCTCTCTTTTGCGAAAAGCATTGACGAGGTAGGTTTTTTATTTTATTCTGACATTTTGATAAAGACGCCCCGGTACGTCTTTACATAAAAACAAAAGGAATTATCATGATTAACGTAGGCATTGTAGGAGTAAGTGGATATTCGGGTATGACGGCGCTTGAATTGTTATTAAAGCACTCCCAGGTACGTGTAACGTATGTGAGCGCGAATAATACCATTGGTAAAATAACGGATATCTGGCCTCAATTTTTAGGGCGAATAAATTTAACTTGTGATAAATTCAATCTGAACAAAGCCGTTAAATTATGTGACCTTATTTTTTTAGCCGTGCCGCATACCATTTCTATGGAGATAACCCCTTTCCTGTTAAAGACAGGGAAAAAGGTCATTGACCTTAGTGGAGATTATCGTCTTGAGACAGCGCGCACGTATAAAAAATGGTATGGAGTAGCACATAAAGACAGTCATCATTTGAATAAAGCTGTGTATGGATTGCCGGAACTTTACCGTGAGGACATTAAAAAATCACATTTTATTGCTAATCCGGGATGTTATCCAACGGCCGCTATTTTGGCCTTAGCTCCTCTGACGGCCATCCATTCAGAGTTGATTCAATCAATTATTATTGACGCGAAATCAGGAGTGTCCGGGTCTGGACGTAAGGCAAAAGTTACATTGAATTTTTCTGAACTTAATGAAAACTTCATGGCTTATAAAGTGCTTCATCATCAGCATGTTCCGGAGATTGAGTTGTATCTTTCCAAGATTTCCCGAGAGCCCATTGTTATTGATTTTGTTCCACATCTTTTGCCGGTTAACCGGGGGATTTTAGAAACAATTTATATCCGATTAAATGATAAAATTTCTTTTTCGGAAATCCATAAAGTTTATCAACGATTTTATAAAATCGAGCCTTTTGTGCGCGTTCTTCCGCAAGGGCAACAACCGGAATTAAAGAATGTTGTTAGAACAAATTACTGTGATATTGGTTTTACGCTAAGTGTCGATAAACAATTATTGGTGATCACCAGCGCAATTGATAATTTGGTTAAAGGGGCCGCAGGGCAAGCGGTTCAAAATATGAATATTATGAAAGGCTTTAAAGAAGAGGAAGGTTTACTGTGAGAATTATTAAGGGAGGAGTAACTCAACCAGAAGGATTTAAGGCGAATGGGCTGGCATGTGGCATCAAAAAATCCAGAAAACCGGATTTAGCCCTTATTGTCAGTGATGTTCCTGCTGTGGGGGCCGGTATTTTTACAAAAAATTCTATAAAAGCCGCGCCCTTAGTGGTGAGTCAAAAGCATATTCATAATAACAAAATTCAGGCTATTATTGCGAATAGTGGAAATGCGAACTGTTTTACAGGAAGTTTTGGTCTGAAATATGCTGAGCAAATGGCGCAATTGGTGAGCAATTTGACAGATATTCCAGAACAAGATATCATCGTCGCTTCAACAGGAATTATCAGTAAACCGTTAGAATATAGTAATATTAAAAAAGCGTCCTCAAAGCTTGTAAAAGGGCTGAGTATTCAAGGGGCCGGTAAGGCGGCTAAAGCTATTTTAACAACGGATTTGTGTACAAAAGAAGTGACTGTTCAGGTTACGTTGGGAGGTAAAAAGGTAACAATGGGAGCTTGTTCTAAGGGCTCCGGAATGATTGCGCCGAATATGGCTACAATGTTATGTTTTATCACAACTGATGCCGCGATTGATTCCAAAATGTTAAAATTAGCTTTAAAAAAAGCCAATGATTTATCCTTTAACTGCATTACGGTCGATGGCTGTATGAGTACTAATGATATGGTTGTTGTGATGGCTAATGGGTTGGCGCGTAATAAAAAAATTATGAAATCGGGAAAAGATTTTAACATTTTTTGTGAAGCGTTAAAGTATGTTTGTTTAGACATGGCTAAAAAAATTGTGCGCGATGGAGAGGGGGCAACAAAATTTATTGAAATTAATGTCGTGGATGCCAAAGATGACGCGCAGGCAAAAAAAGTGGCCCTTAAGATCGCCAATTGTAATTTGGTTAAAACAGCGGCGTATGGAAGTAATCCCAATTGGGGACGCGTAGCAGCCGCGATTGGAGCATTAGGAATTAAACAGATTACAGAGAAAAATTTAAATATTAAATTTAGTTCATTTGAGGAAAAAAATATTAGTATTACAGCGGATTTAAATTTAGGAAAAGGTACGGCAACGGTGTATACATCAGATTTATCGAATGAATACATTCGAATTAATGCGGAGTATAACTAATGGAATCTAGTATCAAGAAAGCCAGTGTTCTTATTGAGGCTATTCCTTATATTCATTCTTTTCGACGGAAAATATTTGTTATCAAGTATGGTGGAAGTATTTTGGATAACGATGCCATTCGAAAAAATGTTTTGGAGGATATTGTTTTTTTGAGTTACGTGGGGATTCGAACCATTTTAGTCCATGGGGGAGGTCCTCATATTAGTGGGCGTCTTAAAGAAGCAGGCCTCAAGTCGGAATTTCATGAAGGTATCCGTGTTACAGATAAAGAAACTTTAAATATTGTCAGTGAAGAACTTGAAAAACTCAATAAAAAAATTGTAAAGGGAATTAAAGAGTTAAAAGGGGATGTGACTGGACTTAAGGGCGATGAAAATATTATCCATGTTAAAAAACGAAAATCAGCAAAGGATTTAGGATTTGTCGGCACAATTACAGATATTGATAAGGAAGCCTTAGATAGCCATTTAAAACGGGGTTACATTACTGTTCTTTCCCCCATGGGAATTAGTGTGGAAAAGCAGCCGCATAATATTAATGCCGATGAAGTGGCCAGCGCCATTGCCAGTTCAATGGATGCCGAGAAGTTGGTTTTATTAACCAATGTTCAAGGCGTCATGAGGACACAGGATGATGCGGATTCTTTGATTTCAACATTGACGATTGACGAGATTGCAAATTTGACTAAGTTAAATGTCATTCAGGGAGGTATGATTCCAAAAGTCAGAGCCTGTGTAGAGGCCTTAAATGGAGGTGTTAAAAAAACGCATATTGTGGATGCTTGTGTTCAGCACGCACTTTTACTTGAAATTTTTACAGACAAAGGGATCGGAACACAAATTTTAAAAGGATAATAGAGTTTTAATTCATGAAAAAAATAGATATTTTTAAAAATTACGATAAATATATTCTTTCGACCTACACACGGACACCAGCAATTTTTGTTAAGGGGAAGGGAATGAATTTGATTGATGTAGATGGAAAAAAATATTTAGATTTTTTCCCGGGATGGGGTGTGAATAATGTAGGGCATTGTCATCCTAAAGTTATGGCGGGGGTGCGTGATCAGATATCAAAATTAATTCATGTTCCTAATAATTTTTATCATCCGAATCAAGTTAAGTTAGCTAAAGAAATTATTCGATGCTCTTTTCCAGGAAAAGTATTTTTTTGTAACAGTGGAGCCGAAGGCAATGAAGCCGCGATTAAATTCGCGCGCGCATATGGTCAGGGTGAACGGCATGAAATTATCACCATGGAAAAGTCTTTTCATGGACGGACCATGGGCGCGATGACCGCAACGGGTCAGTCCCAATACAGTGAACCTTTTAAGCCATTACCTCAAGGATTTAAGTATGTTCCGTTTAATAACCTTCAGGCTTTAGAGTCCGTCATTACGGATAAAACAGTTGCGGTCCTGTTGGAATTAGTCCAGGGAGAGGGCGGCGTGAATATCACAGATAAGGAGTATATTCAAGCTTTGCGTAATCTGTGTAATCAGAAAAATATTCTTTTAATTTTTGATGAGGTGCAAACAGGAATGGGACGCTTAGGAACCATGTTTGGATTTCAACATTATGGAATTACGCCGGATGTCATGATTTTAGCAAAGGCATTAGGGGGAGGGTTGCCGATTGGCGCCATTGTTGTTAAAAATAAAATTGCCGATACTTTTAAACCGGGAATGCACGCCTCAACTTTTGGAGGCAGTCCTCTAGTCTGTAAAGCAGCTTTAGGTGCGTTTAAAGCCATTCATAGTGATAAAATGCTAAAGAATACTAAAATCATGAGTGCTTATCTTTTAAAAGAGTTGAACGTGCTTAAAGAAAAGTTTGAGTGTATTGTGGATGTCCGCGGAATTGGACTTATGATTGGGATTGAATTGAATATTGAAGGAAAGGAAATTTACGAAGAATGCTTTAATCAAGGGCTAATCATCAATTGCACTCAAGGTAATATTCTACGTTTTATGCCGGCCTTAAACGTAACAAAAAAACAAGCGAACAAGGCTTTATATATTTTAGAGAAGGTAATATGTAGTACATCAAAAATTGGGGAATGATTATGAAACGTGACCTGTTGAGTCTGAAAAATTTTAGTCAGGAAGAAATCTTTAAAATTTTGGATTTAGCTGCGAAGGTTAAAGAAGACAAGACTTACGCGAATGATTTACTAACAGGAAAATCGATTGGTCTTGTTTTTCAAAAGCCGTCTAATCGGACACGAGCTTCCTTTGATGTGGGAATCTATCAACTAGGCGGACACTGTCTTTATTTAGGACCGGATGAAATTAATTTAGGGGTACGCGAATCAACGTCTGATGTGGCCAATACATTGTCCCGCTATCTTGACGGCATTGTTGCCCGAACATATACGCACCAAGACATTGTTGATTTAGCAACACATTCAACGATTCCGGTTATTAACGGTCTGTGTGACCTCTATCATCCATGCCAGGCGTTAACAGATATTTTTTCAGTGAAAGAGAAATTTGGAAAATTGGAAGGCTTAACAATGGCCTATGTTGGAGATGGGAATAATGTTTGTCATTCGTTAATGCTGATTTGCGCGAAAATAGGTGTTAATTTAAATATTGCGACGCCGGAAGGGTATGAACCACAGAAAGAAATTGTTGACCTGTCAAAAAAATATGCTAAAGAAACAGGAGTAAAAATTCTTATTAGCAAGTCTTCAAAGGATATGGTTAAAGATGTCGATATAATTTATTCCGATGTGTGGGTGAGCATGGGACAGGAACAGGAAAATCAACAGCGCTTAACAGACTTTCATGAATTTCAAATTAACGCGGAGCTTGTGGCTTTAGCAAGAAAAAATTATATTTTTATGCATTGTCTGCCGGCACACCGGGGACAAGAAGTCACCGAAAAAGTTATCGACGGCTCCCATTCTATTGTTTTTGATCAAGCTGAAAACCGCCTGCACACGCAAAAAGCGATATTAATATTTTTAATGAAAGCATAAGTATCAGGGAGGAATTTATGTTAACTATTAGTCGGCTTGATAAATTTTATATCATTTTTGAAGGCAATATTTTTCTTATATTCCGACGATAAATTTTCACTATACTATAGTATGGAGATAGAACGAAATTTATCAAACGATCTACTATTCATAAAAAGGTTGTTGTTAATGAACAAGGTAAACCGATGGAAATTATTATTCCCTGGAAAGAATATGAAAAAGTTGATGAGTTAGGCACTGTACAACAATAAATTACCGATAATTATAAAACTTATCCTCAAAGAACATAATATTATTCGGTAGTTAATTTGTACGCAGGCCTTTATTAGGACTTGATTTAGATAAAAATGCGATTAAGGATATCCAGCGGGGTTGTAATGATCGAATTAAAGGGAAAAAAGATTCTAATACCGATTTGGACTCTATTTAATGTTTCAAATTATAGTTCATAAAAAAGAGGAAATGTTTATAAATAGGGAGAAAATAAAATGAAAAAAGTGGTGTTGGCTTATTCGGGGGGGTTGGATACTTCCTGTATTATTCCGTGGATGAAGGATAAGGGATTTGAGACTGTTGCGTTTATTGGAAATGTAGGGCAGGGGGGGGATTTTGCGGAGGTTAAAAAGCGTGCCCTTACGTCAGGGGCGGCTAGGGTTTATTGTTTGGACCTTCAAAAAGAATTGATTGAAGATTATGTTTTTCCCGCGTTAAAAGCCGGAGCGCTTTATGAAAATAAATATGTATTGGCTTGCGCGCTTTCCCGTCCATTGATTGCCAAACATCAAATGTTGATTGCCCGTAAGGAAAAGGCTGATGCGGTTGCGCATGGCTGCACAGGAAAAGGAAATGATCAGGTTCGTTTTGAGACAACATTTCGTCTCATGGAGCCTAAGATGGAGATTATCGCGCCTGTTCGCACATGGGAATTTAAAACACGGGATGATGAGATTGATTACCTTCATTCTCAAAAAATAAAAATTAATGTGACGAAAAAAAATCCTTATAGTATTGATACCAATATTTACGGACGGGCGATTGAGTGCGGGGTGTTAGAAAATCCATGGAATGAACCTCCGGAAGATATTTACGCGATGACGCAGAATCCATTAAAAGCACCTAATAAACCAACCTATATTGAGATTGATTTTTTTCAAGGGATTCCAAAGAAGATCAATGGCAAATCGTATTCTGCTGTTAATTTGATTAAAGAATTAAATAAAATTTCCGGAAAAAATTCTGTGGGAAGGATGGATATGATTGAGAATCGCTTGGTCGGTATTAAGTCACGGGAAATTTATGAGAATCCGGCAGGAGAAGTTTTACATACGGCACTTCATGATTTGGAATGCCTGGTTCTTGACCGGGAAACTATGCGATACAAAATACAGGCTTCTCAAAAGTATGCTGAGCTTACATACAATGGCCTTTGGGATACCCCCTTAAAGCAGCAATTGGATGAATATTTTAATGCTGTGCATCAACGCACAACCGGAACGGTTCGTTTAAAGCTTTATAAAGGAAGTTGTTCCGTCGTTGGCCGGAAGTCTAAATTTTCCCGCTATAGTGAGAAAATGGCCACGTATGGAAAAGGCGATGTCTTTGACCAAAAACTCGCGGCTGGATTCAATCAATTGTGGGCAACACCATATATGATTAATAAATAAAATTTGAAGTTTTCCCTCTCCCTTTGGGAGAGGGCCTTTGCCGAAGGCAAAGAGGTGAGAGTTTTTGATCGTTGGCAAATTAATGAAGCCTTAACTCTCTCTCAAAGGGAGAGGGACTAAATACAAAAAGGATTTAAAATGTCTAAATTTTGGGGAAGTCGATTTGAAGGGTCAAGTGATCGTTTAGCAGATAAGTTTAGTTTTAGTATCGGTTATGACTATCGATTGGCAATTTATGATGTGATCGGAAGTATCGCGCACGCGAATATGCTCGGTAAACAAGGGATTATTCCCAAAACTGACGCAAAAAAAATTATTACCGGTTTGAATAAACTTGCTCAACAGATTGATGATGGAAAGTTTAAGTTTGATGCAAAGGCTGAAGATATCCATACTAATATTCAATCCGCTCTTAAAAAATTAATTGGCAAAGCCGCAGACCGCCTGCACACAGCACGTTCACGCAATGATCTCATTGTTTTGGATATGAAATTGTATTGCTTGGTTGAGCTAACGCTTATCATTAATCTTTTAGCCAAGGTTCAGAAAGCCATTGTTCAATTCGCCGATAAACATCAGGATATTATTATTCCGGCGTATACACATTTACAATCCGCTCAAGTTGTTTTGTTATCCCATCATATGTTGGCTTATGTTGAAATGCTCGAGCGTGATAAAGGGCGATTATTTGGAGCTTTAAAACGTTTAGATGTTATGCCATTAGGTAGCTGCGCGCTTTCCGGAACCTCATTGCCGACAGATCGAAATTTTTTGGCTAAAGAGTTAGGTTTTCACGGTGTCACCCAAAATAGTATTGATTCTGTGAGTGATCGAGATTTTATCATTGAAGCGCTTTCCGGTTTAGCCATTGCCGGCACCCATTTTTCACGCATATCAGAAGATTTTATTATTTGGGCGACGAGTGAATTTAATTTTATCAATATCGATTGGTCATTATGTACAGGTTCTTCAATTATGCCGCATAAGAAAAATCCGGATATGCTGGAGCTTATTCGGGGAGAGTCGGCCAAGTTAGCCAGCAACGTGAATGAACTTTTGATGCTCATGAAAGGGCTGCCTTTAACATATAATCGTGATATGCAATTAGATAAACCGCCGTTATTTGAATCTGTAGAAAAGGTTAAAGATATGCTGGGGTTATTAGAAAAATTATTTTTAACACTCAAAGTCAAGCAAGACTCTATTGAAGAACATATTACCCATGAATATTTTTTCTCCGTTGATATTATGGAATATTTGATTCAAAAAGGTATCTCCTATCGGGATGCCCATGATATTGTTGGAAAGATGATTAAGGAATGTGTGGATAAAGGAAAAAAAATTGCAGACCTTTCCGAAAAAGAATTGAAGAAGTATTCAATAAAGTTTAACTCTGACGTAAAAAAACTTCTTAATCCAAAAATGTCTGTTAAAATCAAAAAATCATTAGGCTCAACAAATCCAACGATGGTGAAGAAGCAGATTGAAAAATGGAAAAAAAATTTGAAAATTAGAGGTAAGAGGTAGAGTGGTAAGAAAACAATTTGATTACCTCTTTATCTCTAAATGCCGAACAAAGAGAGACAAATTAAATGCATGACTTCAAATTTAAAAATAATGAACTTTATTGTGAATCCGTAAAGGTGAGTACGGTTGCCAGGAGGGTGGGCACGCCGTTTTATCTTTATAGCCATAATACGCTGGTCGATCATTTTATGAAGATCAAAAAAGCCTTTGCGAAGATTGATCCGATTGTGTGTTTTGCCATGAAGGCTAATGATAATTTAGCGGTTATCAAAACATTAGTTAATCAAGGGGCTGGATTTGATATTGTTTCTGTCGGTGAATTAAAGAAAGCGCGTAAAGCAAAAGCGGATTTAAAGAAAATTGTGTTTGCCTCTGTGGGAAAAACAGAGGAGGAAATTATTGAGGCGATTAGAGCCAATATTCTTTTTTTTAATGTTGAATCTCTTCCGGAGCTTGATGAGATCAACCGGATCGCGAAGAAATTAAACAAAAATCCGCGTGTAGCTTTGCGCATTAATCCGGATGTGGCCGCGGCAACACATGCTAAAATTACAACAGGAACATTAAAAAATAAATTTGGTATTGATTTAAAGACAGCGCATAAGATCTTGAAGTCACGTAAAAAATATACGCACCTTAAAATAAACGGACTTCATGTTCATATTGGTTCACAAATTACAACGAGCATGCCTTTTATTGCGGCCATTAAAAAAGTTCTTGAATTTATTGATACTTTAAAAAAAGAGGACATTAATTTAGAATATTTAGATATTGGAGGAGGTTTAGGGATTATTTATAAGGATGAAAAACCTCAGACAGCACAGAAATTTGCCGATGCCTTATTGCCTTATTTAGAGAAGACAGGATTAAAAATTGTGGTGGAGCCAGGACGATTTATTGCCGGAAACGCCGGGATATTTGTAAATCAAGTTTTGTATTTGAAAGATAACGGCGTTAAAAAATTCTTGATTGTTGATGGTGGCATGAATGACCTCATGCGTCCGACACTTTATGACGCGTATCATGAAGTTGTGCCTTTAAAGAAAACACGTACTAAAAAAATTAAAGTGGATGTTGTGGGTCCTATTTGTGAAAGCGGTGATTTTTTTGCAAAAGACAGAAGGCTTCCTGTTATGAAAAAAGGAGATTTATTAGCCGTAATGGGCGCGGGAGCCTATGGGTATGTGATGGCAAGTAACTATAATGTTCGCGGTCGTCCTCCAGAAGTCATGGTTAAAGGAAATAAGTTTGAAATTGTCAAAAAACGCGAAACCTTTAATGATCTTATTAAAGGGGAAACGATACCGAATTTTTTGCGATGAAAAAAATAAATTTTACAAAAATGGCAGGGGCGGGAAATGACTTTATTGTTATTGAAGCTCAAAAAGGATTGAACTTAAAGTCTCTCGCTATTAAAGCTTGTGATCGAACTAATGGGATTGGTGCAGATGGATTGATAATTTTAGATAAATCAAAAAAATCTGATTATCGTATGCGTATTATTAATGCTGATGGGACTGAAGCTGAAATGTGCGGCAATGGAGCTCGATGTTTGGTTACGTATATTGTCCAAAATAAAAAGTCAAAAAAGAAATTGTTTGCGATAGAAACACTGGCTGGTGAAATTCTAGGTGAGGCTAGTGGAGAGATTGCTAGTATCCGTTTAAGTGATCCTATTGATTTTAAGGTGAGCATTCCGTTAACAATAAATAAAAGAAAAATAGATGTGAGTTATATTGATACAGGCGTTCCACATACCATTATTTTTGTAGATTCTTTAGAGAGTATTAATGTTAATAAATTAGGCAATATTATTCGTTTTCATAAAAAATTTCAACCTCGTGGAGCTAATGTAAATTTCGTGGAACAAATGAAAAAAAATTTAGTGAACGCGCGGACATATGAACGCGGGGTCGAAGGGGAAACTAAGGCCTGCGGAACAGGAAGTGTGGCGGCTGCGATTATCACCTATTTTAAAGCTAACCCCACTATTATTAATAAGCAGAACGCCAAAATGAAAGTGCGTACCGCCAGTAAAGAAATTTTAGATATTACATTTGATATTAATGAAGGGCAGCCTGCCAACGTATGGCTTAAAGGAAGTGCCAGGTTTATTGCTAAAGGAGAATATTATGCTTAGAGGTTCGATTGTAGCACTAGTGACGCCATTTAAAGATGGACGGGTGGATGAAGATAAACTACGGGAATTGGTTGAGTTTCATATTAAAAATGGGACTAACGGAATTGTACCTTGCGGGACAACAGGTGAATCGCCCACACTTAATCATGAGGAACATAACCGGGTTATTGAAGTCTGTATTGAGGCAACTGCCGGACGTGTTCCGGTGATCGCCGGAACAGGATCGAATTCGACGGCTGAGGCTCTCTCATTGACACAACGCGCAGCTAAAGCAGGCGCAGACGCGGCTTTGGTTGTGGCCCCTTATTATAATAAACCTTCGCAAGAAGGGCTTTATCAACATTTTAAAACCATCGCGGATAACGCGGATATTCCTATTGTTCTTTATAATATTGCCGGCCGGGCAGCCATCAATATTGAAACAAAAACTGTTGTGCGTTTAGCCAATGATTGTAAAAATATCATTGGGGTGAAAGAAGCCTCCGGAAGTCTGACGCAAATGCAGGATGTTAAACGGTTATGTCCTGATGATTTCATTCTTCTTTCGGGGGATGATATGCTAACAGTGCCTCTTCTCAGTATCGGAGGCGTCGGAGTGATTTCGGTTGTGGCGAATATTATTCCGGCAGATACCGCAAAAGTTATTCAGTTATTTGACGAAGGAAAGTTCAGGGAATCTCAAGAGTTGCATTATAAAATTTTCCCCTTAGCACAATCTATGTTTGTGGACAGTAATCCCGGTCCGGTAAAATATGCCTGTGAATTAATGGGATTATGCTCAGGAGAATTGCGGTTACCATTATGGGCTATAAGTGAAGTGAATAGAGCAAAGGTTAAACAAGCGCTTCAAAATTATGGAGTATTATCATGATGAAATTAGCTATCAGTGGTTGTCGAGGAAGGATGGGGCAAAGTATTACGCGACTGGCTTTAAAAGATAAAAGTTTTATGATTGCCACTCTCTTGGAATATAAAGAGCATCCTAACGCTCAAGAACCTATTAATGATATGCCTGTGAGTGTAGATCCATCGTCCATTAAAAACAGTGATGTCTTGATTGAATTCACACTTCCGGAAGGGACTATGATTAATCTTCAGGCTTGTGTTGATAATAATGTGAAGATGGTTATTGGGACGACAGGATTAAAGAGCAAAGATTTGTCTAGAATTCGTGAAGCATCAAAAATTATCCCAATAGTTTTATCTGGGAATATGTCATTAGGCGTTAACATTTTATTTAAGCTAACTCAAATGTTGGCAAAAGTAACCCCAAATTCTTATGTCGCGAAAATTACAGAGGCTCATCATATTCATAAAAAAGATGCGCCCTCAGGAACAGCTAAAATGTTAGAAGAGTTTATAGATATGGAGAATTTTTCGGAGGAAGTCACGCATGACCGGGAACGTCTTTCAACAGAATCTATTCGTGAAGGAGAAATTGTGGGAGATCATACCGTTATATTTGAAAGCGATGAGGATATTATTATGATTTCACATCACGCGAAAAGTAGAGATATCTTTGCCAAAGGCGCCCTTGTTGCCGCGAAATTTCTAGCGGATAAAGAGAATGGACTATTTAATATGCAGGATGTTTTGGGGTTAGGGTAATCGTAGGGGCGGGCCTTGCGTCCGCCCGATATTAGAACATTTATTTGAAAAAATATTTCATCCTATAAACGGGCGGACGCAAGGCCCGCCCCTACAAAATAATAGAAAGGAAGACAAAATATTATGAACATTGAATTTTCAGACAGATTAAAAAATCTGCCGCCTTATTTATTTGTGGAGATTGATAAAGCCAAACGGGCGGCTATGGCCGAAGGGCGGGATGTGATTAACCTGGGGATCGGCGATCCTGATTTAGCAACGCCACCGCATATTATTGAAGCTTTAAAAACAGCGGCTGAAAATGCCGAAAATCATCATTACGCGTTTGATGCGGGTATGCCGGAACTAAGACAAGAAATCGCAATATGGTTTCAAAATCGATTTAATGTCGGGCTTAATACGGAAACAGAAATTTACCCCTTAATCGGTTCGAAAGAAGGGTTGGCTCACTTACCTTTAGGGATTATTAATCCCGGAGATAAGATTGTATTAACAGATCCGGCTTATCCGGCTTATCGTCCAACGATTGAATTTGCCGGAGGAAAAATTATTAATGTGTCCTTAAAAGAAGGAAGCGGTTTCCTTCCAAATCTTAATAAAATTGCGGAGTATAAAAATATTAAGATGATGGTAGTCAATTATCCTAATAATCCAACAGCGGCAACAGCTACACGAGAATTTTATGAAGGGTTGGTGGCTTTGGCTAGAGAAAAAGAATTTATTATTTGTTCAGATATGGCCTATTCGGAGGTCTATTTTGATGGGGAAAAGCCTTTAAGTATTTTAGAAATTAATGGAGCTAAAGATGTGGCCATCGAGTTTCACTCACTATCAAAAACCTATTATATGACGGGATGGCGTATTGGGTGGGCTTGTGGAAACCCAACCTTGATTGCGGCTTTGGCAAAGGTTAAATCAAATATGGATTCCGGCATTTTTCAGGCTATTCAGATAGCAGGAATTTCCGCCCTTAAGAGTGACCCTGAAGTTACAGAAGATATGCGCGAGCTTTTTCAAGACCGCCGGGACTACTTAATTAATGGATTGCGTGGCCTGGGATGGAAGATTACCCCTCCGAAAGCAGCCTTTTATGTTTGGAGCCGGATTCCTAAAAAATTTTCTGACTCCATGGAAGCATCCAGGGCTTTTCTTGATAGGGCTGATATTGTGACAACCCCCGGAAACGGCTTTGGTCCGGCAGGAGAAGGGTATATTCGTATGGCTTTAACGGTTTCAAAAGATCGTATTAATGAAGCTGTTGAGAGGCTCGGAAAGGTATTGTAATTGGCTCTTGTTTATCTTGGCATTGGATCAAATTTAGGGAATAGGCAAAAAAATATTGAGAAGGCTATTACGTTTTTAAACAAACACGATGTGAAAGTTTTAAAATGTTCATCCATTATTGAAACCGATCCGGTTGGTGGCCCTCAACAAGACAAATTTTTTAATGCGGCTTTAAAAATCCAGACAAAATTATCCCCTCCAAAATTACTCCAGACCCTTAAGGACATTGAAAAACAATTAGGACGGGTGAAAACAGTCCGTAATGGGCCACGCCCGATTGATCTTGATATCCTTTTTTATGATAATCTAAAATTAGAAACGCCTTCCTTGATCATTCCTCATCCACGCATGCTTGAGCGTGACTTTGTTCTTATTCCGTTAAAAGAAATAGCGCCAGAATTAACAGAGGAATTGGAAAATGCGTGTCATTCAATCAATTGAATCACTCCGAAGAGCTATAAAAAAAAATAAACAAAAAAATCAAACCATTGGATTTGTCCCGACGATGGGGGCTCTGCATGAAGGACACCTTTCTCTAATGCGTAAAGCTCGTCGAGAAAATGACATTGTAGTTGTTAGTATTTTTGTTAATCCGACTCAGTTTGGCCCAAAGGAGGATTTTAAAAAATATCCTCGAGAAGAAAAAAAAGATAAATTGTTGGCGCAAAAAGAAAAAATTGATATAATATTTTATCCGTCGGTCGAGGAGATGTACCCTGATGGATATTTGACATACGTCGAAGTTGATGGGACTACGCAAAATTTATGCGGCCAATTTCGGCCTGGACATTTTCGTGGGGTAACAACAATAGTCAGCAAGCTGCTCAACATTGTTGCCCCTGACATTTTTTATATTGGACAAAAAGATGGACAGCAGGCTATTGTTCTTAAGAAAATGGTTGCGGACTTAAATATTCCAGTAGCTGTGAAAATTTGTCCAACGATACGTGAACATGATGGGCTGGCTTTGAGTTCACGTAATCGTTATTTAACAGTACAGCAGCGTAATGAAGCACCTATTTTATTTCAGTCTTTAAAAAAGGCTAAACAAATGGTTTTATCCGGTGAGGATAATGTCAAAAAAATTATTCAACAGGTTCAATCACAGATTGAAAAAAATAGTTCGTCGAAAATTGAGTACATCGAATGTGTTGACGCGGATTCGTTAGAGCCGCTTATACGAATTCAGAAAAAAATTATGATCGCTTTAGCGGTACAATTTGGAAAAACCAGGTTAATCGATAACATTATTTTTTCTACTTAGGAATTAATGCGTTAATGAATTCTTCCAAACGTAAACTGCGTATCGGTATTGTTGGCTGCGGGGCCATTGGCTCTCGTATTGCCAAAAGTATTTGCGCGGAGTTAAAAAATGATTGCCAAATTTCCGGTTTTTATGATGCCCTTCCTGAAAAATCTAACCAATTAGAAAAATTACTTTCTCTTCAGAATAAAGTAAGTCCTTCGCTCAATGATTTAATCAACAATTGTGATTGCATGGTTGAGGCTGTTAATGCCAAAAATACAAAAGCGTTGATACGTCAGGCATTAAACGCGAAAAAAAGCGTTTTAGTTATGAGTGTTGGCAAACTGTTAAATGCTCAAAGTCTTTTTCGACTGGCTAAAAAAAATAGATGTCACCTGTTATTACCGTCAGGGGCTATTGCAGGGATCGACGCTATTAAAGCGGCGAGCCTCGTTAAAATTGATACATTGACGTTAACAACACGTAAACCAGTTTCCGGTTTTAAAGGTAACGCGTATTTTTCAGAAAAAGGCATTGATTTATCAAAAATAAAGAAACAAACTATTTTATTCGAAGGAACTGTCGACGATGCTGTCAAAAGATTTCCTCAAAATATTAATGTCGCGGCAACGATTGCGTTGGCTTCACAAGTAAAGAAAAAAATGATGATTAAAATCATTACATCCCCAAAATACAAAATAAATTCGCATGAGATTAAAATGACAGGAGCCTTTGGACGCATGGTGACAAGAACGGAAAATATTGTATGCCCGGACAATCCTAAAACAAGTTATCTGGCAGTATTATCAGGGGTACAAACATTAAAACAATATTGTGAAGGGATTTTGATAGGAACATAGATTATTAAAATTTCCGAACATAAACGTGGGAAATACATATTAGAGAAGGAGGTGGATTGATATGGCTAAAAAAGTAGCTAAAGTAGGTATCAAGAAAGAGCCCGGGTTTCTTTATTTTGTTGACAAAGCCGGAGATATTTCTTGTGCAAAAATGGCTCGAGGAGCTAAAAAAGGGGGGAAACCCAAAAAAGTAGCTAAAGTCGGTATCGATAAAGAATCGGGGTTCCTTTACTTTATTGATAAAGCCGGAGACATCTCTTGCGCAAAGATGGTTCGTGGTGGCAAGAAAAAGAAAACATCCAAGAAAAAAACGGCTAAAAAAGTAACAAAGAAAAAAGTTGTTAAAAAAGTGACTAAGAAGAAGGTTGTCAAAACAACAAAATCCATTAAAAAAGTAACAAAGAAAAAAGTTGTTAAAAAAACGACAAAGAAAAAAGCTGTCAAGAAAGCAAAAAAGGGAAAATAATACCAATTGCATTAAATAATGACCGAAATTAATTTTGCTTTTCTCGACGTTTTAACGAGAATAGCAGAGTTAAAAATAGAGCAATTATTTAATGGAATGGGTATAA
>CAZIRV010000040.1:0-17935 GCA_964541845.1 uncultured Planctomycetales bacterium
GTTTTTTTTATTTCTCTTTCCTGCAAAAAGGAGGGGTACCTGCTAAACATTTACACTCTTAATAAGGCATTTTTAAACGCCACCAAACAGATGGATCCGGAAGCGTTGGGCGCATAATAGAATTTATTTTTTTTGAATCCCCTTCTTCTAAAAAATCCTTTGTAAAGGCTAAATAGAATCTCTTTTCATTTAAAACATACATCGGGATTCTAAAATTTTTATATATTGGCCGCCTTTTTTTCCCTTTCTTCTTAACCATAAAAAATCTTTGTTTGTAATCTCCGACAAAATCCTCTATTAAACGTGTAATCACAGCCTCTCGCCCTACTATTCTTTTCTTATATGTCCCCCCAATACTTATTTCTGTCACCGTAATCTCATTAATGTTTCCAATAGCCTCATCAAAAATCGCCCTGGCTTTTACATTATCAACCTCTAACTGCGACGCATAGTTAATAATCTTATTGAACCCCGCGGCTTTTAATGTCGCCCTATATATCTCTCCATTATTATCTAATTGACCTAACTTTCCCCTTGCCTTATTTAATCCAATATAAGGCGCATCCAAAACAGCAAATCCATCTTCTGTTAAATGTTGATATACAAAATGAAAAAACTCCTGACTATAAAGCTTACTGAGACGATAATCGTCCGGTTCCGGAAAATCCAGATAAATCGCGTCAAATTTTTCTTTGCTTTTTCTAAGATAATGATACGCGTCGCCAAAAATAATCTGAATGCGAGGGTCTTTCAAAACATTTTTGTTCAGCCTTCTCAACATGGGATGCGTCTTGGCTAGATATATCATTTTTTTATCTAATTCTACCTGCGTAATCTCCTGAATATCTGAATACTTAATAAGCTCTCTTAGAAGCAACCCATCCCCCGCCCCTAACACCAACACTTTCTTGGGCACATGTTGATTGAAAATAATGGGCACATGCGCAAAATATTCATGATAAACCTCTTCAAAATTTGTCCAAAATTGAAAAGAACCGTTCAAAAATAAAGCTTGATCCCGGGGGAAATCCGGTTCGTTCTGAAATTTTTTACTGTACGCGTTAAGCAATAAAGAGAATGGTTTGCCATTTTTGGGAACTTTAACAATATCAATATCCTGATACAAAGAATGATATCGCTCAATACGTGGCGCGTCAAAATCTGGCATTAAAAAAGTTTTAAAATTTTGAGAAGCCACCTCATAATAATAATATTTTTTAAGGAAATACTGTTGAATAGGCCCAACATAAAAAATCCCCAATATAATCATGCAACCCAAAATACAAAAAATAATTTTTTTACTACAGCTCATGGCAGAAGTTTCGCGACTCAAAGCATGGGTAGGACTCACCGAAAAAGAACGACTATATGTCACAGGTTTTTCACGCTGCGCTGTCATTACAGGGTTCTTCTTGGAAAAAAATAAAAAAGCAATGCTTCCGGCAACAGTAAGATTTAATAAAGCGACTCCAAAACCTGCCATTAATAACCCACAATACGGAAGCAAAACCAACGGGAAAAAAATCCCTCCCACCAAAGCCCCAAAATAATCCGCTCCTAAAATTCTATTTGTAATCTTTTGACCTTGCCTCGCTTCATTGCCAACACGAATAAGCAGTGGAAGCTCCAATCCTGTAAAAAAACCAACGGCCAATACCATAAACAATGAAAATAAAAAAAATACCGTCACTCCCTGAAAAAAAGCATGCCTAACCCACAAAAATGTCATAATCATGTGAGCAAAATAAATAACGCCAACAGCCATGGCTCCTATCATGCTAAGAACAACCTCTACCTCAAACAATGCCTCCCATCCGGATTTCTTATGATAAATTTTATGACATAACAGGGCCCCTATACCCATGGCTCCTAAATAAAACCCAATAGTAAGGCTGTACCAAATAACCGTATTGGTTGCTAAAGAGGCAATGGTTTGAGCAATAAGAAGCTCATAGACAAGGCTACATGATGAAAGAACAAAAGCGATAAGGTAAACGGAAAAGGCGGAGTTTTTGAAAAATTTCAACATTCTGACTATGTTCCTCGTCGCACCAAATTTACTTTAACTTCTCTGGCTCCAAGGGAATTTTTTAACGTTTCAATAGCACGTTCCGCGTCCATACTCCCACAAGTAAACACATCAAACGCGGCATAGCAATCTTGTGGCCATGTATGAATGGAAAAATGAGACTCCGCGATCAAAATAATCCCTGTGACTCCTTCCGGTTCAAACTGGTGAAAAAAATAATTTAATATTACAGCCTTACTATCCTTTGCCGCCTGCAATAACGCGTTTTTTACATCCCCTGCGAACTTCAATTTTTCAACGTCACAGTTTATAAATTCTACTAAATAATGCTTTCCAAATTCTTTGTGTGTCTTTCCCATAAAACTTCTACCTTATCCCATATAATGGTTACCAAAAAAATAATTAATCTTATCTGAAACCAACCAACATAAACCAACAATCAAAAGTAACAACGCCTGTATGGATAGGAGATTATAATATTGTCCCTTTTTTGATTCCTCTATATCCGGGTCCCAAAAAAATAATACCAATCCTGCCACCGCATTAAGCATCCCCGTCAAAAATGCTGATGGAACAAGACCCATCCTTGGATAAAAAAGAAAAGCAAATATGACCGTTCCACTAAACGCTCCTAAATAATCAACCGCCAAAACTTTATTTTCAACTTTATATCCAGAAACAACAGGTTCGCTAACTTTAGGTCTTCCAAGACGCTGAATATGAAAATATTTTAAACTCGCAGTTCTGTTACGCTCGGGCATACGTCCTATTTCGATCAACAAAGGAATTTCTAAACCCGTCAAAATACCGATGAAAACGATCAATCCATGCGCGCAAAAACTAAATACAACGCGAGACATAGTAAAAAAATCAAGAGTATGAAGAAATACTACAGAAAAACCTCCTATAATTGTTAATCCTGTTTCCACTTTTAATAAAGTTAATACGGGATAACGAATCAAACGCCCCTCTGCGGCCAGAGCTCCAAACCCCATGGAAAACATATAGAGCCCAATAGTGACACTATAACGCAAGACCGTATTTTCTAAAAAAGCAGCTAAAGACTGCGCTAAAATAAGTTCGTAGGCAATACTACAAAAGGCAAGAATAAAAGCGATTCCATAAAAAAAATACGGACGCAAAAATTTAGCTGACACTATATTAATCATACGCATTTGTTTTTTTATGACATATCCCCCAACAAATAATTGTATTTAAAATAACACTAACCCCAATTAAAACAAAGTAGGCTACCATACTTTGAGAATATGTTTGAATATGCGCATACTGTACAAGTTTTACTGTCAACCGATACCCTATAATAGTAGAAAAGATATAGGCCCATAAAATTCCTTTTCCTAAATAAATAATCCCTGTCTTTTGAAAAATTATGCCTATTGCTTTACACCGCTCCACTGACCATTGACACAATGGAATCAGAATAAAACTTCCCGCTGTTATACCCAAAACAAATATTGGTGATGGCTTAAAAAGTGCCGGACCCCAAACATTATCAATAGACATTTTCGGAAAAAAATTCCCTGTTCCTATAGCTAATAAAAGCAATCCTGCGCCCGGAACCATTAAATATTTTATTTTCTCATTATGGTTCATAAATAAATATCCTATAAATAATCCAACAGAAAAAATAAAAAACCATGGGGAGAAAGGCCAATAAGACTGTCCATTCGGGTCTCCGAATAAAATAAAATACCAATAAGACGGATTTTCTGACAAGAATGGAAATTTATTGGAAAAAAATAATGCCACGCACCCTAACAACAAAAGAGCAACAATATTCCAGATACGTGGAAGCAATCTCATAAAAATAAATGAAACAATCATAGAAATTGACACAAACTGCAACACATCCCAATCAAATAAGTGCCACACTCCCCAGGCTAATCCATTCATTAAAAATCCAAGTCCTGTTAACCCCAACGCGCGCATTAACACCCATTGGCCTCCCTTTCGCGGATCCTGTAATGAAAAAAAAAATGTAATTCCTGCCAAAAGGGGTATTTGAAATCCTAAAACAAAACCGGAATAATAGCCGACTCCTAAAACTACAGGAAGACTTTCTTTAAATTGCAAACCTCCATGATCTCCGATAATAAACAACCAAGATCCGTGATGTAAAACAATTAAATATAACACCCCTAATGTTTTTAAAACATCAATGCTAAGATATCGTTTCACCATTTCCCCTGATTAGGGCCTGCGTACAAATTAACTACCGAATAATATTATATTCTTCGAGGATAAATTTTATAATTATCGGGAATTTATTGTTGTACAATGCCTTAATTGTAAATGCCTCAGTTGCCCGCAGGCCCCATTTATATCCTTGCCTCTGGGCCTGCGAATGGTGGCATGAATCCCGTTTTCCTCCAGATTATTTTTAAACTCCAGAACCTCTTTATAGAAAGGGGCCTTATAATCAAACTCAGAAACAGAATTATACGAAATAAGGTTCATTTTACAAATAATTCCTTTGAAAGCTTGTTTCAAACATTTAATAGCCTTTTCAGAGCAAGTGACATCTTTAATAAGAATATATTCAAAAGTAATCTGTCTTTTCGTCTGTTGAATATATTCTCTACATGTAGCCATAAGTTCATCAAATGGGTATTTTTTATTTACAGGCATCAACACATTGCGGGATCCATTGTCATAACCATGCAAAGAAATCGCCAACTCTATCTGTAACCCTTCTCGCGCGAATTGCCTGATTTTTGGAATAACCCCGCATGTAGAAACCGTTATCCGTCGAGCGCCTATATTCATCCCCTTCTGATCATTAATAATTCGAATCGCCTTCATTAAATTGGAAAAATTATCCAGAGGCTCGCCTGTTCCCATAAATACTATATGTGACAATGGTTTTTTATACCTTTGAGCTTCTTGTTTTATTTTTAAAATTTGCCCCATAATTTCCGCGCAAGACAAATCTCTCACCCACCCGCCAAGACCGCTGGCACAAAATTTACATCCAAACTTGCACCCTGCCTGTGTCGAAACACATACTGTAGTTCTGGTTGAGGTTGGAATTAACACAGTCTCTATCTTTTGGCGGCCCCCTAAATTGAATAAAAATTTAGTTGTTCCGTCTTTGGATATTTCTTTTTTATAGACTTGGTGGGATCTAAGCGTAAACTCTTTTTCTAAAGAATGCCGTAAATCTTTAGAAAGATTTCGCATGTTATCAAATGATTCCACCCCTTTTTGATAAATCCATTCAAAAATTTGTCGCGTTCGAAAAGGTTTTTCTCCGATGGATTGAAGATATTGGGCAAGCTCTTGGATGGATAAATTTCTTATGTCTGTTGAAGACATTCCTGACCTTCCGTATATTCTCCAACTTTACGGAATTTTTGATAACGTTGTTCAAGAAGTTCATCTTTAGAAAATAAAGAAAGCTCTTTAATATACTTCAGGAGAGTTTCCTGAAGTGCTGTAGCCACATACTCCGGATCCCGATGAGCTCCCCCAAGAGGTTCTGCAATGGCTTCATCAACAATCCCAAACTCAATTAAATTTTCACTATTTATCTTTAAAGCTTCCGCGGCTTGAGGGGCTTTAACACTATTTCGCCACAAAATAGAAGCACAACCCTCAGGAGAAATGACAGAATAATACGCGTGTTGCAAAATACACATTTTATCCACAACTCCAATTCCTAACGCGCCTCCACTTCCACCTTCCCCAATGACCGTTGCCACAATGGGTACTGCAATTTGGGCCATATCTTTTAAATTCTCAGCAATCGCCTGGGCCTGACCACGCTCCTCCGCTCCAACCCCTGGATAAGCTCCTGGGGTATCAATAAAAATTACTATAGGCACTTCAAATTTTTCCGCCATTTTCATCAAACGGATTGCTTTGCGATACCCTTCCGGATGAGCACAGCCAAAATTACGCATGACATTTTCCTTAGTATCACGCCCCTTTTGATGTCCCATAACCATCACCTTCTGCCCATCCAATTTTGCAAAACCCGCAATAAGCGCTAAATCATCGGCAAACTGGCGGTCTCCGTGCAACTCCAAAAAATCGGTCATTATCATTCGAATATAATCAAGGGTATAAGGACGATCCGGATGCCTCGCAATCTGAATTCTTTGCCAAGGCGTAAGGGTTCCATAAATCTCAAAACGCATTTGCTCCAGCTTTCCCTCAAGCTTCTGAATCTCCGGGTCAAGCTCCACATTTTTCTCAGAACCAAAACTCTGTAACTCTTTAATTTTAGATTCTAATTCGAAAATCGGTTTTTCAAAATCAAGTACTGTCAATCCACCACCACCACTTTCGTCCCTAGCGGAATAATTTTATACAGCTCTTCCACCTCTTCATTACGCATGCGCACACACCCGGCTGTTACCTGTTGACCGATTGTTTCAGGATCAACAGTTCCATGAATGCCGTAACCGGGGATATCAAATCCTAACCATCGACTTCCTAAAGCATTTTCCGGACTTTCCGGAGGAACAACGACTCCCCGATTAAACCAAACAGGATCAACAAGCCGCGTGGTTACCTTGAAATTCCCAACTGGCGTGCTATTATTTTCTCCCGTCGATACATCATAAACTTTCAAAACCTCATTGTCTTTTTTTAAAATTAAAATATTCTGTGATTTGTCTACACGAATATTAAACTTAGCTGTCCAGATACGCAACTTTTGTCCTATTCGAATAATATTATTTTTAAGATTATTGTTACTCTTAATTAACTCAATCGTTGTTCCGTATTTTTTAGATAATTTTCCTAATGTATCTCCTCGTTTAACCTCATATACTATTGTATCAGAAGTAGGAATATTGGAAAAAATAATTTGCATGTTAACAGCTTCTATATCTTTTTGAACCTTTTCAATATTGGCATAATCAGAATGACCCGTTAAAATTTTCTGATAAGCTTCCTTAGCCTTAATCACATCATTATCTTGCCGAAAAATAGTAGCTTGTTCATAAAGTTGCTGAGCTATTTTAGCTTCTACTGGATTTTCCGTAATTTCCTGCTCTTTTTTATCAGGACCAGAAGCCATACCGATCCAAATAAAAATCGCCACTAAAACGACCCCACCACCAATAAGAAATTTTTTGTCTATCACTATTTCCCCCTATAGTACATAAATATATTATACCAATTTCATTAAATAATTGCTCTATTTTTAAAGTTGCTGTGTCTCGTTGAGGCGTCGAGACAAGCAAAATAAATTTTGGTCATTATTTAACGTAATTGGTATTATTTACCAATTTTTATAAAAACCAAATGCTAAAACACCGCCTAAAATTGCTCCTGAAACCACTTGTAATGGTGTATGACCAATTAATTCAAACAAACGATCTGTTTCAACTTTACCTTTCCAATACATGTCATCCATAATTTGATTCAAAATCGTAGCTTGCTGGCCTGCTGCCCGTCGAACCCCTTGGGCATCAAACATCGTTACAATAGCAAAAACCGTAGCCAGGGCAAAAGCAACCGAATTAAAACCAACATATAATCCACAAGACGTTGCTAAGGCTGTCGCTCCTGCCGCATGACTGGAAGGCATGCCTCCGGTACCAATAAACCACTTAAAATTAAACCTTTTTTCTCGAATAACTCCTAAAATCACCTTAATTGTTTGCGCAATCGCCCAAACAAAAAATGTACTCATTAAAATTTTTTTACCGAACATACTTTCCATAAAAATCTTCCATTGACGCTAAATCTAATTTATGTTAGCCTACATTATAATTAGCAAGTTCAAAAAAGCAAGACTCTTTTCCCCCCCTGATTTCCTGCTTTAAAATTCATGCTTTCTAAAATTTATACTTACGCTCTCAACAATCTGAAGTCCTATCCTTCTACTATTAAAATTATTGCAATCAGTAGCCCTACTGGTTTATTAATCTTTAAACAGCAAAGGTTTATATTCTTGAAGCGCACTCAAGACTCCATATGCATTCACAAAGGAAAAAATAATGACAAAAAAATCATCAAAATCAACGGCCATAATTTCTCCAAAAATCATTGAAGATAAAATATTATTCATAAGAGAACAGAAAGTTATGTTAGATAAAGATTTAGCAAAACTTTATGACGTTAAAACCGAGCAATTAACCCGCCAAGTCCGTAGAAATATCGATAGATTCCCTAAAAATTTTCTTTTACAGCTTACACAGGAAAAGTTTAAAAATTTGATCTGCCATTTTGGCGGATCAAGTTGGGGCGGTACTCGTAAGCCACCCTATGCTTTTACCGAGCATGGAATCCTCATGCTGTCAAGTGTTCTCAATAGTAAAAGAGCTATTCAGGTTAATATTCAAATCATGCGCACCTTCACAAAAATAAGAAAATTGATGTCAGAACATAAAGATCTAAAATACAAAATTGAGCAAATGGAGAAAAAATACGATTGCCAATTTAAAATTATATTCGAGACAATCAAAAAATTACTTGAAACACCTATAAAATCTAAAAAACCTATAGGGTTCCACCCCTAAATCAAAAAATAATAAACTACCTCGGAGTAAGCCCACGAGGTATTTACCTAAGCATTTACAAACGAGGCAAGCCTCGGGGAATTAAACCCGGTTTAAAGATTGGCAGAATAATTTTTTTGGCCAATCTCTTAATTAAATAAAAAGGAAATTTTCATGCTTTCTAAAGTACATAGTTATGGTCTCAATGGTTTAGACGCCTATGCTGTTCAAATTGAGGTCGACGTTTCCCGTGGACTTCCGGCAACAAACATTGTCGGCCTTCCGGACAATGCGATTAAAGAGAGTAAGGAACGTGTTCGCTCTGCCATTAAAAATAGTGGCTACAAATTTCTTTCCAGCCGAACCACCATTAATTTGTCTCCTGCTAACATCAAGAAAGAAGGCCCCTCTTTTGATCTGGCCATTGCCTTGGGATATTTAGTGGCAAGTGGCCAAGTTGAACTCACCCACCTCAATCATTACGCCATTCTCGGCGAACTTTCTTTGGATGGACACATCAAACCGGTCCGAGGAACATTACCCATTGCCCTATCCATGAAAAAAAGCAACTTTAAAGGACTTATCCTCCCAAAAACCAACGCGCCCGAAGCTGCTATTGCTAATTCCATCCCTATCTATCCCGTCACAACACTCAATGACGTTATTAACTTGCTTAATACCGATGAATCTATCAGCCCGTTTACCATAGATATTCAATCCATCTTCCAGAAATCAAACCATTATGAAATAGATTTTAATGACGTCAAAGGTCAGTCCCACGTTAAACGGGGTTTGGAAATCGCGGCGGCTGGCGGACACAATGTCCTGTTGATTGGCCCGCCGGGAAGCGGCAAGTCCATGCTTGCCAAACGTATGCCGACTATTTTACCTGATATGAATTTAGAAGAGGCCTTAGAAGTGACAAAAATCCAGTCCATTATGGGGTTGATTCCCAATGGACGCGGCATTGTGGCCACACGACCATTCCGCTCACCTCATCATACAACCTCAGGCATAGCCATCACAGGAGGAGGATCAAATCCTCGACCAGGAGAAGTAACCTTGGGGCACAATGGCATCCTCTTTCTGGATGAACTTCCGGAATTTAGTCGTAATGTTCTGGAAGTTTTACGCCAACCCATGGAAGATCATTACGTCACCATAGCCCGCGCGACCCGAACACTAACCTTCCCCTCAAAATTTATGCTGATCGCGGCCATGAACCCCTGTCCGTGTGGATTTCTGACCGATCCAAAAAAAGAGTGCCTTTGCACCCCCTTACAAATCCAGCGCTACATTTCAAAAATTTCAGGTCCATTACTCGATCGTATCGACATTCATTTGGAAGTTCCGGCTCTTCCATCAACACAACTCATTGAATACAGTCCGTCTGAACTCTCGGAAAAAATTAAAGAACGGACATCCAATGCCCGTAGAATTCAACAAGAACGCTTTGCCAACGAAACCATCTTCGCCAATACCCATATGTCTCAAAAACAAATAAAAAAATTTTGTATACTCTCAGATAACAGTAAAAAGCTCCTGAAAACAGCGATTGAAAGCCTAAACTTCTCAGCCCGCGCCTACGACAAAATCCTAAAACTCGCCCGCACCATTGCTGATCTAAACAGAGATGAAAGCATTCTCCCCCAACATATTAGCGAAGCCATTCAATATAGAAGTTTAGATAGGGGGTGGGGACAATGAAACAAACGTAGGGACGTGCCAACAGCGCATTGCAATGGCACATCCCCACAAAAACAATACAAAAATAGAAAATACGATTCTTAGGGTCTGTCCATAAATAACTTAAACAATTTTGCGCTCAAATTTAGGTTAGATTTAATCGATCTGAATGAGTAATTTTTGAGGCGCAGCGAGCTGCGTTGAGAAAATTGCGATTGAAGATCGATTAAAAATGGCCTGAATTTGAGATGCAAAAAGTTCAAATTATTTATGGACAGACCCTTACCAACCGTTTTGATGTTTTCTATAAAGTTTATTACACGTCAATTTCTTACAGTTGTGGTCCTGCGGCTACTAGAGATTTTCCTTTCTCTGTATCTGTAAAGTTTTCAAAATTTTTGATAAACATTTCGGCTAATTTCTTAGCTGTTTGGTCATATTCTTCTTTATTTTCCCACGCATTACGAGGATTAACATCGGATTGAATTTTTGAATATGATTTTGGAATACTAAGATTTAAAATTGGTAATGTTTCAAATTCTTCTTTTTCTAAACTTCCATCAAAAATAGCATCAATAATAATACGATTATCTGTAATTGGGATACGATGTCCAACACCATACTTCCCGGAAACCCACCCTGTAGTAATCAAATACGCATTTGCCATATGCTCTTCCATCTTTTGGGCAAGAATTTCTGCATATTTTGTTGGATGCACAAGTAAAAATGCCTTTCCAAAACATGCTGAAAAAGTGGCTTGCGGCTCTGAAACACCTAATTCAGTTCCAGCTACTTTTGCCGTATATCCACTTAAATAATGATACATCGCTTGCTCTTTTGTTAACTTTGCTACTGGCGGTAAAACCCCAAAAGCATCACACGTTAAAAAAATAATATTCTTGGGATGCCCACCCTTAGAAACAGGCTTTACAATATTGTCAATATGATAAATTGGATAAGAAACCCGTGTATTCTGTGTCTTTTTAGAAGAACTAAAATCAACCTTACCTGACTCATCAATATCAATGTTTTCTAATAATGAGTCTCGCTTAATCGCCGCATAAATGCCAGGTTCCTTCTCTTTAGTTAAATCAATACATTTCGCGTAACAGCCCCCTTCAAAATTAAAAATCCCCTCATCATCCCACCCATGCTCATCATCACCAATTAATGCACGTTTTGGATCTGTAGAAAGACTTGTTTTTCCTGTTCCTGACAATCCGAAAAAAAGTGCCGTATCGCCATCTTTTCCTTGATTTGCGGAACAATGAAAAGCTCCTATTCCCTTTAATGGTAGGAAATAATTCATAATAGAAAAAATACCTTTTTTAATTTCTCCCCCGTACCATGTGCCGCCAATACAGGTCATGCGTTCCTGAATATTAAATGCTCCAAATACTTCAGAATTCAATCCATATTTTTCAAAATCTTTACAAGAAGTTTTACAGGCATTTAAAATCGTCCAATCCGGGGTAAAATCTTTTAATTCCTCGTCAGAAGGACGAATAAACATATTTTTAAAAAAATGCGCCATCCACGCAACTTCCGTAACCAATCGTATCTTCATACGTGTGTCCGCGTTTGTTCCACAAAAACCATCCATCACATATAACTTTTTACCGCTAAGCTGTGTCACAGAAAGTTCTTTTACATGAATCCATGTTTCTGGAGACATTTTTTTATTATCTGACCCGGCGGATTCTCCATTTGCCCACCATACTGTATCTCTCGTCACATCATCTTCCACAATATACTTATCTTTAGGCGAGCGTCCGGTAAACTTTCCAGTATCCACTTCGACTGCACCTAATTCTGACACAATACCTTTTTCAAAACCCTCTAATCCGGAATTTGTTTCGTGCTGAAATAATTCCTCATAAGATAAGTTGTGAAATACTTCCTTTGCCCCTGTAATTCCAACAGCTTCTAAATCTAAATTTTTCATTTTTTGCTCCTTTTATAGCACAGTGCAAAAATTTTGCGACATTTGGATGCTTTTTCTCGACAAGCCCACCCCATGTTCGGTGTTGCAGAACTTCTGTTCTGCGCTATATATTACTAATACAAGGAATCGTTCAAAAATAACCTCGACAATTATGAAATAGGTATTGTCGGACTGATATCTATAGTTGTCGAGGTTATTTTTGAGCCGATCCTAAGTTATATTTTAGACAATAAAAAATTAGTATATCGCAAAAATTTCAACAATCAAATACTTTCCATTTGATTCCCGAAAGGACTTAACCAAATTATTTCTTTTTCCACATCCCCAAGATGCTCTTCCGGGCTCCTTTTTCTAATAAAATAAACTCTTGTTTATATTCATATGGAAAATATCTGATTGCCTGAGCATAACCTAAGCGCACAAGCTCCCGATTGATAAATGTTTTATCCTCAGAAAATATGTAGGCAAGCCTACGTCCGTATTTATCATATTCCGCTTGAGCTTTCTCACCTTCCAGCCAGACCTTTTTACCTTGTACTAATTGACGCATAAATTGTTTAGCTTCTTGTCCGTAATACTCAGCTTTAGAATTATATTTTGATTTTATTTCCGGAGTATCTACCCCGAGCAATCGAACACGCTGGTTGCTCTCTAAAATGATCGTGTCCCCGTCAACCACATACTTTACCTTTGCCCATTCCGCGGACACGATAACAGAAAAGGATAAACAAAAAAAAACAATAAGGAGTAATAGTCTATACATATAGCGCAGAGCAGAAGTTCTGCAACACCGAACATGGGGTGGGCTTGTCGAGAAAAAGCACCTAAATGTCGCAAAATTTTTGCACTGCACTGTAGTAGTCGGCTTGATAAATTTCATATCATTTTTGAAGGCAATATTTTTCTCATATTCCGATGACAAACTTTCACTATACTATATTATTAGAGATAGAATGAAATTTATCAAACGATCTAATAGTATCAATTCCAAAAACGATTAATACTCACCTCTCTCTCCAGGCACTTACCGTCAACGCAATATTCCATCATCTGCGCGGAATAAAATGGCCCCCATAATAACCCCTTTGATGCCAAACCATTAAATATCCCTAGCGACGGATATTTTGGATGAATCCCCATAACGGGTTTACGATCCTTCATAATCGGCCGAACGCCGGCAGAATGATTCCTGACCTTAAAAGGAACCTTAATAAACACACCGATATCCCTTAAAATTTCTTCCCTGGCCGCTTCTGTAGTTTTACAATCAAATTTATCCCACGTATAAGTCGATCCTACCGTGTAAGTTCCTCCCTCCAGCGGAATACACCACTTCCCGCAACTGATCACCGCCTCCGGTAAATTCCTGTCATCACTAGATAACGTCAAAATCTCCCCCTTCGCGAAATTATAAGGAAGCCCTGAAAACCATGGATTATGTTGCGCCTGAAATCCCTCACAAAAAATGACCTTTGAAAAAACATCCCCTTGCCACTTAACCCCCTCCTTCATTATTTTCATATCATCATAACAAAACCGCTCTTTAACCAGAATCCCTTCACATTCAAAATAACGGCTAAAGCCCTGCATCAAAACGCTGGTACGACAGTATCCCCCTTGTTGAAT
The DNA here is from genome assembly GCA_964541845.1 of uncultured Planctomycetales bacterium. Lineage (GTDB taxonomy): Bacteria > Omnitrophota > Gorgyraeia > Zapsychrales > Zapsychraceae > CAZIRV01. The sequence goes on from CAZIRV010000040.1 coordinate 13,760, forward strand.
AATAAAACTCCCTCGCTGATCATTGATCATCGGGCCGTAGGTCCCCGGAGGACACCTTTCCCCATAATATTTTTTTAAATGCGTCTGCCCGCTCTTGTTTTCCCACTTAGCCAACTCCTTCTCATCCCTGAACAGACGAATGATCTGCTTTGATTCAAATATCTTCACTGAAAACTGTTGTTCCAATTGCCGATAAACATTTTTTGCGTAAGGCAAAAGCTCTTCACACCGCGGTGAAAGAACAAGCCGCTTACCGGTAATCGGATTCACCATCCCGGCAGCCGCAAATGAGGAGCAATCCTTATGATCCTCATCAACAATCGTAATCAACTTACCGCGATTCAACAAATTCCACGCCAAAAAACTCCCGGCCAACCCCTGTCCGACAATAAGATAATCTTTTTTCATTTTTTTAAAACCTCCAATGACCGCGCCCTCATCGCGTCTATTGAAGCTTTTTGATCTTCCTTAACAGCCAAATAACATTTTGAACGCGCGGAATATATTTCTCCGTCAAAAGGATCCAATTTTATTGCTTTAGTTAAATCCTTAATGGCTAACAGATATCTATTTGTATGACTATAAAGATCAGCCCTCCCCACATAGGTACGCACGGCTTTTGGATCCAGTTCAATGGCTTTATCAAAATCTGCTAATGCCAGATCATCTTTAAACAGTGCGTAATAAAGCAATCCGCGATTCGCGTAAGACATCGCAAATTCAGGGTCTAATTCGATGGCCTTATTATAATCATACAGAGCTAAATTATCTTTTTTTAACTCATAATAAATGGTGCCTCGATTACTATATGCTTTGACAAACGCAGGATCAAGCTCAATGGCTTTAGTATAATCCGCAATCGCTAAATCAATAACCCCTAATTTATAATATAACACACCTCTGTTATTGTACGCTCTTATCCATTTAGGTCCTAATTCAATAGTTTTAGTATAATCTGCAATGGCCTTGCGATATTCTCCTCTGTTATGATACATTTTGCCCCGACCAAAATAAGGAAATGGATTATGCCACGTTTTCTGAAGAGTATTCTCCCACAATGTAAAATCATCATACCAAATCTGTGATCGTTTATATGTTTTAACGGATAAAACTCCAAACATCACGCTTAAACACATGATAATAAGCCATGAAAACTTAAATTTTTGCTCCCTACTCCAAAAAAAAATGTTTTCCATACAAACACCAAATAAAAAACAAAACCCTAAACTTGGAAGATACATAAACCGATCTCCCACAATATTGACATCTTTATCCGGCTTAAATCTGATAAGAAAGAAGATTGAAACGATAAAAAACAAATTGGCAAAACTAAACCAGCGATGGCCTCGATAATAAATGGCACAGATCATGTAAATGATTAAAAATCCTGATGCGAAAAGAAATTCCGGATTTTCTAAAGAAATGGGGCGCGGTAATTCATATATTGAAGAAAGATCTAAAGGATAAATGAACTTCTGAATATAAAACATCAGACTCCAGACTGCCGTCAACAACGCTTCAACAACATCACTGCTTGGCGGACGATCGTGAAGTGAAGAGGTTATCCATATAATCGGTACAATATAAGCAAAATGAATAAGCTTATCAATCACAGCCGCACGATTAAATCTACGCTGATGAAACCAATCTAAAACACAAAATACCAGCGGCAAACTCAAGGCCATGGGTTTAGCTAAAACACTTAAAATACCGAAAATAACAGAAAAACAAAATGAGGAATATTTTTTCTTTGTCAAATAGCTCCAATATTGGCATAAAGACAGCATATAAAAAAATGCATACAATACATCCTTACGTTCTGTGACCCACGCCACCGATTCAACACGCATGGGATGGACCCCAAATAACAAAGCCCCTAATCCTGCCGCCAATACCGATAAGCCTAACTGACATCCAAAATAAAAAACCAACCCTGTTACCGCTAAATGCAATAAAAGATTATCCAAATGATAAATAAACGGCTCAAATTTAAAAAAATGATACTCAACGGCAAAAGACAAAGTCGTCAGAGGAATATATGTTTTATTAATTGTTGAGCTAAACATACTCACAATATTTTCTTTATCTAAAGATAAAATATGGGGATTTTCTAAAAGATGTTTTGGATCATCCAGCCCGGTAAATTGGTTGCTTAGAGTGGAAGAAAAGGCAAGAAAAACAATAGAAAGGATGACAAATAAAACAAATAATTTTTTATTATCTAAATAATGAAAATTCATTAAAAATTATCTCTCACTACAAGACGTTCCATAAACAAAACATGAATAACAACGATGATGTTTCAACATAACACGCGTTTTCATACTTTCCGACAAACTATTTCCAAAATCATAACCTTCATCATCGTCTACTAAAGTACACGGATAAACATGCATGCCCCCATTTTTCTTTAATACCATCTTAATCGTATTACACATAAATTTACATCGACTCTCTTCTGTATGATAGCGCGTCATACAATCTTCCGTAATCTGTGGAATATCGGCCATGGATCCCGGCATAAGAAAATCAGGAAAACGAACAATATTAATATCCATCGGCAGACCAACCTGTTGAAAAAAAGGGTAATACTTACTATCAACTTTCTCACTATTTTCATCTTTGGTCATTTGCCGGGCAATCGACACAGAAAAACCATTTTTATATAACTCGCCCAACATTTCTAAGGCTAACTGAAAATTTCCTTTTCCGCGTCCCGCGTCATGCTGATCAGGATTCGGATGATCCAGGCTAACACGAAAATTTAATGAGTGAGGCTTCGAAGACAAATTGATAACATCAGCAAAATGCTGTTTCAAAGGTTTTGTGGCATTGGTTAATACCAGACAAGGCTTATATTCAAGGGCATAATCTAAAATACTCATCATATCCTTAATCACAAACGGTTCTCCACCAGTAAACGCGAATCGCTCTACACCAAGTAACATCGCCTCATCCATAAAAGGCCTGACATCTTCTAGAGTGACTTGTTCCAACCGGGCATCCCCGGGACTTGCCCCTTCGAGGCAAAATGGACAGCGCAAATTACAAATGGTCCCTGTATGAACCCACAACTCCCGCAACGCCTGAGGTTGAATGTACCCCCCAGAAGGCTGTCCATCACTTTTCAACATTTTTTATCCTCTTAATTTTTTTGCTACGCATACATATTTTGCGAGCCATCAGCCATCGAAATGCGGCAGATCATTCCATCTCAAGACCACCAATGAGTCCATAAATAACCTAGGAGGCTGTCCGAGAACAGTCTTTTCGCCCATGACTGCGTTGCTCAACTTAAGAAAACCGGAGGCGTACATGTGTACGTTGAGGATTTTCTTGAGTCAAGCAACGCAGGGCTGGATAAAAAAATCATTCTCGGACAGCCTCCTAGACAGACCCTAAGCTAAGGTACGCGAAGGGATATGCAGTTCAATCAGAATGATAACAAAATATAAAGTTTTGCGACATTTAGACACTATTTCTCGACAAGCACACCCCATGTTCGATGTTGCAGAACTTCTGCTCTGCGCTATAGTTTGATGTGGAAGTGTTTTCTTTTTAAGGAGTATTACTCCGATTTTTCTTCTCATAACAAACACTTTTTTCACGAAGCAAATGCGTACAATAGGAATTTAAACTCTCTCCATAACGAAGAGCCTTTATAGCTAATATTTTATGTAAATTTTTACCAACTCTAACAACAAACTTTCCCGAATATTCTTTTTTTACAGTAGCCATAGGCAAAGGTTCCCCGTCTTTTTTATAAATTTCAATCCATTCTTCCACAGCCTGTGAAAGTTCTTTATACACTTTTGTATCATCATCACCATGAACACCACCAAGCATCAACCCTGGACATGTGCCAATATAACATTGATCCTCTTCTGACCACTCTACAATTTTAAGATATTGATCACTTGCTTTCATTTCTTATCCTCTCAATAACTTTTTTACATCACGTTCTTGATATTTTTTTGCATCATTTCCAAACCTCCCACTAATTGTAATTTTCCTTCCATCAGGATGCTTAAAATTACGATGACTTCCTTTACCTCCTCGCTCAAGAAAACCAAATTTTCTCAAAGCCTGAACCAACTCTCTAATTTTCTTGGGCATACTTATATAGTACTACATTAATATCACTATTACCAGCAAAAAGCTCGTTCTAAATTTTGG
>CAZIRV010000041.1:0-17791 GCA_964541845.1 uncultured Planctomycetales bacterium
AATTACGTTAAATAATGACCCAAACCAATTCTGATGTTTCTCGACGATTTAACGAAAAATTGAAGAATTAAATAAGAGAGATTATTTAACGTAATTGGTATAAACTGCTACGCTTCCTCACGCCACAATTCTTCTTTAGGAAAGCTACTCTGTTCGACAGGAACATTTTCCCGGTCTCCATTCAAGCCCAATAACTGAGGAAGATTTATAATGGGGGTGATGTTAATAATAACAGGGATAAAGCCTCCAATAGGGCTCGATATCAAACTTTCCAGTAATTGAGGGTCAATCGGGGCGTTGTAATCAAAGCCTTGTCCTTGGATTCCAAGATCAAAACTGTTAGGGTTAAAATCAATACCCCCCAAATTTTCATTTCCTAATGGAGAAGAAAATTTTTCCATAACTGGAACAAGCTTATCTCGCATCTCATCTATACTATAGTTTGATATTTTTTTAAAATAATTTTTTACCCCACTCTTTAATTGCTTTCCCGATGACCCTTCACTAAGATTCCCTCTGCTATCAAAACCAAATATGACAATATCTTTATTTTCAGGATATATCTTTAAATGTAATCTGTGCCCGTTTTTTAGCCTAATTCGATAAATATTTGCATATCTTTGTTGATAACTCGGATTTTGAGGGTTCTTAACAAACTCATTTAACTTTTTAAAAATTTGATCATAATAAACCTGAAATTGCCTATTTCGAATATATCTACTGGGGTACACATTAACTGAATACCCTTCCACTTTTAACTGCTTTTCTTCCGGAGCTTTTTTAAAACCTTTGCCATCCATATTTTTATTTAAAAATAACCCATCCTCAAATCCCAATGCACGAACCCGAATATCTACCTTAGACTGCTCTGCCCCTGTCAATTCAGATATGTACCGAATAAGGCCTTCTCTAGTTTCTGCCTTAGAATCATTGACGGCCTCATCAATATCCTCTAAAGTAAGCATTGCAAGCAAATCATCAGCATCTCTAAGAGCTGTAGCCCTGTTAATCTCCTTAATAATGACATCTTTCTTGCTATCCACTACAACTGCGTAAAAATCTTGCAAAAGACTCAAAACCTCTTCAATCGCCCCTAGACTCCCCTGATTATTTATTTTTTCAATTAACTCCTTAACCCGCTTATTATTCCCAAATTTCCCCAAAGAACCCTCAAATTGAAATATTATGGGGGAACCTGCTGCGACGCCCGGGGACACAGAGGTACGTGTTTTTGATGTTTCCACCAAGGAGGATACTTCATTTGAATTCAATTGGGTCATCAAATCATTTATTAAAAAAGAAATATCCTCTCTCATAAGAGAACTAACATTCGGATCTTGATAATATTTCAATATGTTGCTAATAACATCCTTTGGCCTGTATAAAATAAATAAATGGTTATAAACTTCCTCATTCCAAGGGTTTTCTATTATACGAATATCTTTCTTTTGAAAACTAATAATACGCTTCACCTTTTCTCCTTCTCCATTAAAAAGAAAATATCCTGCTTTTCGGGCACCCATAAGAAAAATATTTAAGGTTGGGTCCTCAGCTGATTTTAAATATTGAATTAATTCATTCTCCCCCTGTTTTTTCAAAGTATGAATCAGCTGAATAAACTTTTGAGTGTTTTTTAAATTAATTTGTTCCGGGTAACTCTCCTCCTCCAGTATAGACTGGATAATTTTTTGAGAATATTCAACAACCTCTCCCCAAAAATTGACTAACTCCTGGGCTTCCGATGTTACTCCCAAATAATCAGGAGTTCCTTGATGAACCCACTTCTGTCCTGAAGGATACACTAACTTATTCTCACTTAAAAGATTATTTGTTGATCTATGCAAAAACCACTCAACATCTTTTGCTAAATAGCCTAAAATATATATTCCTAAAAATGGATTCTTTCCAAAAATTCTTTTATCCTGATCTCGAATAGCCCTTGCTATATTATTATCAAAACTTTCTAAAAACTTCTCTTCCAATAAAAGCCGACTTAATGCTTCGGAATCAAGGGACACTGGGGGTCGCGTCTCTGTTAGGCTTTGACCTCTAATTTTCTCAAGTCGATTAGCAACAAGAATAAATGCTCCATCAGGTTCAATAGGTGAACTCACATTATGCACAATCTCTATGTCTGTTTTGAATCTCTTTGGGATGCCAAAACCTCCTGAAAAATACTTCCTCGGAACAATTTCTTGTGTTGCCGGATCAATGTCTTCTTTGATATAGCTGTAGACGCCATTCTTAAACGCCTCTAAATATTGTTGGTAAATTTTATCTTTAATTTGTTTATCTTCAACATCTACTCCGACGATTTTGTTTTGATCGACATAGATTTGGCCTAACAAGGAACGGTCACGACCGGTCCCTACTAATTTCTTTTTGAACCATGTGGCTAGAATGAGTGCGTGGTAGATTTGGCGAAGTTGGGCGAAATGTTCGCCTTGATTGACTTCTTTTTCAATGGCGGGGATAATAATTTCGCGAATGATTTGGGTTTGAAAATTGATGCCCGTAGAGACGGGTTCTAAACCCGTCCGCAATTGATTATCTGTTGTTTTTAATCGGGCAGGTCTAGAACCTGCCCCTATACCAATATCATTTTCCGTAATCGCCAAATAATCCTCCTCCAACATCACCTTCAACCGACTCTCCACCACATACGCTGTATTTTCGTTTTCATACACCACCGCCTTTTCCGGCATGATCCAGACTTTGTTGAAGGTATTTACGGAAATTTCGGTGGTGCCGTATTGTTCATAAGCTTTTTGATAAATTTGTTGCCAAAATTGTTTTCCTAATTCTTCTTCGGGATACATTAACGAGGCGGTCAGTTGTTTGAGAATATAATCTTGTGCCAACAAATCGAGGCCCATTTCTGTTTGTCCGAAGGCTTTGGGGATGATGCGGTCTTTTTCATAAGGAGATAAATTCACCCACATATCTTCTTCCGGTGTGGTTAAGGCGGCAAGAAAATATTTGATTAATTTTTTGGATTCTTTCTTTAACGTATCATCTTTTAAATTTTCCCTTATTTTCGGCAAGCCCCCTTTTTCAAAGGGAGAATCTAAACCGGAATCCCCGGTGTCCACAATAAAATCAAATCGCAACGGATTATCTGGAAATATCTTGATCCCCTTAATCATCACCGGGGCAAAAGAAAATGTTGGCTGGATCATTGCGCCCACAGGAGGCAAACTCGACAACTGCCCATAAACCGGAACCGGCAGGACTGTATTGATCAAAAAAGCCAACACCACCCCATGGATAAATATTTTATGTATAATTTTATTCATAATGTTAGGATAAATATTTATAACTACTCAGGTCGTTGTGGGGTGGCATACAAAATTGTCAAGCTACCGCGGCAATCTTTTTTGATATAAGATCGCTTCGTCGCCTTGATTTATCGCTCGCAATGACACCCCTCCTGAGGGGTTACAAATATTTTTTAAAAATATACTTTATATATAGCATATTAGAAGGGTAAAAAACAAGCGTTTGAGATATATCACACAGCACTAAAATTTTCGGCTTATAATTTATCTTTAAATATGGCAGGGATTTCGTCGGGGAAGTCGACGACGGAGACGCCGGCGTCTTTGAGACAATTGCGTTTGGCTTCAGCAGTGCTGTCGCCTGAGGAGATGATGGCGCCGGCATGGCCCATACGTTTTCCGGCAGGAGCGGTACGGCCGGCAATGAAGCCGACAACGGGTTTGCTAACTTCTTTTTTAATATATTCTGCGGCAATTTGTTCATCCTCACCGCCAATTTCACCCACCATCACAATACCCTTCGTGTCTTCATCTTTCTCAAACATCTCAAGCACATCAATAAATCGCGTTCCAATAATCGGATCTCCTCCTAAACCGACACAACTGGATTGTCCGATATCACTTAAAGTAAGATTATAAACAACTTCATAAGTCAGCGTTCCACTACGGGAAACCACTCCGATTGGGCCTTCTTTATGGATATGACCCGGCATAATGCCTACCTTAGCTTTTCCAGGAGAAATCACACCCGGACAATTTGGTCCGATGAGTCTCATATTTTTACCCTTCATCACTTTGCTTACTTCAACCATATCTAATACCGGGAGCCCTTCCGTAATACAAATAATCAACTCAATGCCCGCGTTAATATCTTCTAAAATCGCGTCTTTTGCGAACTTGGCTGGAACATAAATCACCGCGGTATTAGCCTGAGTTTGATCTTTGGCTTCAGCCACAGAATTGAAAACCGGAACGCCATACTCTTTTTGCCCGCCTTTTCCCGGTGTCACTCCGGCAACCACTTGCGTTCCATACTCCACCATCTGTTTGGCATGAAACGATCCGTCACGTCCCGTGATCCCCTGAACAATTAGTTTTGTATTTTGATCAATTAAAACGCTCACAAATTTAATCCTTTACCATATTCCACTTCGTAAGTGGGATTGTGGTCTATTTCGACAATTCTACAACCTTCTCAACCGCTTCGCGCATGGTTGAAAAAGTATTAATATTATTTTGTGCTAATAATTCTTTCGCTTCTTTTTCATTGGTTCCTGTCAACCTTACCACTAACGGAACGGAAATATCTAATTGCTTTAGCGCCTCTAAAATCCCTGTGGCAATATCATCACAACGCGTAATGCCTCCAAAAATATTAATCAAAATAGCCTTCACATTATTCCGCAAAATAATTTTTAATGCGATTAATACCTTTTGAGGGTTAGAGCTTCCGCCGACATCCAGGAAATTCGCAGGCTGCCCGCCGGAAAGTTTGATCGCGTCCATCGTGCCCATTGCAAGCCCCGCGCCATTCACAATACACCCGACATTTCCTTCCAATTTTACAAAACTTAAACCCGCCGCCTTGGCCTCCAATTCATCAGGGTCTTCATAACGCATATCTCTTAACTCTTCCAGTTCCGCGTGTCGCATCATGGCATTATCGTCAAAATTAATCTTGGCATCGGCCGCCCAAATCTTTCCATCGCCATCAATAACAAAAGGATTGATCTCTGCAATAGAACAATCCTTTCCAAAAAATACTTGAATTAATTTTTGGAAGGCATCCGCCCCTGCTTTTTGGTGCTCAGGGTCATCAAATACCGTGGCCACAAAATCTGCTAATTTGTCCGCGTCAACCTCTTTTTGCCCTTCCAGATAAAATTTCTTAATCGCGTCAGGATTAATTTTAGCAACCTCTTCAATCTCAACGCCTCCTTCGGCACTGGCAATCAAGACCACATCATCTTTGACGTTATCAATTGTAATTCCGACATAAAATTCTTTTTTAATATCAAGAGCCTTAACCACCAAAATTTTTTCAACCGGATAGCCTTTGATTTCAAGTTTTCGCAATTCCGCGAACTTTTCCTCCAACTCTTCCTTCGTCTTAACCACCTTAATTCCACCTGCCTTGCCTCGCCCCCCAACTAAAACCTGAGACTTCAACACTACAGGATATCCTGTTTCCTCAGAAATCTGCACCGCTTCAGCAACCCCAGAGGCTACACGTCCTCCGGCAACAGGAAGCCCTGCTTCTTTAAAAATTTCCATGGCTTGATATTCATGAATTTTCATAAAAAGAAATCTATCACAGGTCTAAACAAAAAGCAAGAATATTTGATTATAATTCAACTACACACGCCTTTCCGGAACGAAGGTGATGCGTTTGATTGTTTATTTCAATAGGGATTTCGGTGGAAGACTGAAGGGCATTTTTATGAACGGGTTCGGCAACAACTGTAATTTTCTTTTTTTCAATAATGACATTAAACCAAATATTCTTATAACGAACATTAAATTTAATACTTTGCCACGCTTCCGGAAGTTTGGGGTTCAAGCAAATACGGTCTTCGGAAATAGTGAGCCCTCCAAAACTGCGTAAAAATAAATCCAGGGTTCCTCCCATGACTCCTGCGTGAATCCCCTCCTGTGTGGTTCCTCCTTGCGTATCATAAATATCACTCTTTAACGACTCTAATAAATACTCCGAGGCTTTTTCCTTATGACCAACCAAATCGGCCACATAAGCATGAACCACCAGGCTCAACGTTGACCCATGCGATGTGCGTAGAAAATAATATTCAAAATTTTTACGCAACGTCTCCTTACTAAAGGGATATCCGAGTCGTTCAAAAATTGCTTTAAGTTCTTTTTCACTTAAAACATAAAACAACATTAAAACATCGGCCTGCTTGGACACTTTATAACTATCCGGGGACAAACCCTCCGCTTTAAGAATCCGATCAACACGATGAATATTATCATATTTCCGGCGATATTCCTCCAAATCTAACTCCTCCAAATCCATATACCCTTCAAACTGGTGAATCAGTCCGTCCTTATCCATTGGAATAGTCATCTTACAAATCATTGCGCGCCACAAGACAACATCTTCTTCGGTAATTCCCGCCTTAAACAAAAGGGCGGTACGATCCTCTTCAATAAGCATTGTGTCCAAAATATATAAAGCCTTTTCTATCACCCATACCACCATAATATTGGTATACGCGTTATTGTTTAAACCCCCATGATCCGCCCCTGGATATTTTTCATGAAATTCATCCGGCCCCATAACTCCCTCGATTTCATAACGCTGCGTTTTTTTATTAAACCGCGCAATACTCACCCAAAAATGCACAATTTCAATAATCATTTCAGCTCCGTAACGTTCTAAAAAATCCCGATCCCCTGAAGAATAATAGTAAGTCCATGTATTATAAGCAACAGATATAGAAACATGTCGCTGAAGACAGCTGTAATCCGGACCCCACGTTCCGGAGAGAGGGTTGAGATGGATAATTTGGGTCGTTTCTTCTCCTGTTGACGCGCTCTGCCAGGGATACATCGCGCCCTTATAACCATTCTGATTGGCATATTCTTTGGCTGCCTGCAGACGACGATAACGATACATTAATAACGCGCGTGTAATCTCCGGCGCATGTAAATTATAAAAAGGAAAAATGTACATCTCATCCCAAAAAACATGCCCTCGATAGGCCTCTCCGTGAAGCCCTCGTGCCGGCAGACCCGCGTCAATATCCTCATTATAAGTCGAGGCACTTTGCAAAAGATGAAAAGTATGTAATCGTAAGACCTGTTGGACAAAATTATCACCCTTAATTTCAACATCAAATCTCTTCCATAAAGCCTTCCACTTTGCTTTATGCGCTTTATAAAGTGTATCAAAATTTTCAATTTGACTAACCGCTTCCTGAGCTATCGCGCAATCGTTGGTTACCCCATGATCCCGCGACGTGTAAATACTAACAAGTTTTTCCACAGTATGACGCTGCCCTTTTTTGACATCAAGCGTAAACTCATGGATCATACGCTGACGCCCATGCGCGATAATATGCATCACAGGCCTTATTCTCTCTTTCCCCTGATAAATGAGCGTTCGCATCGCCTCTGTAATTTGGATCCCGGATTGAGTCGTCTGCATCTGTAAAAAAATACCATTATCCCCAAAGTTTCCCTGGGCATAAGGTTCTAAATGTTTTGAATTAAGCTGTTTATAACGATCCACGCCGGCGTTGATGATTAACCCGTCAATGCCGCTACGCACAGTAATCCGCCCCTCATAGTTTTCAGGGGTAATTGAACAGCGTAAGGCCGCGCAATGCGGGTGCGCCATGCTCACAATCCGCTGATTTTCCACTAAAGTGATTCGCCCCTGCTCATCTTGCCAGCGCAATCGACGCGTCAAAACACCTTTACGCATATTCAATTCTTTTTTCCACGTTAAAATCTTAACCTTCATCCGGTTAAACCAAGGTCCATCATTAATACGATAATTAAGCATTAACCAATTCGGACAGTTTACAAAATCTTCATTATAAATTGTTCGACTGGCCACATCCGTCGGAAGGGTATTATAAACTCCGGCAATATAGGTGCCGGGATAATGCACTTTTGTTGCCATAGTCTCTGAAACCGCGCCGCGTGTTCCAAAATAGCCATTGCCCAATGTACACAATGCCTCACGAAGACTTTCTTCCTCAGAATTAAACTTATTATAGGTTAATTTCCATGGAATCATTTTAGAAAAAATTCCAATACTTTTTTTGTTTCATCTGTATTTTTAATACGATAAGACGCCTTTGAATCCCGGGCTTCTTGAGCAACCAACACCCCAAAACCTTTGCCTTCCAATACAGCAAAGGCATCTTCATCAGTCCTGTCATCTCCAATATAAATTGCCAAATTTTTTTGAAAATCAAATTGCAAAACATCAAGAATCCACTCCACCGCTTTTCCTTTATCCCAATCAATTTGCGGACGAATTTCAAAAACTTTTTTACCATTCGTCTTTCGTAGGCTTGAATAATCCTTTAAAATATCTTCAACCGCCTGTTCCACTTGAGGAAAATCTTCATCACTCACTAAACGGTAATGCGTTGAAACTATATATTTCACGTGCTCAACCAAAACGCCTTGCACATTTTTTAATCGCTCCGTAAGCTTCACATAAACCTCATCAATAACCGGACAAATTTTTTGTACCTCTGCATTAATTTCTACCTTACCGTCAGGCTCAACAATTTCAAAACCATGGCTCCCGGCATAAAAAATGTTATCAATCCGTACTTTAGCACGCACATCCTCTGTTGCCCGGCCGCTCACAATGGAAACTTTATATTTAAAACATAATTGTTGAACAAGCGCGCGCGTCTCCGGAGAAAAAACAGCCAGGTCCGGCGTGTCCACAATTGGCGTCAAGGTGCCGTCATAATCTAAAAACAAAAAAACATCCTTCTGAGATAGTTCTTCCCTAATCTCATCCAGATGTTCAAAAAAATTTTTTAGCTGTTCTTTTTCTGAAACCATGCATTAATATCTTCTGTTAAAATCCCCTCAAAGTCTGTAATCACCACATCTGCTCCATTTTTTTTCAACTCTTCTTCATTATTCTCCCGGGCCACCCCAATCACCAACCCAAAACCTCCACTAACCCCGGCCTGAACCCCTGAAACTGCATCTTCGACAACAACGGAACGCTCCGGAGAAGAACCTACATTCTCTGCAGCCTTGACAAAAATATCACCTTCCGGCTTACCTTTTAAACCTAACTCAACTGAAACAACCCCATCCACCCGTGTTTCAAATAAATCTTCAATACCTGCCGACTGAAGCACATACTGACAATTTTTACTGGAAGAGGCCACCCCCATACGCACACCCTTTGCCTTTAAATCCTTAATCAACGTCACGGTCGAGGCATACTCCTCAACGCCATCTTGCTCTAGAACCTTTCGAAAAGCCCTATTTTTCTGATTGCCTAAACCGCAAACCGTTTCAGCCTCCGGGGCATCTTCCGCCTCCCCAAGGGGAATATGAATACCCCGAGACTCTAAAAAACTTTGCACCCCTTTATACCGGGGTTTACCGTCGACATAAGAAAGATAATCTTCCTCATGCGTAAACGCTTTAAAAGGCTCGCCATCTCTTTTCTCCCGTAAATGAAGATATTCATCAAACATCACCTTCCAGGCAGAGGCATGCACGAGTGCTGTTTTAGTTATCACCCCGTCTAAATCAAAAATAACTGCATCAAACAAAAGCATAAATTTCCTTTTTAATCACAAATTAATCCTCGCTCTGGTCGGGCCTTGTCCAAAGGGGCTCTGCCTCTATGAAAACTCCGCTTCTTGCTTTAAATTCCGGGGACACGTGTTCCCGGAATTCTATAAATGTGAAGAATTTCATTTGATGGCGAGTCAATCTCCGCAACGTCTGAGGAATTCTTTTTGGATTTTGGTTATGACTTCGCGGTAGTAGACAAGACCGACAAATTTTTGTGCTTTCTCATCTTCAAGAGCGGGAAGGAAGTCGAGTTCTTTACAATAAAAAATTTCTACCGCTTCTTTTAAAAAACGATTGGCGGCAACCGCACAGGTTGCCGAAACCGCAATGCCTTCAGATACAATGAGGTTATTAAACTTCAGCCAGAACCATTTTTTCTGCTTCAACCCAATCGTTAAAATCGTTCCCATGAGAATGCCCCCGTTGTTCAAAAATTTCATAAGCCCTTTGTGCTGTTCTGGCTTGAATTTCTTTCACACTTAATTTTTTAACAGGAGATTCTCTTCTAATTTTCTTCGTCGCTGTTGTCTTAGCCGACTTTTTTAATGATGTTTTCCCTTTAGCCACTACCGATTTTCTTGCTGCTGATCTTGGTTTCACGGTTCTATTCATTTTATATACCCTCCATTTTTTATGGAAAATCCCAAATAATGTAAAAATGCTAGCACTTTCTTAAAAAACAATCAAGATAAATTTACTGTTCTCTAAGCACTCTTTACCTGCAGAAAATCTCCCAAATGATCAAAATGATCTATCCACTGCTTTGCCTCAATATTTCCTCGCTCTGACTTTCTCTGCTTTTCCTTGTAAAGCCTTTTTCCCATCATAAAATAAATATTTTGTGCCTTTCCTACATCTAAATCTAATGCCAGGCACCTTAGTACCTTTAAAAAGTCATCAATCAATTTTAATAACTCCAAATCTTCCGGTTGAAGTAAAAATGCTTTCATAAAAACATGTATCCTCCGTGACACTACAAAATTTAACGTTTTAACGTCTCGCTTAAATCCCCAACGAAGAAATTCTTCAACGGTTTCTTTCAACCTTTTGACATCAACCTTTTCTTCTTCCAACAACTCCAATAAATCCCGATTTAATACAAACTCCAGAGTGTTTTCTAAAACTTTGGGCAGAGATATTTTCAAATCTTGCCTGGCACGCATGGAAGGATAAAATTCTTTGTAAATATTCCGATGGTACATTTCTATTTCCTGAAGCCCTGAATAAAAAATAATATCAAAAAATTTTTTTTGCTCGTATTTAAACAAATGCCACAAGGAATAATTATTCGCTCCAAAATGCTTTCGCGTTAAGTGGATAACCTCTGGGATGTCTCCCCTTAAAAAAGCCTCCTTGATCTCCCCACACATGACCTCAAAAGACTTTTCTCCAGTGTGCATCCGTACGCCGCCATTGAGATTGTGATCCCCTAAATGAAGAACACAAAAACTAATAATATTTTCCTCTCCTGTAATCCTGGAACATACATGGGCCTTCCCGAATCCTATTTTTTGCTTCCCAATTTCTTGATCTTCATAAAATTTATTTTTAACTCTATAACAATAAACATCTGTTTCTTGAGGATAATTTTCAAAAAGAGAAGAAATCGCGTAATGCGCACCGACACGTAAAAGGTCTACTTTCGTGGTCTTGACATAACGGTCATACACAACAGCCGCGTTTTTAATATCAACAATATTACTTGGGGCCCTTTCCAGATACCGCCTAAAGTCTTCTTCCAAGTCGATATTTACAATTTCATTCGCTAACTGAATCGCTCTGGAGGCATATTGAATAATTTGCGTTGCTTCAATTCCGGAAACCTCATCAAAAAACCAACCACAGCTTGTATACATCAACATTGCGTGTCGTTGCATTTCCAATAATTTAAGAACCCTAACCCTATCTTCTGCTAATAAATGAGCCGCTCCGCCTCCTTTCAGGAGAGGGTTCATTCCGGAGGGAAAACCCTCTTCAGGATTACTGCGAACGAAATCATTTTTTAAATACGTACGGAAAAATTTCTCTATGTTAGCTTCCGACCTATCCAAAACAACTTGAATATATTGGTCGCGCACCTCCCATGGATTTTGGACAAAATCACTCATTTCCTTTTCAAAAATCAAAAGCAATCTATCTCGCAACCAATCCAAAGCCTCCCGCAAAGGAGTTCGCCATTCCTGATTCCACCCGGGATTTCCTCCGCTACAACATCCACAATTTGCCTTCCACCGCTCTACCCCATGAATACAGCTCCATGCCGTATTTTCCTGAATTTTCACCTCATACTCCACGGGATATTTTTCTAAATACTCTCCGTACACCGTCAATTTGGCTAAATTATTTGACTCAATATGATGAAGACAATAGGAAAGCGCCATCTCCCCGTAACGATGATGATGCCCGTAAGTCTCACCATCCGTAGCAATGTGCACCATACGGTTATTCTCATGTTTTTCAGGAAAAACGTCCAATAGCCTTTCCGCAAACCCCTGTCCATTTTTCAAAAGTTCACTAAAAGCTATTTCCTGAGAAATAGGCCCATCGTAAAAAAATAGATAAATTTTTCGTCCTGATGAAAGATTACACAGATAGGGTTGCTGCGGGTCTACTTCAGCACCTTCGACATCATTCCAATTTTTGCTTCCTATTTTTCGTACACATTTGGCTTGATGAGGCGCTAAAATAGTAAATTTGATTCCATGTTCCGCTAAAGCCTCTAAAGTTTTCATGTCTACCGCTGTTTCAGGCAACCACATTCCTTCTGCTTTGCGCTTAAAACGATATTCAAAATCCTGAATTCCCCAAATCACTTGCGTTCGCACATCACGCTCATTAGCTAAAGGCATAATCATATGATTGTAGGCCTGCGCGATAGCAGACCCATGCCCTGAAAACCGCTGCAGACTTTCTCTATCAGCCTCTAAAATTGCCTGATATACGTTCGGCTTATGCCTTTCAATCCAAGACAGTAAGGTCGGGCCAAAATTAAAGCTCATCTTCGCATAATTATTAATAATATCAACAATCCGCTTATCTTCACCTAAAATCCGACTGGCCGTATTGGGAGCATAACACTCCGCAGTAATCCGTTCATTCCAATCATGGTAAGGATAGGCGGAATCCTGAAATTCCACCTCTTCAAGCCAGGGATTTTCCCGGGGAGGCTGATAAAAATGACTATGAATACAAATATAACGGTTCATGGGAGGCATTATATCTAGTGGAAGGGGCTCTATCAAGCGGTTTTATGTTTAAAAAATAAAACGGAAAGGGTTGGGAGAATAAGCGAAACAGAATATTCCTGACCTTGCCATGCTAGCGGGGATGCCTGAATGTTATTTCCATTTCTTTGATGGCTTCCTCCATATTTTTGATCATCACTACTTAAAACTTCGCACCAGACACCACCTTGAGGAACCCCCACACGAAAATTCTTCCGGTGAATCGGTGTTAAATTACAAACCACTAAAATATCATCCTGATGATTATGGCCTTTGCGTAAAAAACTAAGAACACTGTTTTCATTATCAGAACAATCAATCCACTCAAAACCCTCAACGGTAAAATCATCTTCGTACAATGCGAGTTCATTTCTATAAAAAGTATTTAAATCCCGTACCCACTTCTGAACTCCCTGATGAATTGAAAAGTCCAACAAATGCCAATCCAGACTTCGCTCATGACTCCATTCATCCCATTGCGCGATTTCCCCTCCCATAAAAAGCAGCTTCTTTCCAGGGTGGGCATACATAAAACCGAGCAATAATCTTAAATTCGCGAATTTTTGCCAATCATCTCCCGGCATTTTTCGTAAAAGAGAACCTTTGCCATGAACAACCTCATCATGCGACAAAGAAAGCATAAAATTTTCTGTAAAAGCATAATACAAACTAAATGTTAATTCGTTATGATGATATTTACGATGAATAGGGTCTTTTTTAAAATATTCGAGAGTATCGTGCATCCAACCCATGTTCCATTTCATTCCAAAACCAAGCCCCCCCACAGAAGTGGGACGGGAAACCATTGCCCAAGAGGTTGACTCTTCAGCAATCACCTGAGTGTCCGGATGGTCTTCATAAATCACTTCATTAAGCTGCTTAAGAAAACTAATCGCCTCAATATTTTCCCGCCCTCCAAACTCATTAGGAATCCATTCGCCGTCATCCCGCGAATAATCCAAATACAGCATGGAAGCCACCCCGTCAACGCGAATCCCGTCTAAATGATATTTTTCCATCCAAAATAATGCACTACTAATTAAAAAACTCTTTACCTCTGCACGTCCGTAATTAAAAATATTGCTCTTCCAATCCGGGTGAAATCCTTTTTTCGGATCCGCATGCTCATAGAGATTTGTCCCGTCAAAATAGCCTAAGCTATGCTCATCTGTTGGAAAATGTGAAGGAACCCAATCCATAATTACGCCAATATTTTTTTGATGGAAACGATCAATAAGATGCATTAATCCTTGTGGATCACCGTACATACTGGCCGACGCAAAATAACCGTCGACCTGATATCCCCAAGAACCTGTAAAAGGATAGGCTAACAGCGGCATGAACTCGACATGCGTAAAGCCCATATCCTGAACATAATCAATCAACGGCTCGGTAATTTCTTCATAGCTTAAACTTCGGTTACCGTCTTCTAAAATACGTCGCCAGGAGCCCAGATGAACCTCATACACCGAATAAGGAGAATTGAGCGCATTATGCTTTCCTCGATCCTTCATCCAGCCCTTATCCTCCCATCCATATTCTAAATCCCAAATAATTGAAGCGGTTCGGGGGGGCTGTTCACAATAAAAAGCAAATGGATCTTTTTTTTCTACTTTATAATCATTAACCTGGGAGTGAATCGCGTATTTATATTGCATTCCCTTGCCAATATGGGGAATAAATCCTTCCCAAATTCCAGAGCTATCCCAACGGCAGGATAAGTGATGAGATTGCCAATGCCAATTATTAAAGTCCCCAATAACAGAAACCGCCTGAGCATTGGGGGCCCAGACGGCAAAATATGTTCCCTGAATACCATCTTTAGAAATGATGTGGGATCCTAATTTTTCGTAAAGACGGAAATGATTTCCTTCTTTAAAAAGATGACTATCCTGATCTGTTAAAAGACTGATATCATTTCTTATGCTACTTTCAATATTCTTAACCATAGACTCCTTAGAAAACCATCTTTTTTAAACGATTAAGTCTAAAAGATTTTAATTTATTTTGCAAGGAAAATACAAAATTCTTGAAGGAAAGGCTGATTAATACCAATTCCATTAAATAAGTACTCATTTAAAAAGCTTACTTATAATTTTCGCAAAAACGTCGAGACAAGTAAAACTAATATCAGGAATTAATTAGTGAAATTGGTATTATTTAACATAATTGATATTGCCCGAAAAAGAAATTTTTCCTATACGAAAATCATTCATCTTTGTTTGAAAAGAAAACTTGGTCATCATATTTATTCCTTCTGAATTCAAAGTTCCTAAAATCATATTCTGAACAGAATCCTCTTTTTTCCGCGAAGCTACTCCTTGTGTCATCATCCCTATCATATCAACATTTCCTGAAACAAGCATATCATTATTTCTTGCCTTCAAATCCACTATTAACATCTCTTTTCCTGAAAAATTTCTCAAAACCACATGCTCATCCATACTCAGGCTCTTTACGTCCACCCACCCTTGTGCTGAGGCCACGCTTCCTGAAAAAGGAAATTTTTTTCCTTCCACTTGAGCTTTAAGGTCAATACCAGTCTTTACTGACTCAAAGGCCCGGGGGCTTTGCGTCTCGATTGGATACACAAAATTTTTTACATCCCCCTGTATTTTCTTTAAAAAAATTTTTACGCCATTATAATTAATCTCTGCCTCTCCTTCATTAACAATCAAGCGGCTAATCTTTATTTGATTTTTCTGAAAATTTGAAACATTAAAAAAGACCTTTGCCTGCTTAGCACGTAAAAGTCCTTCAATATCGATCCCTTTAAAAACAACCCCTAATGGAAATATCCAATGCGCTTCGCTAAGCCTCACAGGACAATGAAATTCTTCAGACAACCTCTGTGCCACCATTTGCTTCCCCTTTGTTGCAATAAAAACTTCCAAACCAAGGAAAATAATGGAGATCAAAACAACAACCCAAATAAAAATTCTTCGTATTATTTTCATATGAAAGTAAACCTCGCCCGGCACGATTCGAACGTGCGACCCACGCCTTAAAAGACTGATGCCCCGCCGTCCAGGCCGCTTTAAAAATTAATTACAACGTGTTGGCACTTATATATTTAAGAATAATTGTAACTCTGCTAAATTTTTACTAAAAGTACCGAGTGACCAAATAATGACCATTAAGATAATTTATCAAAAAATGAATTCAACTCTTTTTGAATTTCCTCCAGCAAGGAATCCACACCATCAACCAGTTCAAACATCTTCTCTGCCTTTAACTGGAATCCATACCCACTTATAAATCTATGACGAAAATTTAAATATTTATTCAGACTCTTAACAGTATCTTCTGAGAAAACAACCTCTTTACCTTCGGGAGGGTTACAAGACAACTGCAGCAATTCTTTATGCCAAGTATCGCCTGTCGGAAAACAACCATAATAAAGCTTACAAACTCTTTTGATAATATTCTCAACCCCATTATAAAAATTCATTAAATATGTTCCCATCGCAGGCTCGCTGATATGATCACCTTCAGCAATCGGAAACTTTGCCTTAATCTCATTTAACCGATTAACAGCCTCTTCAATAAGGGTTATTTCAAACAGAACATCTGCTTTGAGTTTTTCGATTCTATCCTTCATATAAAATCTTTCCTTCACGACTGATGCAGTCACGGAAGTAGGGTTTCATATCATCTAAATCAACAATGTCTACATTTTCTTTGACGGCTATGGTAACTTCAGCGTAATACTCAAAGAATTTTCTCGGAGGGATACCACTCACGGCAATATCAATGTCTCGGGCTCTGTCGACATTTTCAAGATATGACCCAAAAAGTAAAATTTTTTTAACCCCAAAATCTTTACTGATATCGACAATTTTATTTAATTTTGAATCTAAGACTGCTTTAATCATATCAATCTCCCACACCAATTATATCTATTCATATTATATCTGTAAACATAACAATGACTATAAAATAAACGCGCCCGGCACGATTCGAACGTGCGACCCACGCCTTAGAAGACTGATGCCCCAGCGTCCAGATCGCTTTTAAAATTTATTACAATATATTGGCACTTGTATACTTAAGATTGACCCTATTTCTATACTGCCTCTACTAAAAGTACCGAGTGACCAAATAATGACCATGCTCCATTAATTTTATTTTAAGCCTTCTTCGAGAATATGCTGAACTTGTTTCTTTAACGAAGGTAGTTCTTTTTTAACAACAACCCAAACAATCTTTAAATCAACTCCCATATAGTCATGAATCAACTTATCCCGCATTCCAGCCATATTTTCCCAAGGAATCTCTAAATATTTCTTGCGAAAAGTTCTCTTAATATTTTTTGTCGCTTCTCCAACAATTTCCAACTTTCTAATAACCGCAGCCTGTACCATTTCAGAACGTAAAAAATCGCTTTTAGTCATACCTTTTGTAAACTCTTCAATATGCTCAATAGACTCCAAAATATGCGTAACAAAAACTAAATCATCCTTGTTCATATTAAAGCAACCTCATCTTTTAAAATATACTCTTTTACCAAATAATGAATTGAATCATACGTCAACAAATCAACTTTTCTTTGAATAATACTTTCTAAATCCCGTTCATATCCAATCAAATCAAATAAACTTGTTCCACTCTTAACCTTCACCAAAATATCAACATCACTTCTCTTCTTACTTTCCCCCCGTGCAAACGAACCAAACACCCCTGCCTTAACAATGCCTTGTTTTCTTAAATAGCTTACAACCTGCTTTTGTTTGGGAATAATATTATTTTTCGATCGCTTAATCATATCTATTTCCTGGTGTGATGAAAATAAACGCGCCCGGCACGATTCGAACGTGCGACCCACGCCTTAGAAGGGCGTTGCTCTATCCAGCTGAGCTACGGGCGCAAAAATTTTTTCTAAACAAGATATATTTTATAACAGAAAAAATCTCAGAAGTAAATACTGACGTAGAGGCAAAATAATACCAAATCCATTAAATAATTGCTCTATTTTAAGGTTGC
>CAZIRV010000042.1:0-17788 GCA_964541845.1 uncultured Planctomycetales bacterium
AAAAATAAATGGAAGAGGAATGATTATAACACTTTCAGAGAAGTCGTGGATAGAAAAAAGGGTTAATACATGGTGTTGTGGGGGGGGTATATGGATAAAAAAATCTTAGTGGTAGAAGGACATCCGGTATTTATTGAAAAGTTGGAAGGTTTTTTAAAAAGTTTAACTTTTGAAAATATTTTATTAGCTCCATCCGGAAAAAAGGGTGTTCTTGTGGCTCAAGCGGAAAATCCAGAATTAATTATTGTAAGTTCTATTTTACCGGACATGGATGGGCTTGAATTTTGTCAGCAAGTTAGAGAAAATCAACCCAAAAGTCATATTATTGTGTTAACAGGCTTATTTGAAAATGAGAGCAGGTCTAAAGAATTTTACAAGTTATGTGTTGATAATGTTTTACCAAAAAAAGAAAAAAATTTAAGCATTTTGCAGGGGGTTATTGAGGAGTGTCTTTCATTGACCGCATAGGAAATTTAAGCAATACCAAAAAATAGAGAAATTATTTAATGGAATTGGTATAAAATACGAGGTGATGAAAGAAGCGCCCCACAAAACTTTATTTTGGAAAGAGTTAAATAATAATCGTATCCAGTGTTCTTTATGTCCCCGTTATTGTTCTTTATCAGAAGGGCAGCGGGGATTTTGTTTTGTACGTCAAAATATTGATGGGGAAATGGTTTTGACAACATATGGGAAAAGCAGTGGATTTTGTATTGATCCTGTTGAAAAAAAGCCTTTAAATCATTTTTATCCGGGAACAGGTGTTTTTTCTTTTGGAACGGCTGGATGCAATTTAGGGTGTAAATTTTGTCAAAATTGGCGAATGAGTAAATCAAAACAATTTGATAGTTTAACTGCAAAGGCTTCTCCACGTCAAATTGCGCAAACAGCCCAACAAAGAGGCTGTAAGAGTGTAGCTTTTACATATAATGATCCGATTATTTTTGTTGAATATGCGATGGATACAGCAGATGCTTGTCATAAGTTAGGGATAAAAACAATCGCGGTAACAGCCGGATATATTAATGCGAATTCCCGTTCGGATTTTTTTGGATGTATGGACGCGGTTAATGTTGATTTAAAGGCTTTTACAGAAGATTTTTATAGAAAAATATCCTTAGGATCTTTGCAACCTGTTTTAGATACGCTGTTTTATTTGCGCTATAAAACACAAATATGGTTTGAGATTACAACGCTTCTTATTCCCGGGCTTAATGATTCCGATTCAGAATTGCAGTCTATGACAGAATGGATTCATCAAGAACTGGGGGACAGCATCCCTCTTCATTTTACGGCTTTTCATCCTGATTTTCGTATGCGTAATTATCCTTCAACACCAAGAGACACATTAACGCGAGCACGTCAAATAGCTATGGATAATGGACTGCGGTATGTTTACACAGGGAATATTCATGACTCTAAAGGGTCAAGTACATATTGTTACCAATGTGGACAAATTTTAATTGAACGCAACTGGTATACTCTGGGTGCATATACTTTAAAAAATCAGAATCAATGTTCAAATTGTGGAACAGTTTGTTCTGGATGTTTTGAGGATTCATCTGGAAATTGAGGAGCACATCGTCTGACTGTAAGTGTCTAAAGTATAGCGCAGTGCAAAAGTTTTGCGACATGTAGGTTCTTTTTCTCGACAAGCCCACACCATGTTCGGGATTGCAGAACTTCTGCTCTGCGCTATAAGATAGGTTTGCGAGTTTAAGGAATCGTTCAAAAATAACCTCGACAATTATGAAATAGGTGTTGTCGGGTTGATATCTATAGTTGTCGAGGTTATTTTTGAGCCGATCCTAAGTCATTTTTCTAAAGTGAAAAAGGTGTCTAAATTTCGCAAACAGATTACTCTTGGGTATATATGAAAATGAGATGTATTTATTGTTAAGAATTTTCTTTTAAAGATAGAAAAAATATTTATACTAAAATAATAACTGTTCGTTAGGGTAAGAATAGCTTTTTATTGTAGGGGGGCTTGCGTCCGCCCGAATTGTAATTAAATTAAAAAGCGGGCAGACATTTTCTAAAATAATACCGCAAGGAGGGCAAATGATTTCAATTAAAACGATAATGACAAAAGATGTTATAACAGTCAATCCGCAAATGTTGATTTATGAAGCTTTAGATCTTTTAAAAAAGCATGCGGTCAGTGGGCTTCCTGTTGTTGATACTCAAGATCATATTGTGGGGATTTTATCAGAGAAAGATGTTCTTGAACTTTTGTTGAATCAAAGTGTGGCGGTTAAGGATACAGTTGAAAATTATATGACACGGGAGGTTATCTCTTTTTCTGAGGATGATAATGCTATTGATATTTGTAAATTTTTTATCCGCAGCCATATTCGCAGGGTGCCGATTGTAAGTGGAGAAAAATTGGTTGGAGTTGTTAGCCGTCGGGATATCGTTTTATTAATTCTGGAAGCAAAAAATAAAATGTCTTCCTTAAGATATGATTAGATGAATCATATTAATGAAAAAATAGATCAACTTGCTTCAGATTTGGTTTTGCTTGATCTCTCTTCAGAAGAGGAGCAGAATGAATTTTTAGTTAGTTTAGAGGAGTTAAAAAAATTCGCGCAAGAATCCGATTTTGGCGTTGTTAGTGAAATCATTCATATAACACAAAAATTTCTTCAAAGTATTGATTTAAGTGATGAAAAAACAGGCAATAAGATTTTTACCTTCCTGATCAGTTCTCTTCAAAATGTGATTAGTGAAAACGATAGGGGAAGCGATATTTTCTCCTATGCAAAAATATTTGAAGAAGAATTGAATTATTTAATTTCAAAAGAAACAAATGCCGGTGCAAGTGCAGTTCAGCGAAGCCTTACTGAAACACAAAAGGCAATGCTTCCGGATTTTATCAGTGACGCGGTGTCATTATTGGAAAATATTGAAAATGATCTTTTGGCTTTAGAGGAGGCAGGGCATGACGCGGAAAAAATCAATACAGTATTTCGTAATTTTCATACATTGAAAGGGGAATCCGGTCTTTTAGGCCTGATTAATCTTGCAGATTTAACGCATGCAGCTGAGGACTTGTTGGAACAACTGCGATCAAATGTTTTGAAAATAGATGGGGATATCATCACTATCCTTTTGCAAGTTGTTGATATTATCAGAGAATATTTTAATAACTTCTCATCCGATTCTTGTGAGAAGGGAACAGAAAATTTTTATAATATTAAGGATTCATTACTTTGTTTAGCAGAAGAAAAAAAAAATAGAGATCAATCCGATGGTGATGAGTCTAAAAAGCGTATCGGTGAAATTCTTATAGATAATGGAACGATTGTTTCAGAGGATTTAGAAAACGCGCTTGAGATACAGGAAACATCTCAACCCAATAAGCGTATTGGAGAAATTCTTCAAGAAACTCAAAAGGTGACAGAAACAGATGTGAACGCGGCAATTACAATTCAAAAAACTTTAACAGATGCATCTATAAAAATTAAAGTAGATAAGCTCGATGCTTTAATTGAGCTGGTCGGCGAATTGGTGATTAGCGAAACCCAGGTTATTCAAAATCCGCTTATCAAGGGGATTGATAATCAGCGTGTTGTGAAAGATTTGGCGGAATTGGATCGAATTACGCGTCGTCTTCAGGAAATTTCAATGGGGATGCGTTTAGTTCCCGTGCGTCCGACTTTTCAGAAAATGGTACGCATTATTCGTGATTTGTCACGAAAGTCAAAAAAAAGTATTGATGTCTCTTTATTAGGGGAAGATACGGAAATTGATAAAAATATGGTGGAGATGATAAGCGATCCTCTAGTGCACATGGTTCGTAATTCAGTTGATCATGGCATTGAATCTGCTGAGGAAAGACAGTCTAAAGGAAAGGATTCAACAGGGTGTATTAAGTTAAGTGCTTTTCATAAAGGGGGAAATGTTGTTGTTGAGATTCATGATGATGGGGCGGGAATTGACACGGAAAAGGTTTTTCAAAAGGCTCTCGAGAAGGGGATGGTCAAAGAAGGAGAGGAACTCCTTAAAAATAGAATTTGTAATTTAATTTTTGAACCGGGATTCTCTACGGCTGAGGAGATTACGGATATCTCCGGGCGCGGGGTTGGAATGGATGTGGTTAAAAGGAATGTTGAGCAACTTCGGGGAAGAATTGATATTTCAACTGAAAAAGATAAAGGTTCTGTGTTTTCTATTCAATTGCCAATCACATTAGCGATTATTGAAGGAATCATTTTAATGTCTGGAGAGGAACGTTATATTTTACCGATTAATTCTGTTGTTGAATTTGTGCGGCCTTCAAAAAAGAATTTGACGAATGTGGCAGGTAAAGAGGAAGTGTACAAAGTTCATAATCGTATGTATCCATTGATTCGTTTAAATAAATATTTTCATTTTTTAAAAAGTGACCGCCCATTTGAAAATTCCACGATTTGTTTGGTTGAATCGGATTATGGGCGGGTATGTTTAGTGGTTGAGAAACTTTTAGGGCAGCAGCAAGTTGTTATTAAAAATCTGGGTAAAAGTTTAAAAAAGCTTAGAGGTGTTAGTGGAGGCGCAATTTTAGGAGATGGACGGGTTGGTTTAATTCTGGATGTAAATGGTATTGTTGAATTAGTAAAAAAAGATGCCTTTTAGGATTCGGAAAAAAAATTGATTTAATACCAATTCCAATAAACTACCTCGGAGCAAGCCCACAAGGTATTGACCTAAGGATCGGCTCAAAAATAACCTCGACAACTATACACCTCAATCCGACAACACCTATTTCATGATTGTCGAGGTTATTTTTGAACGATTCCTAAGCGTTTACAAACGAGGCAAGCCTCGGGGAATTAAGCCCTGCCTATGCGATGTGTGTAGGTGTTTTTCTTATTATTTATAGGTATATGGGTAGGGTGAGTAGGCCTCGAACTATTTACATAGATAAAGTTATATGAGATTATTTATTAAATTATTTTTGTATTATTAATATTTTAAAACGGAGGATTAGATGGGGTTAAATGTTGAGTTGTTGGAAAAGAGTTTTGATCTGGTCGCCCCAAAAAGCACTGATATTACAAAACGGTTTTATGAAATATTGTTTGATGGATCTCCGGAAGTTCGTTCTTTATTTAAGAGTGATAATTCCCACCGACTTCTTGAGGGGCTTGTTTTTATTGTAAACCATCTTCGGAACCAGGAGGCTCTTGGGAAATATTTAAGAGCGTTAGGTGAAAGACATGTGGGATATGGCGTTAGTGAGGAAGATTACCCCAAAGTGGGGAGAGCTCTTGTTAAAACTTTAGAGGAATTTTCTGGAGAGGCATGGACAACGGAAATCGAACAGGCATGGGTAGAGGCGTACGGGATTATTCAATCGATTATGTTGGAAAGAAATGAGTGCTGCGAGGGTTTGTAGCCAAGAAATTATACCAATTCCATTAAATAATGGTTCCGTTTTTACTTCTGCTATTCCCGTTAAATCGTCGAGAAAGGCAAAACTGATTGTGGTGGCTGTTTGACGAATTTGGTATTAAAAAAACTCTTATACCGTTGACATAAAAGGACCGGTGATATAGTGTACTTGTACGGTTTGGAACGGTGTACAAATTAAAAGAGAGTGTGTCTGATGAGTTTTCAGAAGGACCAAAACAACAGCAGGTTGAATGGATAATAAGGCATTTAATACTAATTTAGATTATTATAATTGTTTTATACAGCCAGGGCAGTTTGCTTTTAGTCGAGATCCTTCCTGGATTTACGCGGTTTGTGGAAACGGTGTTTTAGTAGTCCTAAGGGATCGTTTTCAAAAAATTGGGGGAATCGCGCACTGTGTTTTTCCAAAAATCCGTTTCAAAGAACGCCCAACAAATTATCATACAGATATTGCCGTCAATTCACTTATTAAAAATTTGCAAACTTTTAACTCCATTCCACATAATTTGGAAGCTCAATTATTAGGTGGCGGACATTTTTATGGGCAGGAAAAACATCGGGCGGAACAGGTGATTAAGCGTGTTCGTAAAATTTTGAAAAAACGCCGTATCAATATTGTTTCTGAAGATGTGGGGGGAACTTTAGGAAGAAAAGTTGTTTTTAATACCCATTCCGGGGAGGTAATTGTTTATAAAACACGTAAGGTTCGAAGATCGGATTGGAGACCGGAATATAAGCGGACTCGAATTGAGGGTTTGTAAATAAATATCAGAGGACTTTAAATCGTTCAATGGGAGGCATTCTTTAAATGTGTCTCCTAAAAATTTTTTTATTGCTGTGCAATCCCTAAGCAGGGTCATTTTAAAGGTTTTTAAACATTATGAATGCTGTACGAAATGTTCAATTAAGTAATAAAGAATATTGTTTGTTTGCTGATTTTATTTATAAAAAAAGCGGGATTGATCTTGGAAATAATAAGCAAGAGTTAGTTAAAACCCGGTTTGGAAAGCGTCTTAGAACATTAGGACTGGGATCATTTAAACAATATTATGATTTTGTTGTCGAGCAGGGGAACAAAGAAGAATTGGTTAATATGATTGATGCAATTTCAACGAATTATACCTTCTTTTTTAGGGAAAAAGACCATTTTGATTTCTTATCAAAAACAGCTATTCCAAATATTCTTCATCGAAAAAAGGTTTCCGGTAATCGTCGTTTGCGAGCCTGGTGCGCGGCAGCTTCCACGGGTGAGGAACCCTATACCATCATGATTTGCCTTTTAGAAAGAATTAAATCTTTAATTAGTTGGGATTTGAAAATGTTGGCTACTGATATTTCGACAAAAGTTTTACGTAAAGCTCAGGAAGGAATATATGAAAAAAAACATGTTGAAGGGATTTCAAAAATGCTTTTAGATAAATATTTTAAAGTGAGCGTAAGTGGTAAAGAAAAGCATTATAAGGTCAGCTCTTCTGTAAAAAATTTTCTTGATTTCCGTTATTTTAATCTCATGACAGAACGGTTTCCTTTTAAAGGCAAATTTGATTTTATTTTTTGTCGTAATGTGATGATTTATTTTGATCGTCCAACGCAAGAAATGTTAGTTGAGAAGATGGTTAATTTTTTAGAAGTCGGAGGGTATCTTTTCATTGGACACTCAGAAAATTTAACCGGGCCCGCAAAAAAGCATTTGAAAGTTTTAGGACCGGCTCTTTTTCAAAAGATAGCTTAGGTTTTTATACTTATAAATATGTAGTCAGGTTCTATGCATAATCTATCAGGAGAGGTTAAAATAAAATGAAAAAAATCAGATTATTAATTGTTGATGATTCAGCGATAGTCCGCAATATTTTATCGCGAGAGCTTAGCAAGAATTCAGATATTGAAGTGGTTGGAACAGCTCCGGACCCTTATGTAGCGCGAGATAAAATAGTGAAGGAAAAACCTGATGTTATTACTCTGGATGTAGAGATGCCACGAATGGATGGGATTACTTTTTTAGAAAAATTAATGAAAAGCCACCCCATGCCGGTTATTATTTTGAGTACACTTACTCCTGCCGGTTGTGACACCGCTGTACGCGCTCTTGAGTTAGGAGCCATTGATGTTATTCACAAGCCGGAATTAGATCTTTCTTATAAATTAAATGAGATGATTACACAGTTAGTTGATCGTATTACAGCGGCGGCAGCAGCAAAAGAGAAAATTCAAACACGTTCATCAAAACCAACAGTTGTCAGGAAATCTTATGTAAGTAGTGCTTCTATGATCAAAACAACGGATAAGGTTGTTGCTATTGGGGCGTCAACAGGGGGGACAGAGGCTATTCGTGCTATTCTACCATTACTACCCCCCAATTTTCCAGGTATTGTTATCGCGCAACATATGCCGGCTAATTTCACAAAATCTTTCGCTAATAGCTTAAATAACACCTCCGCAATGGAGGTAAAAGAGGCCGAAGATAACGATACTATAAGACCGGGATTGGCATTGCTTGCTCCAGGCAATTTTCATATGATAACTCGTCGAAGTGGAGCACGTTATTATGTGCAAATTAAGGACGGGCCTCTTGTCTTTCATCAGCGTCCTGCGGTTGATGTTTTATTTGAAAGTGTAGCGAAATATATTGGAATGAATGCTGTTGGGGTGATACTGACCGGAATGGGGAAGGACGGGGCTGCAGGGCTATTAAAAATGAGGAAGGCAGGGTCTCCGACAATCGGACAGGATGAAAAGAGCTGTGTTGTTTATGGAATGCCCAAAGTTGCAACTGAAATGGGTGGTGTTGAAAAGGTTTTGGCATTAAAGGATATTCCAGGGGCTTTAATGCGTTTAGCATCTACTAATTAAGATTTTATGGGCACAAAAGATAAAGAATTTGATCCTCAGGTTATCGCGACAACTTTGATGGGGTGTGTTCAAAATACATTTGAAAAGATGTGTCATGTGACATTTTCCAAACCGCCAGAGTTTCTGGAGAAAGAGATTATTGAATATGGAAGCCGTATGCGTGTTTTTGGCCCGGAAAAATTTAATGGGTCTTGTTATATCGCGACTATTAATTTTTATGTAAATAACAAAACATTTAAAGAAAAAGATTCTTGTGGAGTCATGGTTTTGTATATTCAGGAAGACGCGATAGGTAAACTAATGAAAGCCTTGGGCCAGCCCGGCCTTGATGAAGATGATGAAGAAGCTCTTTTAGATATTTGTGGAGAATTTTGTAATGTTATAGCGGGACAATTTAAAAATGAGTTGCGCTCATTTGGATATGTTGACCTCGTTATTTCAGCCCCGTTAAAATATAAAAATGATGTTCCCGAAGGTGTTGATTTTCGGTATAGTGAATATAAATTATATGAATTAAATTTTCATATCTGGAAAAAAAAGGTAGTCGTTGTTGATACAACAATGGCCCCGGTCCCACATGTATAAATTTTATTAATTAAATTAGGAGAAAAAATGAAGAAAATTCTGGTTGTTGATGATTCAGGAGTTCAAAGAAAAATGATTATGCAAATTATTAAAAAAGCTGGTTTTGAAAATGAACTTTTAGAGGCGGCTGATGGGGCATTAGCCATTGAAACACTGGCGGCTAATTTTCAGGATGTTGGCATTGTTTTGTGTGATTGGAACATGCCTAATATGTCTGGCCTTGAATTCATTGCAGCAGTGGCCAAGGTTCCTGCTGTGGCAAATATTCCTGTGGTGATGGTTACTACGGAAGGAACAGAAGAAAAAATGGCAGAGGCTAAGGCTGCTAACCCGAATTTGGCAGGGTATATTCCAAAGCCTTTTACTCCAGACCTTTTAAGAGAAACTATTGAGCCAATTTTAGCCGCAGCGGGTTAGAGTTTGTAAAAACAAAGGGGTGAAATGGATTTACAAGAATTTTTAAAAAAGAAACTTGAAGAGTCTGTCGAAGACGCCTTTACAGCTACAATTTCACTGACACCACAGTTGACTGATAAAACAGTTATGTCCGAGGAGGAGTGTATTATTTGTTCGATTGGTTTTACAGGAACCATTGATGGAAGTTTTTCTATTTGTCTGTCCTATTCAAGTGCGAAAGTAATTGTCTCAAAAATGCTCCAAAGTGACATGGAAAATATGAGTGATGATATTATTGATGGGATTTCTGAACAAATTAATATGATCGCGGGGGGTGTTAAAATGAAACTTTCAGGGGAAGAGCATGGTTTTGAAATAGGTATTCCTACAACTATTAAGGGGAATCGGATGGTTATTTTATCCGACTTTTCACGGACACATATGATTACTTTAAATTATGATTTTGATGGGATTTCATTTTCGGCTTCTTTGCTTTATAAAATTCATAAAAGTAAAGAAGAAAAAAAAGTAGAAAAGGAAAAAGTGAAGTTAGAAGCATTAGCGCGCCTTAGTCAGTTGGAAGGAATGTAATGGAATTAAAAAGTATTCTTAAAAGTGCTCTTGAACATTCGATAAATGATGCTTTTACGACGACACTTTCACTCTCACCGGAGCCAAGTGATGAAGAGTTTCAGGATGGTGGAGGTGTCGTTAGTTCAATTGGATTTACAGGATCTATTGAAGGAAATTTAGTGATGAGTTTTTCTGATGAGAGTGCCTGCGCGGTTGTTTCCAAGATGATAGGAATGGAGCTTGGAGAAGTTGACTCTGATGTGTGTGATGGAGTAGGAGAAGTTGTTAATATGGTCATTGGCGGCATTAAAATGAAAATTGCGGAAAAAAATTATACATTTGAAATAGGGATTCCAACAACGGTTACAGGACAGGCATTAAAAATTTCTTCTACATCAGAAACGTTAACAAAAATTAATTATAATTTTATTTGTGAAAACATTAAATTTTCTGTTGTCTTTCTTTATAAACTCCATGAAAAGAAGGAAGGGGTCGCAGAACCGGCAAAACAAGAAGAAAAAAAGATTAATCCATTAGACCTTTTAAATCAAGCCGTTGCAAAGTCTGAGCAGGATGAAAAAAGTCTTTCTGAGAAAACGAAAGTTGCAAAACCCTGTGCGGCAGATCTTTTAAGTCAATTGGTAGGTAATGCTGGTTCTTCAGCGACAGCTCCTGTTAAAGCGGAGGGAGAAATTACAAAAAAATCCGTCGTAGAGGAAAAAAAACCAGACCCATTAGACCTTTTAAACCAGGCCGTTGCAAAGTCCGAGCACAATGAAGACAGCTCTTCTGAGAAGACAGAAGTCGCGAAACCCGACGCGGCAGATCTTTTAAATCAATTAGTGGGGAGTGCCAACTCCTCAGCGACAGGCCCGGTTAAAGCAGAGGAAGGAATCACAAAAGAATCCGTTGTAGAGGAAAAAAAACCAGACCCGTTAGACCTTTTAAACCAGGCCGTTGCAAAATCCGAGCACAATAAAGACAGCTCTCCTGAAAAAATGGAAGTCAAAATAAGCGCGGTGGATGTTCTTAATCAAGCTGTTACTACTACTGAAAAAAATGTACAGGAAAATGAATCTCAAAAGGGACCTATAAAAGAGAAGCCTGAAGAAAAGGGGGCTTCCCAAGAAAAAATGGGCGCTTTAGAAAAATTAGATCAGGCAATGAAGCAGTTTAAGGAAATTTCATGACGATATTTTATGACCCAAAGGCGCGTAAGGCGCGTACTTGGGTTTTTGTTGTTCTTGTTATTATCCCATTGATGGTTATTATTTTGGGATGGATTGGGACCAGAAGGTCTGTAGAAAAAGAAAAAATTCGAAAAGAAAAAGAAGCAGAAATTGATATTTTTGATAAATTTTAATGATATGCAATTCCATTAAACAATTACCCAAACCAATTTTGTTTTTTTCGATGCCTAATGGAGAATAGTAGACTTAAAAACAGGACAAATATTTATTATAAAAGTGAGGTTTTATGGACATAGATGAAATTATTCAAAAAAATTCTCAGGAATTACACATTCCTCCGGAAACCTACTCCAGGATTGTCAGATTATCATTTACGCAAAGTGATCAGGATATTGAGGATTTAAAAAAAGCTATTGCGAATAAAAATTCCGAGTCAATAAAAGTTTTGGCACACCGCCTCAAAGGAGTTTACTCTAATTTAAGGCTTGAAAAAATTTTTGCTCCATTAGAAAAAATAGATGAATTGGCTAAAAGTCAAACTGATATTGGGAAGAGCAAAGAGCTTTTTGTACAAGTAACAGAGGCCTATAAGGAAACCAAGGGATGTTTTGAATAAATTTTATTGATTTAATTGAAAGGAATTAAAAATGTGGAAAATTTTAATTGTTGATGATGTGTTTACAAATCGCCAGCTTCTTTTAGAAATTTTAAAAGATATGGCTAAATGTGATGTGGCGGCCAATGGAAAAGAAGCTATTGATGCCGTTAATTACGCGCGTGACAAAGAGCCATATGATTTGATTTTGTTGGATATTGCCATGCCTGAAATTAGTGGACTGGAATTTTTACATTTGTTAAGAGAAAATGAAAAAAAATCCGGAATCGATTTAGGGGAGGGAACTCCTGTTATTATGGTAACAGCACATAAAGAGCCTTTTATCGAAGCTTTTAATGAGGGGTGCGATGATTATATTTTAAAACCAATTAACGCTGATAAATTGGTTAAAAAAATTAAGGACAAGTTGGGAGAACCAAAGGCGGAATGAACAAGGCTTTTGATTTGGACGCAAGTGATTTTAAATCGAAAATTTTAGTTGTTGATGATGATGCGATTTTGCCTGCAATCATTAAAGAAAGTGATCTTATGTCCGCTTATGATATTTCAAGCGTGCAAGACGGACATAAGGCTATGGAAATGCTTGAAATTGAGAAGCCGGAGTTATTTCTTTTAGATTACAATATGCCCGGGATGACAGGCATTGAACTTTGTCAAAAATTGAAATCTTTTGAACAATATAAGGATATTCCGGTCATTTTTCTGACAGGTGTGTCGGAAATTTCAGGGACGGTGGAGGCTTTTAAAGTTGGGGCTGTGGATTATATTATTAAACCGGTCATAATGGAAGAGTTAGCTTTACGGGCTAAAACGCATATTGGTTTTTACAGGGCCAGAAAAAAAATTGAAGAGTTTGCTTTTGATATGGAAAAATTGGCTGAAGAAAGGGCAAAACAATTAATGCATGCTGACAGACTTATAACATTAGGAACATTATCCGCTGGCCTGGCTCATGAAATAAAAAATCCGGCTACTTTTATAAGTGGCAATATTCAGACTATGGAAAAATTTTGGGATGTTCTTAAAGGTATTATTCCAGAGGCTATAAAAAAAAATGAAGATAATAAGGATAGACTAAGTTTTATTCAGGAGGAGATGTCAGGCATAATTGCGGGGATTAAAGACGGGGTTTCAAGAATTAGAAAAGTAGTTGATAGTCTTAAAGCTTTTTCTCGTAAAGAAAATCAAGAGAAAAAACCTTTTGTAGTCATAGAACGCATTGATAATGCCTTAATGTTATGTCAGAAAATGCTTAAAGACAATGTGACTATAGAAAAAAATCTTTTAGAAGAAGAGGTTTTTGTTGAAGGGGACGCGCAACAAATTGAACAAGTACTTATTAATTTATTTGTTAACGCGAATGACGCAATGGAAGGCAGGCAAGATGCGCGTTTGATAATAACGACAGAAAAAAATCATGATAAAGTGAATATTTATGTTGAAGACAATGGCTTAGGGCTTTCGGAAGAACAATTCGCCAAAATTTGGGAGCCATTTTTTACGACAAAACCGGCAGGAAAAGGGACAGGGTTAGGATTGCCCTTATGTCGATCTATGGTCGAGGGACATGGAGGTAAACTCGAAGCCGAAAATCGTGAAGAAGGTGGTTTGCGATTTAAGATTTCGTTACCTTTATATAGGGGATAATTATGAGTGTACCTTCAAAAGATTTTGATTCAAAACCTAAAATTCTTATTGTTGATGATGAGAAAAATATTAGAGAAATGCTTAAACGGCACTTTAGATTTTTAGGATATGAAGTGGAGGAAAGGCCTGACGCTCAAGAAGCGCTTGAGCTTTTGGATGAAAAACGTTTTGAGGTGCTTATTTCTGATATTAATATGCCCAAAATGAGCGGCATAGAGTTTCTTAAAAAGGTTAAGCAGGAATATCCCATGACGCATTGCATAATGATAACCGGATATGTAACCATGCAAAATGTTTTAACATGCATGAGATATGGAGCTGACACATGCATCTTTAAACCATTGGAAGATATGACAGAATTGGAAGATGCTGTTAAGAACGCGGTCAATCAATTGAAGAAGTGGCAAGTTAAATTGAAAGCAATGATTCAAATGAAGCCTGAAAAAGCATAGGATATGTCCAGAAATAACCTGGACAAATTCATAGCATAAAAGGGAAGGAATATATATGTCCGATGAAGTTGATTATGGAGTAGATCCGGAATTAGTTGTGGAGTTTGTTGACGAATCTGAGGAACTCCTCAGTGATGTTACAAATTTGTTTATTACGTTGGAGTCTACTCCGGACGATAAAGATGCTATTGATAAAATATTTCGTACGGTTCATACAATTAAAGGGAACTCCGCGTTTTTTAATTTAATGAAGGTTAAGTCCATGGCGCATATCATGGAAAATTTGATGAATCTTATCAGAGAAGGAACTGTAAAATTTAATGAAGCCATATCGGATGTTCTGATTCAGGGAATTGATTTTCTTAAAGATATGCTTGAAAATGTTCGTAATCAACAGGGCGAAGTTGATGGTGAAAATGCTTATAACGGGCCTGTTGCGGAAATAACCAAATACGTGGACTCAGGCAAGCAAGAAGATCCCCAGGGGATTTGGACAAATATTTTTAAAGACGTGGATGCTTTTAAAGCAAAATTTTTAACAGAAGATAGGAGTCTTGAAGAAATATGGAAAAAAATTGTGAAGAATTTAACGATTGTTTCTCCTGTTGCTGAACAAAAGCAAAAAAAAGATGTTGAGGAATCAATAGAAGAAGCAGAAACAGCACATGTTGAAGAAAAAGAAAAGGAAAAGGTTGAGGGGAAAAAGGAGGAAGAGAAAGATTCTAAATCAGACAAAACCATGCGTGTTTATGAGTCCAGTATTGATGGTTTTTTAGATTTTGTTGGAGAATTGGTTGTTGTTGGGGAAATGTATGATCATATTCAAAAGCGTTTCGCAGAAGATTTTGGTCCCATCAAATCCGTCGCTGACTTAAAAAAAAATAACGAAACTTTCAATGATTTGTCAACAGCGCTTCAACGTAGTGTTTTAGATGTTCGGCGCGTTCCTATTAAAACCCTTTTGCAGAGGGCCCCTCGAATTATTCGCGATGTGGCAACTGCTAAAAAGAAAAAAATTAAAGTTGAAACAGAAGGAGAGAAAATTTTTATTGATAAAAGTTTATTGGAAAGTGTGGAAGGCCCTTTTGTTCATATGATCCGTAACGCGGCTGACCATGGAATTGAAATTCCGGAAAAACGTCTTGAGAAGGGAAAGGAAGAAGTTGGAAATGTTCTTATTGCTATTTCAGAAAATGAGACCTCTTTATTTATTACAATTAAAGACGATGGCGGAGGGATTAACAAAGAAATCATTCTTAATAAAGCCATTGAAAATGGAATATTGACTAAGGAGTCTGTGGAAAACATTTCTGAACAGGAAATTTTTCACTTACTTTTTGCTCCGGGTTTTTCAACAGCAGAAGAAGTCACGGATATATCCGGGCGTGGTGTCGGGATGGATGTTGTTAAAAAAAGTATTGAAGGGATTGGCGGACAGATTCATATTAAGAGTGTTTTAAATGAGGGTTCTGAGTTTACTATTGAAATTCCAAAGACAGTGTGTGTAAAAATTATGGAGGGTTTTCTTGTCGCTGTTAAAAGCAACAAATTTGTTTTACCCATGACGAATGTTGGGGAATCATTTAAAATTACAAATAAGGAAATTACAGAAACATTCGGTGAAGGGGAGTGCATTATGCATCATGGAAAAGTATTTCCTGTGGTGCGATTGGAAAAATTGCTTAATTTACAGAATAGTTCTGACGAAAAAAAAGAAGAAAATATTGGGGTCATTCTTGACAATGGAACAACAAAAAATCGAACGGTTTTATTGGTGGATGAAGTACTGGGAACACAGCAAGTGGTTATTAAGGATATTGAAGGGCTACCTGAACAATCGGAATTAATTGCCGGAGGGGCTGTTTTAGGTGATGAACGTGTTGCCATTGTATTAAATCTTGAGAATGTTTAATTTGGATAGAGAGACACAGTTTAAGAGCCAGCATAGATAGCTTATTGACCTGTGTCTTTATAAATTATACCAATTCTATTAAATAATAAATCCATTAAATAATTGCTCTATTTTAAGGTTGCTGTGTCTCGTTGAAGCGTCGAGACAAGCAAAATAGATTTTAGTCATTATTTATTGAAATTGGTATTAGGTTAAAAATGTTAGAAGAGAATACAGAGAGTTCTGAAGGAATTATTATTGAATTTTTAGATGATTCGGCGCAAATGCTTAATGAAATCAGTAATCTTTTTATTCAAATTGAACAAAATCAACAAAGTTATGAGGCTATTGATCGCATATTCCGCAATATTCATACTATCAAAGGAAACGCGGCAATGCTTAGTTTAGAAAAAATTAAACAATTGGCCCACGCGATGGAAGACTTGATGAATCTTATTCGGCAAGGGGTTATTGAAATTGACCGAACGATCGCTAATGTTTTGTTTAAGGGGGTTGATCGTTTGCAAAATATTATTAAAAACGTTCGTAATGGGAAATCAGAGATTGATGATGAAGAAAGTTATCAGTCGTTTATTATGAAGATTACTTTAGTATTTGATAATGCCAGAAGATCTGATCCAAGGGCTTTATGGGCAAATATGCGCAAGGATTTTGTGGAATTTGAAAGTCAGTTTTCGACAGAAAACGAAAATCTTTATAAAATTTGGAAGCGTATAGCTC
Organism: uncultured Planctomycetales bacterium; assembly: GCA_964541845.1. Classification (GTDB taxonomy): domain Bacteria; phylum Omnitrophota; class Gorgyraeia; order Zapsychrales; family Zapsychraceae; genus CAZIRV01. Next base: position 16,339 of record CAZIRV010000042.1, read on the forward strand.
AAACGATTGTTTTAGTTTCGCCATTTCTAGAGCAAAAAAAAGATAAGCAAGAGAGAAAAAAAGAGACTGTTGAGGTAGATCCGAAAACGATTATTAAAAATATATTATCGCAGGAGTTTGAAGAAACGCTAAGAGATGAGCTTGCCGAAGAGATTTTTTCCGCTTTAGAGTCCTTGCGAGGGCAAGCCACTGAGGAGAGTCTGGGTTTGATAGATGAGTCTTTGGAGCTTTATAAAACAACGGTGCCCATTGATGGATTTACTTCATTTTTGGCTGAGATAATTCTGGAAAAAATAGAAGGAGTCATTGTCAAAAAACGAAAGTCTGATCTTAGAGAGAAAAAAGATGTTGAAGGTAAAGATAATGATGAGGTTCTTCAGACCAATAAAACAATGAGAATTTATGAGTCAACCATTGACCACTTTTTAGATCTTGTTGGAGATATGGTTGTTGTTGGGGAAACATATGGGCATATCGAAAAACATTTTTTAGAAAAATTTGGTTCTGTTAAGGCTATAACAAATTTGAAAAAGAATAATGAGGCATTTAATGATTTGTCCCTTGCGCTTCAAAATGGGGTTCTTGAAATCAGGCGGGTTCCTATCAAAACGTTACTCGAAAGGGCTCCACGGATTATCCGTGATGTTGCGGTTTCAAAGAATAAAGAAATACGCGTCGAAATTAAAGGAGGAGAGACCCTCATTGATAAAAGTTTATTAGAAAGCATTGAGGCTCCTTTTATGCACCTCATTCGAAATGCCGCGGATCATGGAATTGAAGATATTGAAATAAGAGAAAAAAAAGGGAAAACGAAAGAAGGGGCTGTATTTATTAAAGTCACAGAAGAAAAAGACTCCATGCATATTTGTATTGAAGATGATGGGGCAGGGATTGACAAAGAGGTTATTTTAAAATCTGCTCAAGAAAAAGGCTTAATCACGAAGGAAGAGGCGGCAAGGTTTTCGGAAGACGAGGTTTTTGGCCTGCTGTTTAAAGCCGGTTTTTCTACAGCAAAAAATGTTACGGATATATCCGGACGAGGTGTTGGGATGGATGTAGTTAAAAAAAGTGTTGAGGCTATTGGAGGACAAATTTATATTCAGAGTGCCTTAAATGAAGGGTCTTCTTTTACGATTGAAATTCCTAAGACGGTGTGTGTTAAAATTATGGAAGGGTTTCTCGTGGAGTCTTCAGGAAATCGGTTTGTTATCCCTATGACCAGTGTGGGGGAGTCCTTTCAAATTTTAATGGGAGAGATCACAAAAACACCGGGAGAAGGAGAGTGTATTTTGCATCATGATACTGTATTTCCGGTGCGCAGACTAAATCGGGTGTTAGACTTGAATACTCAAAAGGAAAAATTGAAAGAAGGGATAGGCGTTATTCTTGACGTGGGAGCGAATAAAATTGTTTTATTTGTTGATGATGTGTTAGGAACACAGCAAGTTGT
>CAZIRV010000043.1:0-16791 GCA_964541845.1 uncultured Planctomycetales bacterium
TTGGGAGTGTATTCACGCGACCATAAAGGGCCCTAATGGCTGGACGCCCAATATGATTTTGGATGATGGCGGCGATTTGACTGTCCTGATGCACGAAGAATACCCAGAGCTGATGAAAGACGTGAAAGGCCTGTCCGAAGAAACCACCACGGGCGTCATGCGTCTGTACCAAATGGAAAAAGCTGGCAAATTGGTTGTGCCTGCGATTAACGTCAATGACAGCGTCACCAAGTCTAAATTTGACAATCTATATGGCTGTAAAGAATCGCTTGTCGATTCTATCAAGCGGGCCACCGACGTGATGCTGTCCGGCAAAACCGCCGTGATTTGCGGCTTTGGCGATGTGGGCAAGGGCTCTGCCGAGAGCCTGCGCAGCCAAGGCGCGCGGGTGAAGGTCACGGAAATTGATCCGATTTGCGCTCTGCAAGCCGCTATGGAAGGCTACAAAGTTATGAAAATGGAAGAAGCTGCTAATCTTGGAGATATTTTTGTAACCACAACAGGATGCAGGGATGTTATTCGCGGTGAACATCTTGATGTGATGAAAAATAATGCCATTGTGTGCAATATTGGTCATTTTGATTTAGAGATCGATGTGGCCTATTTGAATAATCGTTCTGATATTCAAAAAGTTGAAATCAAAGCACAAGTTGATGAATATATCTACCCGGAAGGAAAAAGAATTATTTTGCTTGCCGAAGGGCGGCTGGTTAATCTTGGTTGTGCTACAGGGCATCCTTCATTTGTGATGAGCAATTCATTTTCTAATCAGGTTATGGCACAGATGGAGCTTTGGGAAAACAGTAAAAATTATGAAAATAAAGTTTATGTCTTACCAAAACATCTTGATGAAAAAGTAGCGCGTCTTCATTTAGAACAAGTTGGTGCCCAGTTGGATGTTTTGACTGAAGAACAGTCCAAATATATTAACGTGAAGGTAGGGGGTCCATATAAACCGGATCATTATCGGTATTGATATTAAACTGTAGGGGAGGGGTTTCAAATCTTCCCTAATTGGGAAGGGTTGGAACCTGCCCCTACGATAGGATCTCTCTGTGGTAGGAAGTTGGTTTGTGACAAAGTAGAGAGAAAAAATATTATGACATTAAATAAAAAAATTAAAAAAATAGGGATTCTGACTTCCGGGGGAGATGGTCCGGGAATGAATGCGGCCATTCGAAGTGTTGTTCGGTGTGCCCTTAATCAGGGAATAAAAGTTGACGGGATTATGAGGGGTTACGCGGGGTTACTTAATGAAGAGATAATTCCGTTTAACCATCGTTCGGTTTCTAATATCATTAATCGGGGTGGAACAATATTAAAAACAGCACGCTCTAAGAAGTTTGGTGAAGATGAGGGAAAAGAAAAGGCTGTTAAGATATTGAAAAAATATAATATTGATGTTCTTGTTGTTATTGGTGGAGATGGAAGTTATAAAGGGGCTTGTAGGCTTTATGAGAAATTTGGTTTTCCAACCATCGGTCTTCCTGGAACAATTGATAATGATTTGACGGGAACAGACCAGACGATTGGTTGTTATACAGCTGTGAATACGGCTTTAGAAGCCATTGATAAAATTCGTGATACAGCGCACAGTATGGAGAGGGTTTTTATTATCGAAGTCATGGGAAATAAATCCGGCTATATTGCGGTGGAGGTTGCTTTAGGTGCAGGAGCAGAAGATGTGATTGTTCCGGAACGTAAATTTGATTTTGGTCGGATGTGTGAGGATATTAAAATTGGGAATAAAAAGGGAAAAGTCAGTTGGATGATTGTTGTTGCTGAAGGGGCAGGGAAGGCCTATGAGATTGCTAATACGGTTACCACAATGACCGGGTTGGAGTCGCGTTGTGTTGTTTTAGGTCATGTTCAGCGTGGAGGGACTCCGACAGGACAAGATCGAATTTTAGCTACGCGTTTGGGTGCGGCCGCGGTTGATTTGGCAATTAAAGGTATTTATGGAAAGGCTGTTGGGGTTTTACAGGATGAAATTAATATTATTGATTTAAAAGATGCAGCGCATAAGGAGTTTAAACACTTGGATGCGTTTTGTAAATTAGTAAAGGTATTGACTTAGGATCTGCGCGTAAATAACTACTCCATTGTTGCATCTCATCTTTTCAGGTCATCTTTGCCCGATCTTCAGTCGTAATTTCCTCAATGCAGCTCGCTGCGTATCGAAAATTACTCAATCAGATCGACCAAATTTAACCTAAATCTGAGTGCAAAATGAAGCAGTTATTCACGCGCAGATCCTTAAATAGAAAGGGAAATGTAATGGCAAAAATTTATTATGATAAAGACGCGGATTTAAAAATTTATAAAGGAAGAACCATTGGAATTCTTGGTTATGGAATTCAAGGACGGGGGCAGGCATTAAGTTTACGTGACAGCGGACTAAACGTTCTTATTGGACAGCGTGAAGGTGGAGTGAATTATACTAAAGCAAAAAAGGACGGGTTTAAACCTGTTGACGCCAAAACACTTTCTGAACAAGCAGATGTGATCATGATTTTGACACAAGATCATTTGCAAGGCGAAATTTATAAAAATGATATTGAGCCCTATTTGACAAAAGGAAAGACATTAGCTTTTTCTCATGGGTTTAATATTCATTTTGGGCAAATTAAGCCACCGAAAAATGTGGATGTCTGGATGATCGCGCCAAAAGGTCCGGGTGCTTTAGTTCGACGACAATTTGAAGAAGGGAAAGGGGTTCCTTGTTTAGTGGCTATTTATCAGAATGCTTCCAAGAAGGCTTTAAAAGATGCTTTGGCATATGCTAAAGGGATTGGGGGTGGCCGCGCCGGGATTTTTAAAACAACCTTTAAAGAAGAAACAGAAACAGACCTTTTTGGAGAACAAGCGGTTTTATGTGGAGGAACAAGTGCGTTAATTAAAGCCGGTTTTGATACTTTGGTTGATGCCGGCTATGCTCCTGAGATGGCTTATTTTGAATGTCTGCATGAATTAAAGCTTATTGTGGATTTGATTTTTGAAGAAGGTATTACAGGCATGCGCGAAAGGGTCTCTGATACGGCAGAATATGGAGATTATAGTCGAGGGCCTCGCATTGTTAATGAACGCACACGTAAGGAAATGAAGAAAATTCTTAAGGAAATTCAGAGCGGTAAATTTGCTAAAGAATGGATGGACGAGAATAAAACGGGTAGAAAGAAATTTAATCAATATCGTAAAGATTCCAATAAACACCGTGTTGAAAAGGTGGGGCCAAAACTCCGTAGTATGATGTTGTGGATGAAAAAATAATCTGAATGTAATTATTAAAAAATAATGTCCAAAAAAAATAGAGTTTTAATATTTGATACAACTTTGCGTGATGGAGAGCAGGCGCCGGGGGCGAGTATGAATGAAAAGGAAAAGCTGGAAATTGCTTTTGCCTTGGAGCGTCTGGGGGTGGATATTATTGAGGCGGGATTCCCTGTTATTTCTGAGGGGGATTTCAATTCAGTCAGGATCGTTGCAAAAAATATCAAGAAGTCCATTGTCTGCGGTTTAGCACGCTCAATTAAAAAAGATATTGATGCGGCCCATGAAGCCTTAAAATTAGCGAAGAAAAAACGGGTTCATGTGTTTTTGGCAACCTCCAAGATTCATATGCAGCATAAATTAAAAAAAAACAAAGATGAAATTTTAAAGATGGCGGTTGATTCAGTCAAATATGCGCGTAAAAAAATAGATGATATTGAATTTTCTCCTGAGGATGCGTCAAGGACTGAGAAAGAATTTTTATATCGTATTCTTGAAAATGTGATTAAAGCAGGCGCCACAACCGTTAATATCCCGGATACAGTAGGTTATAGTGTTCCTAATGAGTATGGGCAATTGATCGCGGACATTAAAAATAATGTGCCGAATATTAATAAAGCGATTATTTCTGTGCATTGTCATGATGATTTGGGGGTTGGTGTTGCAAATTCTCTGGCCGCGGTTAAAAATGGCGCGCGTCAGATTGAATGTACGATTAATGGAATTGGCGAACGCGCGGGTAATGCTTCAATGGAAGAAGTTGTGATGGCCTTAAAAACGCGTTATGATTTTTATGGTTTGACAACACGTATTAAGACACGGGAAGTTTGTCGTGTTTCCCGGCTTGTGAGTAAATCTACAGGATTCGTGGTGGCCCCTAATAAAGCAATTGTGGGAAACAATGCCTTTCGTCATGAGGCAGGAATTCATCAGGATGGAATTTTAAAAGAACGTTCAACCTATGAAATTATGCGTCCGGAAGATGTTGGGTTTATGGAAACGGGACTGGTTTTAGGGAAGCATTCCGGTCGACACGCGTTTAAAGATCGTTTGAAAAATTTAGGGGTTGAATTAAAAAAGGCAGAGTTAGATAAGGCCTTTGATCGTTTTAAGAGGGTGGCGGATAAGAAAAAACAGGTTTTTGATGAGGATTTAATCGCGATTGTTGAAGATGAAGTTAAAATTTTTCAAAAAACGTGGAGTATGGAAAGTCTTGTTGCTAAGAGTGGGACAAATATTGAACCGGAAATTAATATTGTTTTAAAATCTCAATGTAAAACTTATATAAAAAGTTCTTCAGGGGATGGTCCTGTTGACGCGTGTTACAAAGCCATTGATGCCATTACCAAGATAAAAGGAGAGCTTTTAGATTACTCGATTCAATCGGTTACGCGAGGGAAGGATGCTTTAGGTGAGGTTACGGTGCGGGTGAAGTTTAAAGATGAAAAAGTGATTGCTCATGGGACGAGTACGGATATCCTGGAAGCTTCCGCCAAAGCCTATATTAACGCGGTTAATAAAGTGTTGTCGAAAGAAAAGACAAAAGACAAGAAATAAGCTTCTTATGGACTCTCACCAAACTACCTACGGCATCATCGGTTATCCTGTCAAACATAGTTTATCTCCTTTGATGCATAACACGGCTTTTGCGGAGCTTGGTGTGGATGCGACCTATAAACTTTTTCCTTTAAAAGAAGAAGACCTTAAAAATTTTTTTGAAAATTTGCGCAAAGAATCCAATTTTATTTTTGGGTTAAATGTGACGGTTCCTTATAAAGAAAAGGTTATTCCTTATTTGGATAGTCTTGCGCCTCTCGCGCAAAGGGTTGGGGCGGTCAATACAATTGTCAGGACTAAGGATCGAAAATTAGTTGGCTATAATACAGATGCTCCGGGATTTTTAGCGCATTTAGCGGAATTAAAGTTTAATCTGAAAGATAAAAGAATTACGATTTTGGGAGCCGGAGGTTCAGCACGCGCGCTTATAGCCGCTCTGTGTTTGATCCCGGAGCGCCCGCAATCCATCCGAATTTATAATCGAACATCATCGAAAATTGGTGATTTGCTCAAAGATATCGCGTCACGTGTGGATACCAGTATTGTGGAACCGGTTATGAGTGTGGATGATTTGAATATTGAGTTAGCTGATTTATTGATTAATACCACTTCTTTGGGTCTTAAAGAAGGAGATCCCTGTTTAATAGATGAACATTTATTGCATTCAAATATTTTAGTGTATGATTTAATTTATAATCCCAGGGAAACGCCACTCCTTAAAATGGCCAAAGCTACAGGAGCTCAAACAGCTAATGGTTTAGGGATGCTTTATTATCAAGGGATCTTGTCTTTACAGCATTGGGCAGGTATACAGGTTCAAGAGGAAGTTAAAAATAAAATGAGAGCGGTATTAGAAGAGGTGACTAATGACTGAAATTATGTGTGTAGGCAGTTTTTTATTTGTATTAGGGACGATCATAGGGAGCTTTCTTAATGTCTGCATTGTGCGTATGCCGCTTGAGGCATCCGTCGTGAAACCACGTTCGCATTGTGTGCAGTGTAAGAAGACAATTCCATGGTATGATAATATCCCTTTGGTGAGTTATATTATTCTTGGAGGACACTGTCGGTTTTGTAAGGCAAAGGTTTCTTTTCGGTATTTTTTTATTGAGTTACTGACAGGAGTGACATTCGTATTGTTTTATTTATATTATGGCCTAGATATTCTTCTTCTTCCTTATTTGGTCATGGTCTGCGGATTTATTGTGGCTGTTTTTGTGGATTTTGAGCATCGTATTATCCCGGATGAAATCAGCATTGGAGGCATGTGTGCAGGTTTGGTATTTAGTTTATTTATTCCGGCTTTACACGGCATTGATCTTCATGCCGGAAATATGATTGGCGTGCATTTAAAATCATTAGGGTTGTCTTTATTAGGGGTTCTTGTTGGCGGGGGTTCAATTTATGCGATGGGACTTTTAGGAGATTTCCTCTTTAAGAAAGAGTCTATGGGCGGAGGTGATGTCAAATTGCTTGCCATGATTGGGGCTTTTTTGGGATGGAAGGCCGCAATTCTAACATTTTTTATCGCCCCATTTTTTGGAGCTATTTTTGGCATTATTGAAAAAATCAGAACCAATGATACCGCGATTGCTTATGGTCCGTTTCTTGTGTTAGGCGCGTTGATTTGTCTGTTTTATGAAGATAACCTCATCGCCTGGATCATGCGGGGGTATGGTATTTATTAATACAGCGCTAATTTAAGAAATTTAGACTAATAGATCGTTTGATAAATTTCGTTCTGTCTCCATAGTATAGTGAAAATTTATCGTCGGAATATGAGAAAAATATTGCCTTCAAAAATGATATGAAATTTATCAAGCCGACTACTAATACCAATTCCATTAAATAATGACCAAAATTCATTTTGCTTGTCTCGACGCTTCAACGAGACACAGCAACCTTAAAATAGAGCAATTATTTAATGGAATTGGTATAAAATGTATTTTATAAGGTAGCATTTTTCTGACCTCAGGAAAGCGTTGCCTTTTTTATTTATAATAGTGTCATAACTAGCTGGTATTAAATGAGATAATTCTAATTGGAGGGTGGGGTTTAAACTGAAAGATTTCCTATGTAATATCGACATATCATATATAATAAAATATACTTTATATATGTACGTAGTATTACTGTTGTAAAAATTAATTTTTGTGGGGATTTAATTGATGTTAAAAAAAGGGATTAATCAGAAAGAAATTCTCATTGTTGATGACGATAGATCTTCAACCGAAATGCTGACAATGCTTTTGGAGACCCGAGGGTATTTTGTTACAGTCGCACGTTCAGGAAAGGGAGCTTTTGAAAGAATTTCTGATACCACGGATCTAATTTTATTAGATGTTATTTTGCCTGATCAGGAAGGCTTTGACGTGTGCCGAAGGCTTAAGTCCCACCAGAATACGAACAGTATTCCAATCATTATTCTCAGCGCGAAACTTCTTTCTAAAGATATTGTGGAAGGTCTTTATCTGGGGGCGGATGATTATTTGACAAAGCCATTTGAATATGAGGAATTGGTAGCGCGTATGGAAGCGGTGATGCGGCGGGGGTCATTTTTACAGAATGGAAATGTGTCTGGAGGGGAAGAGATTATTATTCGTGAATTAAGAAAAATTATTGATGAGGAACTGGTTGTTCCATTTTTTCAACCTATTTTTCTTTTGAATCCGCTTAAAATTTTTGGGTTGGAAGTTTTAACGCGTCCGACGACAACAAGTGTGTTAGTTAATCCCGAGGTTCTTTTTAAAGCGGCTATTCAATTTGGATGCTACCGGGAATTAGAAATGCTTTCCTGGAGAAAAGCATTAAATTATGCATCCCAACATGTAGGAACTGAAAAAATTTTTTTAAATTGTAATCCTTATTTAGTAGAAGGTCAGGAATTTATGACAATAAAATCTATTTTTGAAAATAATAATATTGATGCCAGGAATGTTGTTTTGGAAATCACAGAGCGTTCGTCTGTTTCAGATTTTAAAATTTTTTATAAGCATTTGAGTTATTATCGGGATCAAGGGTTTCAATTTGCTGTTGATGATGTCGGGGGAGGTTACGCGAGCCTGGAAACGATTGTGGAAACAAAGCCTGAGGTTGTCAAGATTGACCGGCACATTATTACGGATTTGACTCATGATAAATTTAAGAGGAGTATTGTTAAGTTTATTGTAGGTTTTTGTAAGGAAAACAATGTTCTTTCCATTGCCGAAGGCATTGAAACGAAAGAAGATTTAGAAATGGTTATGAAGCTTGGGGTTGATGCAGGGCAAGGGTATTATCTTTGCAAGCCGTCTCCCAAAATTAATTTAGAAGAGATGAGTAATATCTATTCTATTAAATAATGACCAAAACCAATTTTGTTTTTTTCGACGTTTTAACGGGAATAGCAAAGTTAAAAATAGAGCAGTTATTTAATGGAATGAGTATAATGTTGCCATCTAGGTTATTTTCTCCAACAATTAAAGTACGATGCTAATTGTTATTTTTTTATTTTTGACCATTATTTTTTCCTCGGGACTTTGTTCAATGGCCGAGGCTGCAGTGTTAAGTCTTCCTATGATTCGTGCGCGTATTTTGCATGAGAATAAACGTAAAAATTCCAAGGATCTTCTTTATATTAAAGAAAATATTACGCAGGTGATTACGTCTATTGTTATTGTGAACAATGTGATTAATATTGTCGGATCGATTTTTGTCGGGCAGAAGGTGATCGCGCGTTTTGGTAGTCAATGGTTAGGGGTGGCCTCTGCTGTTGTGACATTTAGCATTATTGTGGCTTCTGAAATTATTCCGAAAACAATAGGGGAACGTCATAAAATTTTTCTGTCATTAGCCTTTGCCAGGCCTTTGCGTATTTTGACCTGGGTTTTTCGTCCTTTTGTCGCCTTGCTGATGAATATGATTAAAGTGTTTATGAAAGACCCGAAGCTTCCTAAGGTCACTGAAGATGAAATTAAAATGATGTTGAAGTTGGGACGGGCTGAAGGGACCGTTGAGATGGATGAAGAAGTTTTGTGTGGACGTGTTTTTAAATTAAACGATGTTCGTGCTGCGCAAATCATGAAACCTATTGAGCAGATTTATGCCTTGCAGGCTAATAAAACATTAGCAGAGGTGAAGGCCGCGGTCATTAATTCCCGTTTTAGCCGTATTGCCGTTTACGATAAAGATCCTTTAGATATTGTTGGAGTAGTGGAGCATCGTGTTTTATTGAGGGAAATGGCCAAGGATAATTATGAGACCACTGTTCGGGATTTTATGATGGACGCGCTTTTTGTGAATTGGTTTATGAAAGCGGACGCGCTTCTTGAAAAATTTCAGGCTTGCCATCAACATTTATTTATTGTTCAGGATGCTGAGAAAAAAAAAGTGGGGCTTGTTACGATGGAAGATGTGTTAGAAGAGTTATTTGGAGAAATTTATGATGAAAAAGATGTGATAAAACCTGAGGTTATATCTTGAAATGAAAAAACGACAAAGCGGCATTCTTCTTCATATTTCTTCTCTTCCTTCGGTATTCGGCATTGGGGATCTTGGTCCGGAAGCGTACCGTTTTGTGGATTTTCTTCATAAAACTCAACAGAGTTATTGGCAGATCCTACCCATTAATCCGACGGATAGGGCACACAAAAATTCTCCTTATAGCAGTTCTTCTGCCTTTGCGGGAAATACTCTCTTCATTAGTCCGGAATTTTTACACAAAGAAGGTTACGTTAGGGAAGACATTCTTCATTCAAAATTGAAGTTTCCTAAAAAAAAGGTAAATTATGAAAAAGTAAGGGCTTACAAACAATGTCTTTTTGAAGAGGCTTATGCCCGATTCAAGGAAAATCCGTCAATGGCTCAGGGGTGGGAGGGTTTTTTAACGGAACACGCTTTTTGGGTTGACGCGTATGCATTGTTTGTGGTCATGAAAGAGTATTTTGGCGGTAAGGTTTGGACGGATTGGCCTGAAGACTTAAAGTATCGTAACCCCGAAGCTCTTGAGGCGTTTAGCGTAGAGTTTGAAGACCAGTTGAATAAAGTGAAATTTTTACAGTACGTTTTTTTGAAGCAATGGCGCGCTTTAAAGGATTACGCCCATCAGAATGGCATTGGGTTCATTGGGGACATTCCAATTTACGTCACCTTTGACAGCGTCGATGTGTGGATGCAACCGCAGTATTTCAAGTTGGATAAAGATTTAAACCCTTTTGTGGTTGCCGGAGTGCCACCGGATTATTTTAGTGAAACAGGACAGCGTTGGGGAAATCCGGTTTACAATTGGGAAAAGTTGAAGGAATCAGGGTACAATTGGTGGATTAAAAGGGTTGAGGTTAATTTAGAACTTTTTGATGTTCTGCGCATTGATCATTTTCGGGGCATGGTTAATTATTGGGAAATTCCCGCAGAGGAAGAAACCGCTATCAATGGCTACTGGGTTGATGTCCCGACAGAAGATTTTTTTAGTACTCTTAAATTCGGGGTTACACAGGGGGGGGAAGGGTTGCCGATTATCGCTGAAGATTTAGGGGTTATTACCGATGAGGTTCGCGATGAAATGAAGACCCAGGGGTTTCCTGGAATGAAAATATTATTGTTTGCCTTTGGTGATGATGATCGCAATCCTTATTTGCCGCACAATTACACAGAGGATTGTGTTGTGTACACAGGCACGCACGATAATAATACGGCACGGGGCTGGTTTCAAGATGAAGCCGGCATTAACGAAAAGCAGCGTTTATTTTTGTATCTTCAACGGGAAGTGTCGTTTAAAGAAATTCATTGGGCATTGATTGAATTGGCCATGAAGTCTTCGGCGTGTTTAGCAATCATTCCTTTGCAGGATGTGCTTGGTTTGGACGGCAAAGCACGCATGAATAAACCGGCCACGATTAAAGGAAATTGGCAATGGCGTTTTTTGCCGAAGGCATTAACGGGTGAGGTGGTAAGTAAACTCCGCAGTCTTACGCAAGATTCGCAGAGAGATTAGAAGGGCGTTGACGGTATTAAGAGAGTTGTGTTAGAATTTTTTACTATGAGAAGTAAAAATCTTACTATCATGATCACTGTGAGTTTATTATCTGGATGCGCATGGTTGCCTTTTAAAAAAGATAAGACCGCAGTTAAAGAAAAGACAGGGATTGTGGAACAGGGGAGTAAGGTTGTTGATCCTCTACGGTTGCGCAAAGGGGGAAACTTAGTTATTATTCCTTTTAGGGCAGGGGTTGGTATTGAGGCAAATGCTGAGTTAAATAAAATTTCATTACACATGGTTAAAGGGGTTTTTGATTTTTTAGAAGAACGCAATTCATCTTTTTACCTTCTTTCTGCAGGTAATGCGCGACAAGCAGATTTAATAATGGAAGGGCATATTACAGAAATACAAAATAAGTCAAAATTACGACAATGGACGCTTAGAGATAATAAATCTGTACTGAGTATTGAAGGACGTTTGATAGATCAAAAGACAGGAAAAGATGTTGTTATTTTTTTTGAGACACAAAAAGAACAAGGTCAAAAACAAACATATGAAGATTTGGGGTATCATTTAGGACGCAAGATTGGTGCGATCCTTATCGAGGATTTATAATACAAAGAGAGATATTATGATTATTGTTACAGGAGCCGCCGGGTTTATTGGAAGCTGTATTACTGCTAAGCTCAATGAAATGGGACGGGAGGACTTAATTCTTGTCGATCATTTGGACACGAATTTAAAGAAAGAGAATTTAAAAAATAAGAAGTACGTTCAGTATTATGAAAAAGAAGATTTTTTTAACTTGGTTATTCAGGATAGGATTGAAGAGGATATCACGTGTTTGATTCATATGGGGGCGTGCAGTTCTACTGTGTTGCAGGACGAGGAATATTTTAGAACAAATAATTTTGAATATACCCGCACTGTAGCTCAATGGGCGTTGAAACATAACGTGCGCTTTATTTACGCCAGTTCAGCCGCCACTTACGGGGATGGTTCTATTGGTTATTCTGATGACGATCAAAGTATTCGCAAATGTCATCCGTTGAATTTGTATGGGCAGTCCAAGCAGGATTTAGATTTATGGGCTTTGGAAAATGGATTATTGGATAAAATGGTAGGGCTAAAATTTTTTAATGTTTTTGGCCCAAATGAATATCATAAAGGGGATATGCGCAGTGTGGCAGCGAAGGCGTACGGAAAAGTGGTTGAGGAAGGCAAGATGAAGTTGTTTAAATCTTACAATAAGAATTATGCGGACGGAGATCAAAAACGGGATTTTATTTATGTGAAAGACGTGGTTGATGTGGTGATATTTTTTGTGAAAAATTTATCCGCGAATGGTATTTTTAATGTGGGAACAGGAGAAGCGCGTTCCTGGAATGATTTAGCGCACGCTCTTTTTAAAGCCGTTGGAAAATTTGATGCTATCGAATATATTGAAATGCCGGAAATTTTACGAGGAAAATATCAATATTTTACACAGGCAGACATGCGTAAATTGGGCAACAGCGGTTACACAAAGCCGTTTACTTCGTTAGAGGACGCGATTAAAGATTATGCGTCTTATTTAAAAGATAAAAAGCATTGGTAAAAGGAGAACGTTATGATTATTTATTTGTTAATAGCCGGAGCTGTTATTTTTTTGGCCGGAGGAGTTTTTTTTATTCGACGGGCTGATGAGTCCTCAGTAGAAAATCAAAAAATAGTTCCTATTTCTGATTTTAAAGAGGTTAAACAATCAGGAGGAAAAGGGACGGAGGAGAAATCTCTTTTCATGGAAAATAAACAGTTAACAGAGGCTTTAAAACGAGAAGTTGCGTCAAAAAAGGCAAATACTATTTCCGATCAGGAGAGGGAAGAAATTCAAAAGAAAGAAGAAGGGTTTTTACGTTCTCAGCAGTCTATTAAGGAATTAACGGAAGAGAATCATAAGTTGAAAAAACAAATGACTGATCAAGAAAAAAAATTTAATCAATTCTTCGAATCCGTTGCTGTCGCGAGGGAAGATTTTGGAAAAGAAATAGAAGATTATCAAAGGAATATTGCGGTCATCAAAGATGAACTTAAGCAGCTTCACCAGGAAAAAGAGGTCTTTGTAGAGAAAAATAAGTCTATTGAACAGCTCGAGGCAGAAAATAAAAATTTAGTCGCGCAAGTTAATAAAGGTGAAGAAGCGATTAAAGGGCTTCGGGCTGATTTGGAGGATACAAAATTTTCAGTTGAACAGCAAAAAATTGAAGAGTCGGTTGAGGGCACTTCGTTATCATTACCGGAAGAACAGGGCGATTCATTTAAGAGACTGTCCAACAATGCAATTTTCGGACAGTCTCCTAGTGATGCTATCAAAACGGAATTAGCTGAGTCGACGCATATGATTGAGAAATTAGTAGTAGAAAAAGAAAATTTAAAAAGAGATAAGATTAATTGGGAACTTGATCTTTCTAAGATAAAAGATATGAATGAACATTTATTAGAAAAAGAAACAAAACTACAAAATGAATTGATTAAAAATCGAGCACAATCATATGGCCTTGAAAGGGTTTGTGAGGATTTTAAAGTCCAGATTGAAATGCTGAGTAATACTAAATCTATTAAATAGTTGTCCCTGAAAAGAGAAATAATATGATTAAATTTCGTTGTGAATTATTTCGGGAAAGAGAAGATGATCTTATTAAGAAGCTTAAATCCGGGCATCAGGATATTCTTAATGGTTTGGAGGATATTGAAAAAGGAGTAAGGGAAGGAAACTTAACAAAAGGATCGTATGCTAAGGTTAAAGCGAAAGCGCGGGTTTTTCAAAATAAACTTTTATCTTATTTAGGCAAACAAAATTTTGAATTTTTTCAGGAGTTAGAATTATTTTTTCAGGGTGAGCATCAAGAACTCAAAATGATTGAGTTTTTAAAAAAGGATCTTAATGATACTAAGGTTCAAGTCATCACGTTCTTTGAACTCCATCCTTGCGATATGGGGGATGTTAATCCTGGAAATTTTTCAAAAGATTTTTTTCGTTTGGGACGTGACTTGATTGTGCGTATTAAGGTAGAAGAGGATTACCTTTTTTCGCTTTTAGAAAGATTAATTGTACCCGTTCACGGCATATCCCTTTCGGACATAAATTAAAACATAAATTTTGATTATACAGTCAAATTTATGCCCGAAAGGGATATGCCGTGAACGGGTACAATTATTTTTGCTTAAACTCGTAGATTTTATGTTATAATGCGCCCACTATGTTTAAAAAAATAATAGTATCTGTTTTTATCTGTTTTTTTTCTATCATATTCAGCAGCTGTGCTTTTGTTACGGAAGTATCTAAAACTATTTGGGGGTCTTCGACGCGCGCGTTGGAAAATGCTCGTGTTGAGGCGATCAGCCAATCTTTTCGTTGTTCGGTAAACGAATGTTTTGATGCCGTATTGATGATTGCAGGGCAAGAAAAAGAAGAGAAAGTGAAAGCGGACGACAGTGAAGAAGGAGAGGAAAAAAAAGAAACGGTGGTGAAGAAACGTTTTGATGTTTTTATTCAAAACAGGGCTAAACGTCATATTGTTGTAATGGGTGTCGTGGGGAACGTGAACACAACCGAAGTGGGAATTTTTTTGGATGAAATTGATGACGGTGTTGTAAAAATTGATATCTCTTCTTTAAGCACCAGCGCAAAGCGTAAAGTAGCTAAAGCTATTTTTGATAAATTAACCCTTCAATTTAAAAAGGTTTACTAATGAAACGATTTACTAAAATTATTTGTACGCTTGGACCCGCAAGTTCCACCGAGGAGATGATTGTGAAAATGGCTTCTCGTGGCATGAATGTTGTGCGTATTAATTTTTCGCATGGTACGTATAAGCAGCATAAACACAAAATGGATTTAGTCAAAAAGGTTAACGAGAAGTACCATTATAGTATTGGAATTTTGCAGGATTTAGCAGGATACAGGATTCGTGTTGGAGAATTTAAAAAAAGTAAAATTCTTAATAAGAATGATATTTTTTACATGTCTAATGGATCTTTTGATGGAGAGCCTGAGCATATCCCTTTTGATTATGAGGGGGATATTAAGACGATTAAAAAGGGCGACAACATGTTTATTGAGGATGGAAATTTTCATTTGAGGGTGATGGGGTATTCTGGAAAATGTCTAAAACTGAAAGTCCTTCAAGGAGGAGTGCTAAAAGAAAGAAAAGGGATTAATGTCCCAAATTTAAAGTTAAAGGCGAACATTATGACGGACAAGGATCGGAAGGATCTTGATTTTGGCATTAGAAATATAGTCGATTTTGTCGCGCATTCTTTTGTGCGGAATAAAAAAGATATTCAGCGAGTGAGGGATATTGTGAAATTAAAACTACCGGAGTGTAAAGTGATTGCCAAAATTGAAACCCCTGAGGGTGTTCAAAATATTGACAGTATTGTTGGGGCGTGTGATGGCATTATGGTAGCCCGTGGAGATTTGGGGGTGACCATGCCAATTCATAAAATTCCTATTATCCAGAAGTATATTATTCGCCATTGTAATCGCAATAAAAAATTTGTTATTACGGCTACGCAGATGTTGGATAGCATGATTGAACATGGACGTCCCACGCGCGCGGAAGTTTCTGATGTGGCTAATGCCATTATGGATGGCACTGACTATGTGATGCTCTCTGGAGAAACTGCGATCGGCCGATATCCTTCCCGAAGTATTCAAATGATGCGTCAAATTATTGAATATACAGAAAATTATGAAGAATCAAAACCCCGATAGAATATGATTGAGCATGAACTTCTTTTTTTAGGATTGCTTAAGGATGGGCCTAAACATGGGTATGAAATTAAGCGGCTTATTGAAGAGGACATTTTTCCGTTGTTAGGACTCAAAATCAAATCCATTTATTATCCATTGAAAAAAATGGAAAAGATCGGTTTGATTAAAAAGGATGTTGGCCGCGAAGGAAAATGGCCGGAAAAATTTGTCTACGATCTGACGGATAAAGGGAAGAATATTTTTCAGCATTTGATTAATGACAGTTTTTCCTCCATTGAACGCCCTTATTTTAATATTGATTTATCTCTCTATTTTTTGCAGTATGTCGATAAAAAAATCGCTAAACGCCAACTTCGCGGGCGTGTCATGTTTCTCAAGCGTATTAAACGCCAGCTTCAGAACCTCAAAACAACCATAGATCCTTCCAAAAAACACCTCGAGGTTATCCTTGAACACGACAAGGATCTCGTAGAAGCCGAAATCAAATCCATCGCGAGATTGTTTGATGTTTTGGTTTAAGAAATAACCACAAAGTTTTTATTTTTTTTAAAATTTTTATCAAAGGTGTGTGTTTTTATATTTCGAAGGGCTCCGATTTCCCCAATTAATGAATCATAGAAGGGGTGACCTTTTTTTGCTTTATTTAAAGCCAAGCGTACCGCTGTTTCATTTTCAACATAAAACTCATCCGCGTTAAGAATTTTTTCGATGGCATCTAAAATGAGATCAATTTTTTTTGCGTAAAAACTTTTGAGAACACAATAGTTTTCCAAATGACCCCATAGCTAATAAAAATTTCCTTTGTTGAGTATTTTTTAATCAGATTTTTGGATTTAGTAACTAAAATTTTATTGTCGTTGCTGATCAGACGAACAAGAACATTTGTATCAATCGCAATTTTCATTTGAACTTCTCAGATCTCTGAGAAAAAGATTGTTCCCGAATTTTTTGAATATCTTTGGATATAATTTTCTTTGTGCTTAATTCAGGATATTGCCCAATAATATCAATGGCAGAAAATTTTTTTGCCGCAGGAAGAATCTCAATATGATCATCTTTTTCTTGAAAAGTAATGGCATCCCCAGGATTAAGTTTTAACTTTCTCATAACACGAATAGGAACAGTAATTTGTCTTTTTGCCGTGATCTTAGCCTTTTGCATGATCATAACATTCTCCTTAGTTTTCGATACGAGGATAACGTAAATGTTTAGCAGGTATTCTTGCGTAGAGGAGGAGAAAAAAGAAGAAAAA
>CAZIRV010000044.1:0-15828 GCA_964541845.1 uncultured Planctomycetales bacterium
ACCTCTTGCTTTTTAAACATTTTTATGGATAATATTAAAACTATTGTTAATGCTGTTATTGGGAAAATGGCTGTAAAAGAAATAGATAAGAGTAAAAAAATTGATCGTATTTGGGAGAATACTTTAGGAAAACAAGAATACAAACATACGCGTTTAGAAGGAATAAATGTCGGGGTAGTATCTGTTTTAGTTGACTCTCCTGCCTGGCTGTATCAAATGAGGGTTCGAAAACGTCGAATTTTAGAACGATTACAAAAAGAAATAGAAAATATTAAAGATATTAAGTTTAAAATAGGAAGGGTCAATGGTTAAAAAAACAGAAAAAAAAGAGCAAGCCAAAGGAACATACGACGCAACAAATATTCAGATTCTTGAAGGAATTGAAGCGGTACGGATGCGTCCGGCAATGTATATTGGAGATACGTTTGCCAGAGGATTACATCACCTTGTTTATGAGGTTGTTGATAATTCCGTTGATGAGGCGATGGGAGGGTATTGTAATAAAATAGAGGTCATTATTAATGAAAATAATTCTATTACAGTAATTGATAATGGACGGGGAATTCCAGTTGATATTCATAAAACTGAAAAAAAGCCGGCCGTTGAGGTTGTTTTGACAACATTGCACGCGGGGGGGAAATTTGATCATAAGACTTATAAAGTTTCAGGAGGGCTGCATGGCGTTGGTGTGAGCTGTGTTAATGCCCTTTCCGGTTATTTAGAAGTAGAAATCAAGAGGGATGGAAAAATTTATCATCAACGTTATGAAAAAGGAAAGACAAAAACAAAGTTAACCATTATAGGTAAGACAAAGTCTACCGGAACAAAAATTACATTTCTTCCAGACGACACCATTTTTCAGGAAACGATAGCTTATTCTTATGATATATTGGCTAAACGCCTTCGGGAATTGGCTTTTTTAAATAAGGGGATTGTTATTTGTCTGAAAGATTTAAGAGAGGGAAAAGAAAAGGAGAATGTTTTTGAATTTAAAGGAGGCCTTGTCTCTTTTATTGAAAGTTTGACGAAAAATAAAAGTGTTATTCATAAAAAGCCCATTTATTTTCAAAAAGAAAAAGAAGGGATAGGACTGGAAGTTGCCATGCAATATGGGGATAGTTATTCAGAGAATGTTTATACGTATGCAAATAATATTCATACCATCGAAGGAGGAACCCATTTAAGTGGATTTCGCTCAGCCCTGACGCGGGCGATTAATAGTTATGCAAAAGGGAAAAAAATTTTAAAAAAAGAAATTTCAATTACAGGGGATGATACGCGTGAAGGAATTACCGCGGTTGTTAGCATTAAGATTCCTAATCCGCAATTTGAAGGACAGACGAAAACAAAACTAGGGAATTCGGAAGTAGATGGTTTAGTTGCCTCTTCAACATTTGAAGCTTTAAGTAGATTTTTTGAAGAAAACCCACCTATAGCTAATAAAATTATTGATAAAGTTATTACAGCTTCTCGAGCACGGGAAGCGGCCCGGAAAGCACGCGAGCTAACTCGTCGGAAAGGAGCCTTAGAGAGTGGAGGGCTTCCTGGAAAATTGGCCGATTGTTCTGAAAAAGATCCGGCTTTAAGTGAGTTGTATCTTGTTGAGGGGGATTCAGCCGGGGGTTCTGCTAAACAGGGACGGGATCGTACTTTTCAGGCCATTTTGCCATTAAAAGGAAAAATTCTTAATGTTGAAAAGGCCCGCTTGGATAAAATTTTAGGCAATGAAGAAATCCGAACGATTATTACAGCTCTTGGTGCTGGGGTTGGAGAAGAATTTAATGTTGAGAAATTAAGGTATCATAAAATCATTATTATGTGTGACGCGGATGTTGATGGATCGCATATTCGTACGCTTTTATTAACGCTTCTTTATCGTAAAATGAGGCCGCTTATTGATGGGGGTTTTGTTTATATTGCCCAACCGCCATTATATAAATTAAAAAGAGGAAAAAAAGAGGAATATATAGAGTCGGAAGAGGAGATGAGCGAGCTTATTTTAGAGTTAGGAATGGAAGGGTTGAAATTTCGAAAAATTAAGGGAAAGCAATTATATACGGGGGCTCAGTTTAAAGATATTTTAAAAGTCATTGTTGAGGTTCAAAAATGTTTTGATGTTATGTATAAGCGCGGCGTAAGGTTTGAAGATTATGTTAATAATTATAATCCTAAAACCAGAGCCATGCCTATGTATATGGTTAAATCAGATGGGAAAAATAATTTCGTATTTGATGATACAGAGCTAGCCAAAGTAACGGAAAAAGACGACGAAGCCCAGTATGTAGAAATTTTTGTGAAAGAAGATTTAGAGAAACTGGAAAACAGATTGACTAAATATAATTTAAGCATGATGGATTTTATTAAAGAAAAAGAATGTGAAAATAAAAATGAAATAAAGGAAACAAAAGAGACCTTAAAGGCTATATTTAGTGTAGAAAACGAAAAAGATACGCACGAATTTTTTGATTTAAAAGAAGTTTTGGAATATGTACGCGTTCAGGCAAGTAAAGGGGTTCATATTCAGCGTTATAAAGGACTGGGAGAGATGAATCCTCAACAGTTGTGGGATACAACCATGGATCCGGAGCGAAGGACCATTTTAAAAGTAATCCTTGAGGATGAAGTAGAGGTGGAAGGAATGTTTTCTGTATTAATGGGAGATGAGGTTGCCCCGCGAAGAGAGTTTATTGAAACTTTTGCGCATGAAGTAAAAGATTTGGATGTATAAAAATTAGTAACCCTTCACAGCATTAACCAAACAAACACCCGGTGTTTGTTTGGTTAATGCCGTGAAGGGTTACTAAAATTAAGGGAGTAGGGATATATGAGAGATTTAAGTAGTAGAGAAAAAATTATACCTGTTTATATTGAAGAGGAGATGAAAAAATCTTATCTTGCTTATTCAATGAGCGTTATTGTTGGTCGCGCTTTGCCGGATGCGAGAGATGGTTTAAAGCCTGTTCATCGTCGGGTATTGTATGCGATGGAAGACTTGCATCTGGATTATAGCAAGCCTTATAAAAAATGCGCGCGTATTGTCGGGGAAGTTTTAGGTAAGTATCATCCTCATGGGGATACAGCTGTTTATGATACATTAGTACGTATGGTACAAAGTTTTTCTTTGCGATGCCCTTTAGTTGATGGACAAGGAAATTTTGGTTCTATTGATGGGGATTCTCCGGCGGCGATGCGTTATACGGAAGCTAGAATGGCTGCTATTTCACGTGAAATGTTGACTAATATTGATAAAAATACGGTTGATTTTTCTCCAAATTTTGATGCCACCTTAAAAGAGCCTGTTATTCTTCCGGCAGCATTTCCAAATTTATTGGTCAATGGCTCGACAGGAATAGCTGTTGGGATGGCGACGAATATGCCACCACATAATTTAGGGGAAACCATAGATGCCACGGTAGAGTTAATTGATAATCCTGATAATAGTATAGAGCAACTCAGTAAAATTATTAAAGGGCCGGATTTTCCTACCGCGGGAATTATTTGTGGGCGTGAGGGTATTAAGCAGGCTTATAATACAGGACGAGGAAAACTTACTATTCGCGCGCGTGCCAGCATTGAAAGACAGAAAAGTAATAAAGATACCATCATTGTGAGTGAATTGCCCTATCAGGTCAACAAAGCTAATCTTATTAAAAATATTGCGGCGTTAGTGCAGGAGAAAAAAATAGATGGGATTACGGACATTCGGGATGAGTCTGATAAAGAGGGTATCCGGATTGTTGTGGAGATGCGGCGGGACGTGGAGCCTCAAATTATTTTAAACTATTTGTACAAACACACACAAATGGAGACAACATTCGGGATTATTAATTTAGCGTTAATAAACAACAATCCAAAAGTTTTAAATCTTAAGCAACTTTTAGGGGCTTTTATTGATCATCGTCGAATTATTATTCGCAGGCGTACACAATTTGATTTGGATAAAGCTTTGAGGCGCGCACACATTCTGGAAGGGCTGCGTATTGCCCTTAAACACATTAATGAAATTATTAAAATAATTCGGGAATCTAAAAGTTCGGCCACAGCTAAAGTTGCTTTAATGAAAAAATTTGGTTTGTCAGAAATACAAACGCAGGCTATTTTAGAAATGCAGTTGCAACGCCTGACAGCCCTGGAACGCGATAAAATTGAGTCAGAATATAAGGCTCTTTTAAAAGATATTGAAAATTATCATGCTATTTTAGCCTCGGCAAAAAAAATAGACAATATTATCAAAAAAGAACTTTTAGAAGTTAAGAAGAAATATGCTGATGCGCGACGCACAGAAATTGCGGCTAAAGCGGAGGAAATAGAGATCGAAGACCTGATTGCCGAGGAGGATATGGCTATTACGATTAGTAACGCAGGGTATATTAAAAGAATACAGGCCTCTTCCTATAAAAAACAAAAACGGGGTGGACGCGGGGTAAACGCAATGAATACACGCGAAGAAGATTTTGTTAAAAATTTATTTGTAGCCTCTTCGAAAGATTATCTTTTGATTTTTTCAAACTTTGGGACTATTCGATGGCTCAAAGCTTATGAAATTCCGGCGGCTTCCAGAACAGCTAAGGGTAAAAACATTGTTAATTTATTGTCTTTTAAAAAGGATGAAAAAATTAGTTCTATTGTAGCTGTTCGAGAGTTTTCAGAAGATCAGTTCCTGGTCATGGGAACAGCAAAAGGGAATATCAAAAAAACAAAACTTTCTGCTTACAGTAATCCGCGTAAAGGAGGTATTGTCGGGATTAATCTGGACAAAGGAGATTCTCTGATAGGAACTTCGCTAAGCAATGGGAAATATGAAATTTTATTGGCCACAAAACAAGGGAAGTCTTTGCGTTTTTCTGAAAAGCAGTCGCGTGATATAGGGCGTGCTGCACGAGGAGTGAGAGGTATTAAATTAGGTAAAAATGATGAGGTTGTGAGTATGCTTGTGTTCCCGGCTGATATCAGTAAAACAGGAAGCACGCTTTTAACCGTGACCGCCAAGGGCTTTGCCAAGCGTTCAAGTTTTGATGCCTACCGTACTCAATCTCGGGGAGGAAAAGGGATTATTAATGTGAAAGTAACAGAAAAAAATGGACATGTTATTGCGGCTCTACCGGTAATGCCCGATGATGAAATTATGACGGTGACAAAAAAAGGTATGATTGTTCGTTGTGGCCCGAAAGATATTCGGCAAACAGGAAGAAGCGCGGTTGGGGTTCGTTTAATCAACTTAAATGAAGGTGATGAGGTGAGTTCTATTGCTAATGTGCTGGCAAAAGAGGAATGAAAATTTCTTGACCGGAAAAATTTTTTGAATATAATAGAAAAGTCATTCTTGCTTGAATCCTAAGCGCAATAAACTACCTCGGAGCAAGCCTCGGGGAATTAAACCCAGTTTAAAGATTGGCAGAATATTTTTTTGGCCAATCGCTTAATTTAATGCTTGAAAGGGATATGTTGCCAACGGTTACAAACGTATTTTATGACCCCATCGTCTAGCCCGGTTAGGACGCCAGATTTTCATTCTGGTAGCGCGGGTTCAAATCCCGCTGGGGTCGTTTTTTACCGTATAGGAAAGTATAAAATTTTTCTATCGGCAATAAAAATTGAAAAGTTATTGCAGAGTGATTCTCTCGTTAAGGGGGCGGTGATGTAAACATACTCTTGTGAAGTATATAATTAAACACAAAGGTATGGTTACAGCACCGCCCTTTTTATTTAACAGAAATCATATATAAAAATGATCTTAAAAGAAAACAGAAAAAATCCCCGAAGAAAAATTCGAATACCTGTTTTTTGCTGGAAGATGGAAGATGAAAAACAACAGGGAAACGGAATAGAACTTGTCACAAAAGATTTAAGCGCGGAAGGAATCGCTTTTTATTCTCCACATATTTATCCTATTAATTCTATTTTAGTTGTTGATATTTATTTGCCTAACCGGAAGTCACCGGTTTCCTGTAGGCTCAAGGTTGTGAGTCTGGAAACAGTAGCCTATAAAGATGAATATATTGTAGGAGCTTCTTTGTTTGACTTAAGGCCGGAAGATCGAATGCAGTTGGCTTCATCGGTAGAAAAAATGGACCTGTACTTATTGCTGGAAAGCATGCTGGCAGGAGAGGCCTCTGATTTGCATCTGACCATTGGCCGTCCACCAATGGTTCGACGCAGTGGCCGTATTTTGCCTATGGCGGCTGAGGTTATAGAAGAGGGGCAAGTAGAGGCAATGCTTTACCCCCTTTTAACGCAAGAACAAATATATTATTTTGAAAAAAATAAAGAATTGGATTTTGCTTTTTCACCTGATCTGAATTCTCGTTTTCGTGTGAACATGCATAGGCAAAAAGGTTATGTCGAAGCCGTTTTAAGAAGTATTCCAACAATAATAAAAACCTTTGATGCTTTAGGGTTGCCGGCAGAGGCTATGCAAAAATTTTGTCAGGTCAAGTCGGGGTTGATTTTAATTGCCGGAAAAACGGGGGACGGAAAAACTACGACGATGTCTTCTATGGTTAATTTTATTAATCAACATCAGGAAAGAGTTGTGATTACAGTTGAGGATCCCATTGAATATATTTTTAAAAGTGAAAAAAGTATTGTAAGGCAGCGGGAATTAGGAACAGATACACAATCGTACGCGGAGGCTCTAAAGCGAGGGTTACGGCAGGACCCGGATGTAATTTGTGTTGGAGAAATTTTGAATAGCGATTGTTTAATGGCAGCGATGCGCGCTGCTGAAACAGGGCATGTGGTTATCACTACCGTTCACGCGCCGGATACGGTATCCGCCATTGAGCGCGCGGTAAATCTGTTTCAACCGGAACACGCTTTGGCTGTACGCCAACAACTTTCTTCATGTCTTGTAGGTATTTTAGCTCAAAAATTATTACCAACACCGAAAGGTTCTCGTGTATTAGCCACAGAGTTATTGATGAACAATAGTGCTATGAAAAATTTGATTAGGGAAGGAAAGTATGCGCAGATAGGAAATATTTTACAAACCAGCCGATCTCTGGGCATGCAAACATTTCAACAGAGCATTAAAGAGCTTTATGAAAACGGCTTGATTGACGAGAGTGTATAATATCTATTCCATTAAATAATGACCAAAACCAATTTTGTTTTTCTCGACGTTTTAACGAGAATAGCGGAGTTAAAAATAGATCAATTATTTAATGGAATGGGTATAAATTATAAAATAAATTGCTTTTTGAAAAGAGAGAGTCTAAAATTTATGAAAACGGCGGTTATTCAACTTAACGCGACGAAGGATAAATCAAAAAATATAGAAAAAGCTATTGATCTTGTCAGGCAGGCCATAACACAAAGAGCAGAATTTATTTTACTCCCGGAAGTTTTTAATTTTCGGGGGAAATTGGTATCGGGGGTTAGTGAAAATATTCCCGGAGAAACAATTCGACCCTTAATGGTTTTGGCAAAAGAAAATAATGTTTTTATTCTGGCAGGATCAATTTATGAAAAAATCAAAGAAGATACAAAGTTTTATAATACTTCCGTGCTTATTAATAATCAGGGGAATATTGCGGCTAAATATAGAAAAAACCATTTATTTGATGCTGTTCTTGGGGGGAAAAAAATATTAGAATCAAAACAGTTTTCTCCGGGGCGTAGAATAGTTTTTGCGGATATTAAAGGTTTTAGGGCGGGGCTGTCAATTTGCTATGATTTAAGGTTTTCGGAGATGTATCGGAAGTATGCTTTAGGGGGAGCCCATTTGATGTGTGTTCCTGCGGCATTTATACAGGAAACAGGAAGAGATCATTGGGAGGTTCTTTTAAGGGCGCGTGCCATTGAAAATGTCTGTTATGTTTTAGCTCCAAACCAAATGGGGAAAGATAATCGGGGGATTGTCAGCTACGGACACAGTATGATTATTGATCCCTGGGGGAAAATTTTAGCCCGAGCTTCCGGAACAAAAGAAGGTGTTATCTATGCTAACCTTGACAAGAAGTTTTTAAAGGAAAAAAGAATGGTTTTGGGGAGGGCAAGAAATAATGAAAAGAAATAAAGGACAAAGCACTGTTGAGTATATTATTTTGTTGGCAGTGGTTATTGTTGTATTACTTTTTTTTGCAAAAAAGGGGGGCTTTTTTCAAAAAAGCTTAAATACTACAATGGTAACAACATCAAACATTATGTTAGGTGTTGCTAATCGGATTTTTAATTAAGAGATTGGGAATCGTTCAAAAATAACCTCGACAATCATAAATTTTAACCCGACACAATCTATTTCACAATTGTCGAAGTTATTTTTGAGCCGATCTTTGGCCAAAAAAAATTGTTCTGCCAATCTTTAAACCGGGTTTAATTCCCCGAGGGCTTGCTCCGAGGTAGTTTATTGGAATTGGAATAAGAATTAACTAAAGATTTTTGACAATACGAAAATAAAGAAAGGGAGTTTATGATGATCAAACACAGTGTGCGCGTTGCCGTTACCGGCGCGGCAGGGCAAATCGGATATGCCTTGCTTTTTCGAATTGCTTCAGGACAAATGTTCGGGGCACAAACAGAAATTCATTTAAATCTTTTGGAGTTAGAGTCGGCTCTTCCTGCTCTTAAAGGGGTTGTTATGGAGCTTGATGACAGCGCCTTTCCTCTTTTAAAGTCCGTTACTCCAACAGCGGATTTAAATGAAGTTTTTAAAGATGTTGACTGGGCTTTATTGGTCGGAAGCGTCCCACGCAAGGCGGGAATGGAAAGAGGAGATCTTTTAAATATTAATGGTAAAATTTTCACGGCACAAGGAAAAGCAATTTCAGATAATGCTAAACCAACTTGTAAGGTATTGATAGTGGGGAATCCATGTAATACCAACGCGTATATTGCCAAAGCCTCAGCGCCAAATATTCCGGATAAAAATTTTTTTGCTATGACAATGTTGGATCACAACAGGGCTCTAACACAGTTAGCGCAAAAATCCGGAGTAGAGGTTGATAAAGTTAAAAAAATGGCTATTTGGGGAAATCATTCAGCTACGCAATATCCGGATTTTTATAATGTGATTATCAGTGGGAAATCCGTAGGCGAGGTTATTACAGATGAAGAGTGGTTAAAAACAACTTTTATTGAAACTGTGCAAAAACGAGGAGCAGCGATTATACAGGCCCGGGGACTTTCCTCTGCGGCCTCAGCAGCTAATGCTGTTATTGATACGGTACGAAATCTGACGACGCCAACACAAGAGGGGGAGTGTTTTTCTGTAGCTGTTTCATCAGATGGAAGTTATGGAATAGAGAAGGGATTAATGTTCGGTTATCCCGTGCGTTCTAATGGGCAGGATTGGGAAATTGTGCAGGGGATTGCTCATAAAGCCTTTGCGCGGGAGAAAATAGACATTACGTATAAAGAGCTTATTGCCGAAAGAGAGGCCGTAAAGGGGATATTGTAAAAATTTTTTGTGCCCCTTGTTTTTTCTATAAGCAACGGGTATACTTAAAAATATCTTATTCATAGGGATATATAAAAAGGAGTTTTGGACCAATGAAATTACATAAATTGTCAGGTTTTCAGATTATAAGCCTTTCTTTAATTGTAGGTATTACGGGGTGTGATCAAATTTCTGCCATTTCCGAATATTTTAATAAGCCCAAAAAAACGAAAGTTTCCGTAACCAAACCTGTTTCCCAAGCGAAGGAAAACAGTGTTAAAAAGTCCAAAAAAAATAATAAAATATTGCCGACAAATATGTTAGCTCGTGTTGGAAATTGGTCTATTACAACAGAAGAGTTTAACGACAGGCTTAAAGCTCTTAAAGAGGTTGTCCCTGAATATGATATTGAAAATAAGAAGGCAAAGGCCCAGGTTCTTGAAGAACTGGTTCGTCAGCAACTTTTGGTAGAAGACGCTGAAAGAACAGGATTGGTAAATCAAAAAGATATTCGGGCCGCGGTAGAGGAATTTCAAAGAACATTGATTGTTCGTGAAACAGCTAGAAAACTTACAGAGGGCATAAAAGTTTCTGACGCAGAGGCAAAGGCTTTTTATGAGGAAAAAAAGGATGTTTTGGTTGCCCCGGCACAGTGGCATGTGCGTGAGATTGTATTTGATACTCAGGAAAAGGCTAATGAAATTTTGATTGAAATGTTGAAGGGTGCAGATTTTTCTGAAATGGCCAAGCAGAATTCTGTTGGAAAAAGCGCGGTTGATGGGGGCGATTTAGGATTTATTAATGATGTTCCTTTTTCTCAAATGGCAAATCCTCTTTTATCTTTGGGGATTGGAGATGTTAGCAGTGTATTTAAAGGGCCGGAAGGGTTTTATATTATAAAATTAGAAGAAAAAAAGGGTGGGGAGCCGTTAGCATTTGAAGATATTAAGGAAGAAATAATTAAGAATCAAATGCTTCTTAAGCAACAAAAGGCGATCCTTGATTACCTTGATCAATTAAAACAAAAGATTAAAGTAGAGATTAATGAAGATCTTTTGCAGTAGAGAATTATCAGGAGGTATCTTTTTATGAATTTAGAAAATAAAAAGCAAATAGCTATTGTTCTTTTAGCTGTGGGGCTTGGTTTGGTGGCGGCCATTGCTACAGGAAAATATATTGAAAGCAGCGTTAATCAGAAGGCACAAGCATATAAAAAGGCGTTTGAGAAAGATTTTGAAAAAAAGGCTATGGTGCCGCTTTTAGGAGAAATTGGAAAACTTCAGAAGGATTTAAAAAAGTTAAAAAACAGTCAGGCGGCTATGGCTAAAAGACAGCAGCAACAGGCACAAAGAATAGCTCAGGCACCTAAACGACAAGAAATTAACTTAAAAGAAATAGCAGATAGCACTGTCTTTTCCGCAATTACGCCCTCAGGAAAAAGAGCCGTAACAATTATGATTGATACGTTGTCAGCGGTAGGGGGATTAATTAATCCTGGAGATTTTATTGATATTATCGCGCAACTAAGTATTCCTGTAATAGATGGTGAAAAAGAAAAAGAGAATGTAACTTCTGTTTTATTTCAAAATTTACAAGTGTTGGCTGTCGGAACTAATTTCAAACCTGTTGGAAACGCCTTGGTGTATCAGGCTCAGCAAAAATCCAGGACATTAAATATTACTTTGGCGTTAAGTCCTGAAGAGGCGGGGTTATTAACGTTTGCGCAGTCTAATGGAAAGTTAAATTTGTCTTTACGCTCTCCGGATGAGAGAGGAAAGAAGGTTTTACAGGTGGCCTCCTGGGACACGCTTTCAGAATATGTTTTGGAGAGTCAGGGAACCGAATTGGCAGTCCCGGAGAAAAAGATGGCAGTTAAAGTGGAAGAGATAGAAGAATTTAAGGAAAAAGCTGCTCCGGCTATTAGAATATTTCGGGGGGGTAGAGAACTATAATTATGAAAATACGACTCATTTTTCAAAAACTCAAAATTTTTAGTATTTATTTTTTCCTAATCGCTGTTGCTATTGGCTGTAGTTTTTCAGTCGGGTACGCAGATGTTGTAGATTCCATCTATACAGATGAGGTGTATATGCTTAAAGGGGAGCTTGTTTCCGTTAAGGTTTATTCCGCGACGCAACTTGCTGTAGTAGATGAATCGGTTATTGATCTTGTGGATGAAGAAAAAGATGAACTTTTAATATTAGGGAAATCGGAAGGGGAAACAACACTGTTTATTTGGGATGAGCACGGTAAGCGTACAATGACATTTTTTGTGGCTGAGCAAATGTTGGAGATTACCCGGACGCGAATTAAAAAGCTCTTGGATACAGCAAATATTCATGAAATTGAGTTGAAACTTAATGAAAAAGAAGGGAAGGTTATCGCCCTGGGAAATATTCCCGAAGATGAAAAAGAACAGTTTAGTCAAATTATTGACTCTTTTGGAGATAAGGTTATAAATTTAGTTAAGGATGATGAGGTTTTGGATTTGATACAAATTGATTTGCAGGTTACAGAACTGAGCACTTCGGTGACTAAAAATTTGGGAATAGAGTGGTCTACTGGAAAGCAGACGGATACAGGGACCGGGTCATTTACAACAAAAACTACAGGGTCAAGTTTTTCTCCCTCCTATCTTGAGAAGATGCCATTATCAGATGGGTCTATAGGGGATTATTTCAAAATAGGTAAGTTTTTTAGGTCGGACCAAAGTGCCTTGGTTGCAAGAATAAACGCGCTTTATGAAGAAGGAAAGGCGAAAGTTCTTTCCAGGCCAAAATTAGTGGTGGTTAGTGGTGAAGAGGCCAGTTTTCTGGTAGGGGGAGAGATTCCTATACGAACGACCAGTTCTTCAGCAACCGGAACACAGGAAAATGTTTCTTTTAAATCATATGGGATCAGTATGTCTATAACGCCAACAATTAAAAAAGAAAAAATAGATATGCAGATGAATGTAGAAATTAGTGATATTGACGCGGCGAATGCTTCTAATAATACAGTCGCTTTTACGACGCGTAGCACAAGCACGCGTTTATATTTAGATAATGGACAAACAATAATTCTCGCAGGTTTGATTAAACACAATAGGGCTACAAAAATAAAGAAACTTCCCTTTGTTTCCAGTATTCCTATTGTAGGGCTGCTTTTTCGAAGTAAATCAATGCCGACTCCTGATTTAGATCAGGAAATGGTTATTTCGGTAACGCCTCATATTTTAGCCAGGAATCGAAATGATTCCAATGAGGAAAAAAGAAGAGAGAGTCTTGATGAAGAATCAGGGGATTTTTTAGTTTTAAAAAAGGCTAAGAGTATTCCTGTTTCCAGGGCTTTACCCTATTATGCGGGAGTTCCTCAAGAAATGAAAGGATACATTCAAGAGGTCCAGAAAACAATAGCCCAGGCCATTACTTATCCCGAACAGGCTCAAGAGCATAATTGGGAGGGAACGGTGAAGCTCGGAATGCTCATCTTAAATGACGGCACTCTTGCCTATGCTTTGGTTAAAGAATCATCCGGCCATGAAATATTTGATGAAGATGCTATAAGGATCGCCAAAAGTATAGCCCCCTACAAAAATTTTCCTTCCAACGTAAATATTCAAGAATTAAATATTATGATTCCTATCGTGTATAAAATGAATTAATAAATTAACGAAGGCTAAAGTCTGCAGCTATCAGGTAGTTGCAACCGTTAGTTGCGAAAAAATAATATATATTGTTTAATAAAAAAATTTATGCTTAAATGAGATCCATATGGAAAGCAAAATAATAACAGTTTTTAGCAATAAAGGCGGTGTTGGAAAAACCTTTATTACGGTTAATCTGGCAGCAGCAGTAGCCTTAATGAAAAAAAAGGTTCTTTTGGTTGATCTGGATTTTCAGGCTGGGCAGGACATGGCGCGTATGTTTAACATATCTCCCAGAAGTTCAATAGTCGATTTGTTTCCGGAAGTAAGCAATATAGAAGATATTCAAGGAATGAAGAAATTTGTCGCGACACATTCAAGCGGGGTAGATTTTTTACCTATCGTTAAGTCTACGCGACAAATTAATCATGCTACCCCAGAAAGTCTTAAGCCTTTTCTCAGAAAAATCAGAACAATTTATGATTATGTTTTTGTGGATGCCGGAAGGTCGTTTAGCGAAGCTCTTATCACAGTTTTAGATTATTCTAACTTAATTTTACTGGTTGCCACACCGGATATTTTAGCCGTATATCAAATTAAATGGTGTTTGGAGGTTTTAGAAAGCCTACAGTTTCCATCAAAAATGGTAAGGTTAATATTAAACCGCTCAGAGAGCCGGGGAAGCGTGGCGTGGCAAGAGGTTCGTTCCGCGTTAACGTGTGAAATTTTTAGCCATGTTCCTTCGGATGGAAAGGTTGTGGGATTGGCCTTAAATCGAGGCATTCCGTGTGTTATAGATAATCCTAAAACCAAGGTCTCTGAAACATTTATTCGAATGGCCAATATGCTCCGGCGAGAAGACCTGTATATTCAAACAGCCACGGCCGAAAAAATAAGAACCACGGGAGACATTGCTAAACCGGGGAAATTTTGGGAAAGTTTTGGTATTTCCCGGCAAATGGGAGGAGGGGCAGTGGATTCTTTTTCTGAGGAAAAGGAAGATGAAAAGAAGGCCCTAAAAGTAAAAATTCATGAAAGATTGGTTGACCGGCTGAATCAGGAAGGGATTACTGTTGACGCCCTGGCCGATGCGGAATCTATTTTAAAAGTTAAACAGACCGCTGAGAAAGTTGTTTTAAACTTATTAGTTGAAGAGGCCGGAGGCAAAATAACAGCGCATGAAGATCGAATTGTTTTAGTTCAGGATATTGTTAATGAAGCATTGGGGCTTGGGCCTTTAGAGAATTTTTTGGCAGATCCTGACGTGACGGATATCATGGCTAACAATAAAGATGAGATTTATGTAGAAAAATCAGGAAAGCTTGTGTTAACAAATAAAAAATTTATTTCTGATTCGAAAATGCGTTCTATCATTGACAGAATTATTGCCCCATTAGGTCGGCGTATTGATGAGTCCACGCCCATGGTAGACGCGCGACTCCCTGATGGCTCGCGTATTAATGCTATTATTCCTCCGTTATCGTTAAGCGGACCGATGATTACGATTCGAAAATTTGGAAGAGAGCGTGTAGAGGCTTCAGACCTTTTAAATAAATTTAACAGCCTTACACAGGACATGGCGGACTTTTTACATGCCTGTGTTTTGGGACGCAAGAATATGATTGTCTCAGGAGGAACAGGCGCCGGAAAAACAACCCTTCTTAACGTTATTTCCGAATTTATTCCGGATGGAGAGCGCATTATTACGATAGAGGATGCCGCGGAGTTAAAACTTAAAAAAAGCCATTGGGCCCGATTAGAGTCCCGTCCGCCCAACATTGAAGGAAGAGGAGCCGTGACAATCCGTGATTTATTTATTAATTGTCTGCGCATGCGCCCCGATCGTATTGTTATTGGGGAGTGCCGGGGCGCGGAGGTTTTGGACATGCTTCAGGCTATGAACACAGGACATGATGGTTCTATGACGACACTGCATGCCAATTCAACACGAGATGTTTTGACGCGTATGCACTCAATGATATTGTTAAGCGGTATTGAGCTTCCTGTTCGCGCGATTAATGAAATGGTGGCCTCAGCAATAGATATGGTTGTGCATATTAACCGTTTTTCAGATGGGACAAGAAAACTTACCGGAATAACAGAAGTTGTCGGTTTAGACAAGGAATTTCAATTAGTGTTGGCAGACGTTTTTGTTTTTGAGCAAAAAGGAATCGATCGGGACGGCAATGTTCTTGGGGGTTTTCGGCCAACAGGATATATCCCTAAGTGTTTTGAAGAATTTGAAACGAGAGGCCTTTCTGTTAGGAAGGAAATGTTTATACCCTGTTAGGATCGGTTCAAAAATAACTTCGACAACTACATATCTCAACCCGACAACACCTATTTCATGATTGTCGAGGTTATTTTTGAACCGATCCTAACAGGGTATAAACCCGTTGAAAATACATAATAAGACACAAAACATCATATTATCAGATAAGGCTGTTATTGCCGACACCTTTTTTTCTCGTATGACAGGTCTTTTAAAGCATTCCAGCCTTGAAAAAGGTGAAGCCCTCATCATTACGCGGTGCAACTCCATACACATGTTGTTTATGAAATTTTCTATTGATGTCATTTTTGTCGATAAAAAAGATTCTGTTGTCGGCGTTGTTAAAGAAATAAAGCCTTTCCGTTTAAGTCCTATTTTTTTTAAAGCCAGCTACGCTATAGAGTTACCGGCAGGATTCATTGAAAAAAGCAGGACAGCCAAAGGCGATAAATTGGAAATAAGGAATTAGGGGGACGTTGATTGATTAATTGATTTATTAATAATAAATCAATTAATCAATCAACGTCCCCCTTACGTTTAATTTTTAATGGGTGT
>CAZIRV010000045.1:0-15815 GCA_964541845.1 uncultured Planctomycetales bacterium
ATATTTTTTTCAATCCACACAATATTTTTAACGCTCCCCCAATTGTTCTAAGAATCGCCTACCTGGGATTTCTTGGAGTTGATATGTTTTTTGTTATTAGTGGATTTTTAATCACCGGACTACTTCTCGAAGAATTCAACACAAAAATTCGGATTAAAAGATTTTATAGCAGGCGTTTTTTCAAAATCATTCCTCAATATTTCTTAACCATCATAACAGGACTCATTATCATAAAAATTTTTGATCCTCGATATAAATACACTGCGTCTTCTATTCTAAGCTATTTTGCCTTTTATCAAAATTATACACCACCCTATATTCCCCTATTTGGCCACACATGGTCCATAGCTGTTGAAGAACATTTTTATTTAATTTACCCAATACTATTACAGACTATTTGTTTGATCGAAAAAAATATAAAACGACGTAAATTAATATTGTTCATCTTATTTATAGCCCTAATCTTTTTAGGAAATATTTTACGCTACTTTGCCTTTCATGACTTAGACCTTTCCTCCCGAAGTCAACCCCCAACGTGGCAAACAACTCATATTAGATTCGACGCTTTAATATTTGGATGCCTATTAAAAATTCTTGAACCTTATTTCTATAAAAATTCTTCGCTAAAACAAACATTCATACCTGCTCTTTATTTTACAGCAGGATACTTTATATATGTATCCTTCATCTTTCGATTTAATAAAATCGGATGGTTTTTCTATATCCTGGCTTACCTTGCTCCTGGATTTCTACTGATTTCCGCTCTTAAAGGTTTTGCGCCAATAAAAGCAATAACTGAAAACAAGATGCTTCGCTGGGTTGGGAAAAACTCTTATGGAATTTATTTATGGCATTATATTCTTGTGTTGCCCACTAAAATAACTTTCTCACAGTGTAAAATAACTTACCTTTCTATAATAATCTACCTCATTTTATCAATCTCTATTGGAGCACTTACAACAATCACAATTGAACACTATTTTCTTAATTTGAGAAAAAAACTAATCCCTTAAAAGGTCAAAGCTTCAGCGAATCGTCGATTAAAAACCTAAAACCTCTTACCATTCAAATATTGTGCGTCTTTAAAAAACTTACGAATAACGTGGTGCAGGGTCTCCCACCGTCTTATCAAAAATTTTTCTTCACTTTTTTCTCTTAGCGCCCTTATTGATTATTTGTCTGAATTTTTTTGAAAATAAGTTCTTGGAGTCCGAAAAAAAGGTTTACATCCCCTGTAACAGTGCGTATAACTAAATTGATGATAAAATTTAAAAAAATACCTCTACCCATAATAATCACTATCTACACATTTATTGTTCTCTTCCTGATCTCTATTTTTATCCGGACAGGCGCGCAAAAGGCTCATCTCCCTATCACGTTATTTTTACAAGAAGTAACAAAACAATTTTATTTTCCTTCTCAAAATATTATTAACCCGGGACACATTTTTAACACCAATATTTATACCCACATTTATCGTATCTTCTTCATTGTAGCTGTAACCCTATCCTTTCTAAATTTAGCCGTCAAGAACTGCATAGGCGAATCTCCTATTAAAATCAGACAAATCCCCTTATTAATTATGACGGTATTTTTTATAGGCATAACAACCTTTCAAATGACAAACATCTCACAAAAATTTTTGATGCGGGAAAAAATTATATCTACAAAAAAAAAACTGACTGAAAAATACCGGGTTATGATAAATCCGAAAGTTGTATCTTTCTGTCAATTCGTACAAAAAAAAATTACAGAACCCCGCTCAGCTAAATTCATCACTGATCTAAATACAGCTCAAGACCCCGGCATGCTTATGCATAGACAAATCGCCTATTTTTTATATCCGATTGATATCCGCGGCATACGTAGCGAACCTGTGGATGTCCTTATCCTGTTTGAAAAAAAAGCAGCCAAAAACTATGTGCCCGAAGATTTTGAAACCGTGTATTCAATGAATAATAATAATTTAGTCGCTATAAAAGAAAAACCATGATCCTCTTGCTATACGTTTTTATTCTGCTGCTGCCTGTCCTCTTGGGACACTCTATTATTTTATGTGCCGGACGGAATAAAAACCTGCCGATCCCATTTATATTTGCCATTTCTTTCGGTTTAGGGACAGGCGCCATCACGCAATGGATGTTGTGGTTAGGGATACTCAAAATCCCCTTTAGCATCTATTCCATTAATACCCCATTAATTCTTCTGACCGCCACACTTTATTTTGTGAATTTTCAGTCAAAACCCTTTCCCTCTCAAATAAAACTTAAGAAAAATTCCTCCTTCAAAAATTCCAAATTTCTTATAGCCCTGTTTCTTTCCTATATTACATTGATGTATGGATATATTTTTTGGGATGCCACGAATCTTCCTGTCTTCACCTGGGATGCTTTTTCTCTCAATGTCTTTAAAGCAAAAATATTTTATGTTGAGAGGTCTTTAAAATATCTGAGCAGCATGCCGCATTATTCTTATCCGCTCCATGTCCCTTTTTTACAGGCATGGCTTGGCATCAGTCTTGGATTTTGGGATGAACAAATTATTAAAATTTTCTTCCCTTTGTATTCCCTGTCGATTCTTCTGATTCAATACTATTTTTTAAAAGAATATGTGTCAAAGCACTGGGCTTTATTAGGTGGAGTTTTCCTTTTATCTTCTAACTTTTTTTTCTTTCATTCAAAAATTGCTTATAGAGACCTCACCTTACTCTATTTCAATTACACCACCATTATGCTTCTGTTACTGTGGAACAAAAACAAAAACATCCCTTTCTTATTTCTTATCGCCTTGCTGTCAGGATTCACCAGCTTCGTCAAACTGGAAGGCACCGGTTACGTCCTCATCCATACCCTGTTTTTAATGAGTCTGTTACTACGCGCGAACATTAAACCTTTCGCGCAAAAGATCAAATACTTTTTTGTATTTTGTATCCCCAGCTACTTAATCACGGCGACCTATCATGGGTATAAAATTTTATTCTTAAAAAAATCCCATGACCCCACCAAAATGGGCTTTGATTTATACAACCTTAACATCCTGTTTTCACAAAAACTTATTGAAAAAGCTATCATCGTTACGCGACATATCTTCGACAACCTCTTTTATACAAACAACTGGAATATCCTTTGGTTCATTTTAGCGATCAGCCTTATCAATGCCTTCATCGACAAGAAAATTTTCCGATGCGAGATCCAACATCTTGTAATAACCATCATCTTAATCTTATCCATGTATGGGGCCGCGTATACACTCACACAACATTTTTATTGGGCCACACAAACAAACACCGTTCTATCCCGGGGGCTTTTACAACTCCTGCCCTTTGTAACCACCTTAATTATTTTAATAAATTTTCAACGCGAGAAAATAGACTAAGGGTCTGTAACGAAATAACCTCGACAACTATATATCTCAACCCGACAACACCTATTTCATGATTGTCGAGGTTATTTTTGAACGATCCCTAAAATCTGGATAAATAAAGATTCACCAACTTTTGACCGGCACACATCCGCATAATTTCTTCTATCGTAGCCGCATCGATTGATTTATTTTTTTCATTGATAAAACGAAGTTTAAAACCTAAATTTTGCAACTCTTGTAAATATTCTTGAGGATCAAACCCGCACTTAGAAATAAAATCCGCTGTAAATTCACTGATAAGGATGATGTCCTGATTTTTTTCTATAATTTTTCTCATGCCTTTTAAGACTAAATATTCAGCTCCTTGAGTGTCGATTTTGATCACATCAATTTTTTGTTCTTCAGCAAATAAATCATCAAGCCTCACCGCCTCAATTTCAACAGTCTTTCGATGATCCCCTGAATCATAAATGCGATGATCACCTCTATGCTCTTCACAAAAAAATAGTTTAATAAATCCTGCTGTATCCGAAACAGCCTTTTGTATCATTTCTACATTTCGACAACCATTAGCCTCTATATTCTTGACTAATAAACGAAAATTACCCGGATCAGGCTCAAAGGCGTAAACCTTTGCATCCTCACCAACAATCCGAGAAATTCTGCACGTATGATAACCAATGTTTGCCCCGACATCCAAGACGGTCATCCCCGATTTTAATATCTCATCCATCACCTTAAATTCATATCCTTCCAACGCGAAAAACTTCCACAACAAAAGAGCTATAATTCTATCTAAACTATTGGCATACATTTTATAGCCCTGCAGTTCAACCAAAACATCATGCTTTGGGTTTAATCGGGATATAAGCCGACCTACGCTACGAAACAATTTCATGTTCATCACGATATCTAAAAACTGTGAAATCATTTTGGCTATTTTTTTCATACACATATAAACATCAATCAACCTGCATTATTTTTTTTGGCGTGAATATAGAGGGAGCCTGCGATTTCCCGAAACACGGGAATCTTTTCACAGAGGGTTCCAAAATGACCAACACAAGAAATTAAAGACTCAGGAATCCGAGGGTGCAAAAAGTCAAAAGGAATGATCTGTACATCGTAAAATCCATATTTTTGTAAAACAGACTTCAGGGACCAGCGAAAAAAAGCTGTTTCATCCGGAGAGTCCCCGGCCAAACGCTTTAAAAATGGAATATTTTTCTGTAGTATTATTTGGGGGTTCGCCATGTTCGGCTCTGTAAAATAAATAGACCCCTCAGGTTTTAAAACGCGATAAAATTCCTTCATCGCCCGGGCAATATCTAAATGATGAAGAATAGAGCTCCCAACAATTGTATCAAAAAAAGAATCTGCGTATTCAAGATCATAGGCATTGGCAAGTGTAAAAGTTACATTTGAATCGTTAACCTTATCCTTAGCCACTTCTAATAAATCAGGAGAAATATCAATGGCCGTGATTCGCGATTTTTTCTTTACAATTTCTTTGGTAAAATATCCAACACCACATCCGACTTCCAGAACACGCATCGATGAGGTAATGTGCGCGGTTAACATCTCGACCCGACGGGCCCAGCGAACCTTTCCGGCAGGCGTTTCCCAATACCGAAATGTGCCTCTCCAAATTTCTCTTAAATACTTCCCATGGGCCACTTCATTTTCTATTCGCTTATCATTCATTGGAATCATTATCGCTTTGATAAAGTTCTTTGTAAGGGACAAAAATAAGTTCTTTAAATCCTTGAAAACATGCCTTTAATAAATGCATGCCGTGCTGAAAAGACTTCATCTTGGATTCTCCCGACTTACGCGACATATAATGCACCGGGATTTCCATAATCTTGCTACCCATTTTAGCCGCGCCGAAAAGCAAATCAAAATCACCCCATTTATCCATGCCCCATTTCATCCGTTTATAATCTTTTCTGTATAAGGCCTTTGTCCCACACAAGGTATCCGTTAAAATCTGATTCGTGATAAAAGTCATCAAAAGACAAAACAACTTATTCCCTAATTGGTTCAAAAAACGCATTGATTGATTTTCCTTAGGATAAACAAGTCTGGTTCCATTTACAAATTGACATAAACCTTTATTTAAAGGATTAAAAAATTTTGGAAGCGCCTCCGGGACTACGGTCATATCCGCGTCTAAAATCATAACCACTTCCTGTGTGGCGGTATCAAAACCCCGTTTTACGGCATTCCCCTTTCCCCGATTCGGAGAATAATCAACCAATTTCACATTATTATATTCCTTTTGTATTTCACGCACACGCTCTGCTGTCTGGTCTGTACTGCCGTCATTGACGACAATAATCTCTGTCAATTTACCCATTTTAGGAATTCTTTTAATTGCCTCGACAATATTGCCTTCTTCATTGTGACACGGAATAATAACGGAGCACCCTAAGCCAAGGTCCACTGAATTCTCCGGCAGGGTTTGAATAATCATATATTGAACAAAAGATAATTTATTAATCCCCCACAACCTTACGCCTAAACTATTGACTAGATAAGATAAAAAAGGCACGAATTTAGGCAGCAACAATAAACATCCTGTCTGCGTAATAGAAAAATCTAACGGCTCAAGAATTCTGCCAAGATTTCTGCGTTCTAAATAATTCAGCGGGACGTCCGGAAGTTTAGCCTTAAACTTTTCCAAAATTTTTAAGAACGGGTCCCACCAGGGATTAATGACCGTGACGATAATTTTAGTGCGGGGATGACTAAGTCTGCGAATCTTCTCAAAGACTTCACGAACATCATAGACATGATGCACAACATCTACCAATAAAATATAATCAAAGGTCTCATCGCAATCAAAATCTTCAATAGAGGTTTCTAAAAAATGGTAATCCGGATACTTTTTTGCGGCAAGTTTAATCATTTCCCCGCTAAAATCAATACCAACACCGTAGAAAGGTTTGGTCGCGGCTAAAACTTCACCTGTGGCACAGCCAATTTCCAGCACCCTGCTCTCCGGAGCAACATTTCGTTTAATAAAATTTTTTATACTATTGTAATAATAATAATTTTTTTTCTTCCGTTGGTCATAATACGGTGCCATCTCATCAAAATGCTTTTTGACTTCTTCTTTTCTTTGGACTGATATCATAATTTTTCTCCAAAATCATATAAATAAAGCTCTGCCCCCTTAGCTTTAAACGTTCCTGTTCTTTTCCCTCTTTGATCAAAGGCCCTGACCACGAACTCCTTATTTTTTTCTGTCATATGAGAAATAATAAGCCACGTCCGTGGATTAGATTAGATTCGATTTTTTTTCTCCTTCCTAAACACCCGCACAACATCAGAACCAGTTTTTATTCCCCCCAAATAACCTTTGGAAAAATAAACCCATCGTTCATACATAACATCCTCTTCCAAAGAAAAGAAACGATTCTTCTCCCTCAATTTATCAAAAATTTTTCCGGCAAATTCTTCACGCACATTAAAATTAAAATACCCGTGATAAAATCCAAACCCAAACTGTCCGGAATTGTTAACATACACGGAATCTCCCTCCTGATAATAATTTTTAAAGTGGCGCATCACAAGACGCATATCTTCCTTCCCCTCATAATTAATAATCTCCGCCGTTGTCCTCTTAACAGGCCCAAAAAAAACAACGCCGACTAACGCTATACTCATCACTGCTTTACAAACCGGCAATTTATTTAACACGGCCATTACTCCCTCACCCACGAGCAGAATAACAGAGGGCGCCAGGAATAAAATAAAACGTTGATAAAAAGGATATTTTTGTAAACCAACCGCTAAAAAAACAAAAACAATCGGGAGAATTAAATAGGCTGCCCTTGCCCTGTTTTTCCTGAACAATGAAAATCCCCCAAGGATTAATAAAAAAATCATCACCATATCTAGGGAGCTGTCGGTTAAAAATCGCATCATATGAATAAAAGAATTTTTTAACCAAAGAAGGCTGCGGCGAAAAAACGATTGCGGTCAGGAATGTACAGGGCTTGCTGAAACGCTACCCAAAATTCACCCAACCGGATAAGAACTTCGGACACTATCGTCTATCCCTCAACTTTGACAATAATCGTAATATCTCAATATAGAGCCAAACAAGCGTTACCATCAAACCAAATGCCGCGTACCATTCCATATATTTGGGGGCTCCCGCCGAGGCACCTTGCTCGATAAAATCAAAATCCAATACCAGATTCAACGCGGCAATAACGACAACCACCAAACTAAAACCTATCCCAATTGGTCCACTGCTATAGATCATAGGGATGGAAGTCCCAAAAAATCCCATAATAATACTCACAAGATAAACAAGGCCAATGGCTCCCGTCGCCGCAACAATTCCTAATTTGAAATTTTCCGTTGCCTTAATCATCCCTGACTTATACGCCAGTAAAAGACTAAACAACGTGCCAAAAGTTAACGCCACGGCCTGAAGAACAATGCCGGGATACTGCATTTCAAAAATAGCTGAAATGCCCCCAATAAATAATCCTTCACATAAAGCATAAACAGGAGCTGTTACAGCTGCCCATTCTTTCTTAAAAATTGTGACCATTGCGGTAATAAACCCTAAAATTCCACCTCCCATGACAAAGGGCATGACATTAGCTACTGACCGTGCCGGCATCGCCCCTCCAAACCCTTCAACCATTGGTGCAGGTTGTATCACCTTTCCCCATACCCATGAAGCCGTTAAAAGTAAAAGACCCAATAAAACAAAACTTTTATTAACCGTTCCCTGCAAAGTCATGGTTTGACCGACACCAAAACTGCCTGACTGACTAAAAGTTTTGGCATTCAATGCCGGATTAGCTGTTCTCATCATAATTTAATCCTCCTCTTAAGGTTTGTATAAAAATAACCAGTGCATATTTAATAAAGAGCTCCTTCAATCAAATAGTTTACAGTATATCGGTTATTTATTTGCAAACCCTATATAATCCCCGCCCACCGGACGGCTATTTGCATTATTATATTTGCGTATACGCCTGCTAAAATGTCATCGAGCATGATTCCTTCAGCTCCGCCAAGATCCTCTAATTTATTTGCCGGATAGGTTTTAAACATATCTAACGCCCGAAACAAAAAAAACGTTGTGACGACAACAGGCCATGTTATGGGTAAAAGAAAAAATGAAATCATGATTCCAGAGACCTCATCAATAACCACACAACCGGGATCTTTTTTTCCTGACAACTTCTCCATTTTACCACTGACTAAAAAACCAATACGTGTAATGATAATAAATAAAAGAATATAAAAAATAGGATGGTTATGTAAAAAAAGCGCTATCAATCCTCCGGCAATACTCGCCGCTGTTCCGGGCGCGACCGGAGAATAGCCGACGTAAAAAAATGTAGAAAATAATTTAATAGTTTTGTCGGACATTATTACCTCATTAAGGCGGGTTTAGAATCCACCCCTACGATTACTCCATAAAAATTCTATGCCGGAAAATAAAGTCATTCCAACCACAAAAAACATCCAACCATAAGACCATAAATAAACACGCAACGCGTATATTCCGGATAAACGTCCTTTTACTGTTAATTCCGTTAAAATAATAAAAATCAAGAAAAAAACAATCGCCGCGACTTGCACAACTGTTTTAACCTTGCCGGATTTTTCTGCCGCAAGTACCGTTCCATGCCTCATCGCGATAAAGCGTAACCCTGTAATCAAAAACTCCCGAATAGTAATCATCATAAAAATCCATATCGGGATAAGTTGCATTTGTGTAAAGACAAAAAACGCAGATAAAATTAAAAATTTATCGGCAACAGGATCCATAATTTTACCGAACGCTGTGATAAGATTATACTTCCGCGCGTAATATCCGTCAAAAAAATCTGTCAAAGATGCAATGCCAAAAACAACAGAAGCCCCTATTTTAAATACCAAA
This sequence comes from uncultured Planctomycetales bacterium, assembly GCA_964541845.1. GTDB lineage: Bacteria > Omnitrophota > Gorgyraeia > Zapsychrales > Zapsychraceae > CAZIRV01. The sequence continues at coordinate 9,281 of CAZIRV010000045.1, forward strand.
CCTTCTTTATAAATTAAAGATAAAAAAACAAAGGTTAAAACAATACGTATAACCGTCAGAATATTTGGGATATTCATACCAAATTTCCAATCAAATCATACTCACAGGAATCGGAAATCTTAACGTCAACAAACTCTCCTATCTTTAATCCCCTATCCGCGTGCACATAAACAATGCCGTCAACTTCCGGAGCATCATATTCACTGCGTCCCGAATAAACACCCTCTTCTTTATTTTCTAAATCATCAATAAGAACCTTTAATGTTTTTCCAATAAATTTTTCTGTGATGGATTGCGATATTTCCTGTTGCAGCCGCATCAGGGTCTCATAACGTTGCTGTTTAATTTCATCAGAAACCTGATTGGGCATACCATAGGCTTCAGTCCCCTCCTCATGTGAATACATAAAAACACCTGCTTTTTCAAACCGTGTATCCTTTACGAACCGCATCAATTCTTTAAAATCCGCGTCCGTCTCCCCTGGCAAACCAACAACAAAGGTTGTTCGCAAAGCAGATTGAGGCACTTTCTGACGAAATTTCTCAATTAAAATTTTTATTTCAGCTGTCGTAATATTACGATTCATACTTTTTAATAAAGGATCACTAATATGCTGAAGAGGAATATCAATATATTTACAAATTCTTGGTTCCTGAGCGATCACATCAATCAATTCATCTGTGACATGGGCCGGAAAAGCATAGAGCAAACGAAACCACTCAATATGAGATGTCCCCTCGCAAAGCGCTCTTAACAACCGCACTAAACTTTTCTCCTTGTAAACATCCATTCCATAAGCCGTAATATCCTGTCCAATAATATTAACCTCTTTAATCCCACTCCTGTCTAATTGCCTGACTTCATTAACAACAGATTCCATCGTGCGTGAAATAAATTTTCCTTTAATCTTCGGAATGATACAAAAACTACATTGATTATAACAACTCTCGCAAACCTTCACATACGCAAAATGCTTCGGGGTTAAGGACACCTGTTCCGGAACGTGTTCCTTTTCCAAAATTTGAGTCCCAATAACAGCATCGGCCTCACCAAACTCTTGTTCTAATTCCTTACGATAACGTTGCGCGAGACAGCCGGCAATCACAACCTTTTTTAACTTTCCCTGCTTCTTTAACTCCAGTAAATCTAAAATCGCGTCAATAGATTCTCGCTTGGCTTCTTCAACAAAAGCACATGTATTCACAATCGCTACATCCGATTCCGTCACATCAACAACATCATGCCCCTGACGTTTGTATTGCCCCAAAATAATTTGTGAATCGACTAAATTTCGCGCGCATCCCAAATTGATAATTCCTACTTTTTCTGATTTATTATTCTTCATCCTTATCCCTTGTTTATTACACGAAGACCATCTTTCGTTATAATTAATCCCTTTGCCCCACGGTCTTTTCGACCCAGACTTCCAATCATTTTACCATTAAGCTCAAATTCTAACTGATTAATATTCCGCCCTGATATTTCAATTTTCTCATCGGCCATCCAGGTCTCTACAGATCCCAGGCGCAATGTCGATTGAAAAACAACCACCCCATCAGATTTCACACGCAACCAACTTGACTTTTTCGCGCGTACAGTAAGGGTTACATTTTTTCTTACACTCTGTACCGGGGTCGAAGGCGCTGTCGCGGTCTTAACAAGATTAACCGAATTTATTTTTTTCTCAACAGCTGTCGTGACTCTTGTTTGCACGTTCTTTGCCTGCTCTTTCTTAACCCCTCTCTTTACAGTTTTGCTAAATTTCTTCCCGGAAAATTTTTCTTTTTTGAAAACTTTCCCGGCTCTCTTAATATTCCCGGAAGACTTTTGTCTTATCTTTTTTTCTTGAAAATTTTTTTTAGCCGGCGTCTCTTTTTTAATAACCTCCCCAGCCTTTTTAACAAAACCCTTTTCTTTGCCTGAAGAGGGTTTATGTATAAAAATAGAAATTATTTTAAAAAACAAAAATAGCGATAAAACCCCACCTATCACAACAACTATTTGCTGTTTTTGTTTTCGTGTAAGCAATTGCGAAACCCATTCCTGAAAATAAAAATCTTCCACATCACGTTTAACATATTTAGGCAACTGTTCCTTCTGATGGTCCTCAAGAACATTTTTTATATCAACATCAAGATATTTAGCATAAAGCTTTAAAAACCCCTTATAATAAAAAGATGAAATAGTCCTTACTTGATAACCTTCTTCAATCCCGCGAAGAACATCCATTGGAATATTCGTTGCCTCATGTATCATTTCCAAAGAAAGACCTTTACCTTTACGGGCTTCCTTTAAAACAGCACCTTTTGAAGCTTTAATTTCTTCTTGTTTTTCTTTTATTCCCATGGCCTCTATTCTTCCTCTTGATCCGTCATATTATCTAACAGCCACTGTTCCCGATCAACTAAAATATCTCTTGGTTTACTTCCCGCGTAGGATCCAACGACTCCGTTTTGTTCCATCATATCAATTAATCGTGCCGCGCGTGTATAGCCTAAACGCATCCGTCTCTGTAAAATAGACACAGAAGCCTGATTGGTCTCAATCACTAATCGTACGGCCTCATCATAATAATCATCTTTAGCCTCTGTTCCTTGGGCTCCACCCGTTTTCTGATGCTTAATGATACTCTCATCATAACTCGGAGCCTGCTGATCTTTAATAAACTGAATAACCCGATGAATTTCATCATCCTTTACAAAGTTGCCCTGTCCTCTCGAAGGCTTGGCATCACCGGGTTGAATAAAAAGCATATCTCCCTTACCCAGCAAATTCTCTGCCCCATTCATGTCCAGAACGGTTCGTGAATCCACTTTAGAAGCCACTTTAAAAGAAATCCTTGCCGGAAAATTAGCCTTAATAACACCGGTAATAACATCAACTGACGGCCGCTGTGTTGCCAAAATTAAATGAATCCCCACGGCACGGGATAGTTGCGCGAGACGCGCGATAGAACCTTCAACCGCTTTAGCCGAAACCTGCATAAGATCAGCTAACTCATCGACAATCACAACGATATAAGGCATATCATTCCCTTTATCATTATACCCTTTGATATTACGTGCTCCGGCTTTGGCTAATTTTTTATAACGTGATTCCATTTCAGAAACAACCCAATTTAAAACAGCCGTGGCTTTTTTAGGATCAGTCACCGTCGGGCAAAGCAAATGAGGAATATCGTTATACTGAGCCAATTCCACCATTTTGGGATCAATCATGACAAATTTTACTTCATCGGGAGACGCGTTAAAAAGGATCGACATGATAATGCCATTAACGCACACTGTTTTCCCTGAGCCTGTTGTTCCGGCAATTAAAAGATGCGGCATGGAAGCCAGATCCGCAACCATGGCCTTTCCGGCAATATCTTTACCCAGCGATATCGTTAATTTTGATTCTGAAGAACGAAATGGGGAACTGGCTAAAACCTCTTTTAAATAAACAGAAGCTGAAAACCCATTAGGAACTTCAACGCCAATACGGTTTTTTCCAGGAATAGGAGCCACAATACGTACCGCCGAGGCCTTCATAGCCAAAGCAATATCGTCTGTAAGCGTTGTAAATTTCTGAACCTTAACCCCTGCTGCCGGCTCAAGTTCATAACGTGTGATTGCGGGACCTCGTTCGATATCAGCCACACGCGCGACAACTCCAAAACTGGCCAATATTCCTTCTAATAATTTTGCTTTATCAACAAGACCACTTTCAATCTTACTTGTTGAGACCTGTGGAGGAGACTCTAATAAATCTATTGCCGGAATACGGTACTCGCCAACAACTTCATCATCCACCTCATTTTCCTCAGCTCCTCGAGGACTTTGCGTCTCGATGACATGAATTTTCGGTTTAGAAAATTTTTTTATTTTGGGAGAAAAAACCGGTTCTTCTGCCTCCGCCTCATCTTCCTCCACTTCTTCATAAACATATTCATATTCTTCCTCTTCCTCATCGGCATCGACATTCTTTTTTCCAAAACCTTTAAAAATATTCTTTAAACTCCCTTTATCAGAAACCGTTTCCACATTAATTCCGGATTGAACTGTTGATCCAGCCTTTTTCTTTTTCTCCATACGTTCTTTAATGACGTCCGGTAATTCTTGCAATTTTCCAAAAATCTCAACAACAATAGGCGTCAGCAAAAACTCTCCCGTTAAAATAAGGGCAAGAATTCCCAGCATTACCAAAACAATATAAGCCCCTGTTGTTCCAAGATAATGTACAAGAAAATCTGAAAATAAAAAACCAATAATTCCGGATCTTTGAAACCGAAGAACTGATGCCTGAATCCCCGCCATCCCAAATAAAGAACCCGTCACCCCAAATAAGACCACAAAACTAATGAGTTTTGCGGGAGTAAAAGCAACTTCTCTAAGAGAAAATTGATTCCAACTCCAGAGAAACAAAACAATAACAAGAAAATAAGCACTATAGCCAAAAAGAAAAAAAAGAGAACCGGCACTATAAGCCCCGGTAATACGGATAAGATTTCTTGCAGGAATATTCGGGGAAGAAGTGTACCAGAAAAGATCTTCCTGAACAAACGAAATGAGACTCGCGAGAAGAATCATACCGGCAGCTAAAATAATAACTGCCTTTATCTCACTAATGATATGTTCCTTTTTCATTTAGTATGATGTATGTAGGATTATTGTAACCGTTCTCGAGGTAAGAATAAATTTTTATTGTAAGGTAGTCGAGGTGGTTTTAGATCTCGACCACTTGCGTCCGCCCGCTATTAGAACATTTATTTAAAAAAACATTTCATCCTACAAACGGACGCAAGGCCCTCCCCTACGAATCCTATCGTTACGTGAACGGTTACAAATTATTCTGCCTGCTTCTTACTCAAATTCATTCTTTTCATTTTATCAATTTCAAGCAACTTAACTTTAAATTTATCTCCAACCTTAACAAGAGTGGCCGGATCTTTGACGTATTCATCGGATAATTCGGAAACATGAACAAGACCCTGTTTTCCCGGAAGAAATTCACAAAAAACACCAAAATTTGTCACATTAACCGCGAGCGCGTCATATATCTTTCCAACCTCCGGAACCGCAAGAAGACCGTCAATAAATGCCAAAGCTTTATCAGAAGCCTCTTTGCTCATCGCGGAAATAAAGGCTTTTCCTTCATCATCAATATCAATGGTCTCACACCCGGTTTCTTCAATAATCCGTTTGATCATCTTACCGCCAGGCCCGATAATTTCTCCGATTTTTTCTGAAGGAATTTCTCGCGTGGCAATACGTGGCGCGTATTCGGATGTGTCAGATTTCGGTTCATTTATAACCGCTTGCATGTTTTCCAGAATCTTCGTTCTGGCTTCCTTAGCCTGATCAATCCCCTTTGCCAAAACATCCATGGCAACACCCTTGACCTTCAAATCCAGTTGAATAGCCGTAATCCCATCTTTTGTTCCCGCGATTTTATAATCCATATCACCAAAGTGATCTTCCATTCCCATAATATCACTTAAAAGACGATAATCATCACCTTTTAAAATTAATCCAATAGAAATACCTGCTACCGGATTTTTAATAGGAACCCCCGCCGCCATTAAACTTAAGCAACCGGCACACACACTGGCCATACTGGAGGAGCCATTTGATTCCAGAATCTCAGAAACAACGCGAATAGTATATGGAAATTCTTCTTTGGTCGGAAGAACAGCCTTCAACGACTTAGCGGCCAAGGCCCCATGTCCAATTTCACGTCGCCCCGGGCCACGTGACCCTCGTGCTTCTCCGACACTAAAGGCCGGGAAATTATAATGGAGCATGAAATTTGAATAATCCTTTCCTTCCAAAGACTCTATCATCTGTTCATCCCTACGCGTTCCAAGTGTCACAACAGCCAAACTCTGTGTTTGTCCACGCGTAAATAAACTTGAGCCGTGTGTTCTTGGTAAAACATCAATTTCAGAAGTGATCTCCCGAATATCTGCGAGTCCTCGGCCATCCGCCCTTTTCGATTCCTCAAAAATAGCCTTCCTGACCTCTTCATATTCAAGATGATCAAATATTGCCCGAATATCATTTCCGGATACTTCTCTGTCTTCAACTTTATATTCTTCAAAAACAGACATATCTGAAAGGATTTCGTCTAAAGCGGATTTTAAGGCATTTTCCCGTTCTGTTTTATCTGCTATTTTATAGGATTCAACAACACGATCTCTAGCCAATTCTGTAACTTTATTTTGAAGGTCCGGATGCGGGTTACGTAACTTTACTTCAGCCTTTGACTTCCCAACAACTTCCCGAAGTTCTAATTGCTTTTCACGGCTAATCTGAAGTTCTTTATTCGCGAATTCAAGGGCTTCAACAATTTTGGCCTCAGGAATCTCATTAGCCTCCCCTTCGATCATGACAATGCCATCTTCATGTCCCACAACCACCAAATCCATTATACTTTCATGTTTTTGCGCGTAAGTTGGGTTAAGAATAAACTCTCCATCAATCATTCCAACGCGTACGGCTCCGATAGGGCCATCAAAAGGAATGTCTGAAATAGTCAGCGCGGCTGAAGAAGCAAT
>CAZIRV010000046.1:0-15484 GCA_964541845.1 uncultured Planctomycetales bacterium
GAGACCTCTGTCTGTTTGGAGAGACGGAAAAGTTAAAAAAGTTTAAATAAAGGGTTTTTAAAGTTGATTCTCTCCATACCTTTTGTGAATAGCTGAATAAGAATGTAAAAGTGGGGACAAAAGTTTCTATTGTTGATTACTGTTTTCCGCCAGCCAAACTGTTATTCGTAATAGCAAAGGGCCTAAGGATCGTATAACTTTACTGCCAAAAACAATTGAAAATCAACTTAAACTGCATTTTAAAAAAGTAAAATCTATTCATAACCTAGATATTTCTAAAGGTGATGGATTTGTTCAACGCCCTTTTGCTTTATCTAAAAAATATCCTAACGCCTCCAAAAATTGGTCATGGCAATGGGTATTTGTTCCTTTTTTGAAAATTAACATTTTATTAATTTAAGGGAGTAGTTCCTGTGTTAATCCCGTCTTAACTTTTCAATTAATCAATCAACCGTCTTCCCAGCTAATTATAGCTTAGGATTTATCTTATACACTTGCCCAAAATCTGTAATGACCCAAATACCATCTTCATTGACCGACAAATATCGCTTGCCTGTTATAACACTGGATCTTGGGTTGAGCATACTTTTTTCGAAGGATCCGCCTCCCTTTTGATGAAGAAGCACATTGAGGCTTTTCCACCCCAGGGTGAAAAGATCGTCGCCCTTCATGGCAAACGGCCATAAACGTGTTTTAGGGTATCCGTAAAGAGGATCTCCTTGAAATCCTTGGGGGGGGACGGGTCGCGAGGGACCGCTATAGGCGGAAACGATATAACCTAAAAGCCAGGATTTTTTCTGTGTTTGAGGATCAAACAGCGTCAATCCTGAACCATACATGGCATAGAGAATCTTTCCATCTGCCCATTGCATGTCTTGAATCGTTAAATTTTCCTTGACCTGATGATAAAATTTACTCGTTGCAATATCAAATTTCCATATGCCGTTAAGCTCCAAGTTTCCATTAATCACTAACCATAAAGCCTTATTATGAGAATCGACCAACATGGTATCAATTTGGTAAATCGCTCCCCCATCCAAAGGATTACGTTTTTTGAGTGACCGGCTCGAAGAAACCAGTTCATACGTCCCCGCTTGGAGATCATAAACAGCAAACCCGCAATCACCCACAAGCCCGCTTTGCGGATCATTAAGAGGGCCAATACCGACATACAGCTTATTGTCAAAATACGCTAAAGATAAAATGCGGTTATCTGGAAATCCATTCTTTTCGTGCAGAAGCCGGACTTTCCCTGAAGATTTTTCTTTAGCCTGATTTTGGCTTCCAGAAGAAATTGGTTTATATTGAGTTGAATAGTACTCAACTTTTTTAATAATATCACCGGATCCTTTTTTAAAGATCAATAGCCCGCCGGAGGTTCCAACATAGAGATGTTTGTCATCAGAGGTCATCGCTGTTACAAAAAATGCCCGTTGATTTATAATCGGCACGATTGCCGTTCCCAGCTTTCGGCTTTCCTGAACATCAAACATATCGTGTTCAAAGGCTGTCACAACCAAGTTTTTATCTTGCTTACCTTCCTTTATGATATAAATTTTCTTTCCATCAATCAGGTGATTATTCTTGCCAGTCGCTGTTTTCCATCTCTGGAATCGATCGGTCGAAAGAGTTATCGCACTGACACGTGTGGCCATACGTTCAATAGTATATTGATTCCAGGCTGAATCAGATTGCTCCCTATCCTTTTTCTTTTCTTTCCCCACATCTAACTCAACAATTTTATACTGTTCATTGCCCTCCGCATCAATAATGCGGGTATAATTAAAACTAGAAATTTCACCGCCCTCATTTTCATCAAACCGAGAACTTGATCGAGAAATAGATGTTGTATGCAATCCATGCGGAGATTTTGGAATATCCGGAAACATCGATATGTCGACGGGCTTACCTAAATGCGGAGGTTCAAGCTCCGACCGTAAACGGACACCGGACGGTTCCGCAATATAAGCAGCATCTGCCATTAAATTTTGATCAACTGCCCTTTTATCACCAAACTGAACAAGCTTCAAATCCAACTGCAAACGTAAAATCCTGGCCTCCTTTGATTCATCAAGAATAAGGCCACTTTCCAAAAGAGTGATCGCCTGACCAATGATAAGACGAGCCTCTTTTTTTTGATCATTCAATACAAGGCTATTAACATAAGGCCAGAAAACACCCTGAGACTGCCAAGCCACAAGATGGCGGACATTTTCTTTTTTAAGAAGAGTTTTAAAAATAGAGTCGCCATATCTGATCAAAGTATCACGATCCGAAATAGCCAGCCGATGAATAGCAGCGCGTAACAAGTTCGGAATAAATTTTATATCCTCCATATTCCATATATCAGGATTGTCGACAAAATTCTCAGCAAAAATCTTAATCATATTTTGAGAAGATGCTAAGGCATCAATTCTTAACAATTGCTTATTGGCAATAAGCTGAACAAATGGATCACTCTGTATTCGTAATGATTCATAAAGACGTGTTTCCTGAGAAGACAGCATCATCGCCTTGCTATTCAATGCACTCACAGCAGTTATCCCCTTGATTCGGGGTTCAAATTTTTCTTGCGCAAGCCCAATAAAAGCATCAAAGGCCATACCCATCATTTTCACCCTGCGATCGTAATCATTTCCATAGTAGTCCACAATGAGTTTTTTTTCTTTTTGCCATGTAGCCCAATACGCAGTTTGAATGTCCTGAGATTGCTCATAATGCGCCATGTAATACGCCCGTTGCCTATTAATATAAACCTTACTGAGATCACGCAATTGTTCAAAAAGCCTTTGGCTTCGCAATTGCTGATCGGCCATAATCCCTTTTAACGGAAGATTTCCTCGTGTCCGTATTTTGCTATCATATTTGGAAAGTCCTTCAAGAGGATCTGGAATAATAAATCCCTGAGGATTTGAAATATGTGTACGCGTTATTTCTTCAATCAAAGTGTAAGCACGCAACAAGGCAGATAATACGCGTTGAAGTTGAGCACTATCAATTTTATGTACCCCACGGGATCTCTCGACAATACGCCTATTGTTTTGTCGTCGTATACCCTTCTCTAATTCATCATTAACTTTTTTCTTAGTGCTATCTCCATCACTCCGTTTACGTAAATAAGCAATAGTGTCCAATGACACTACCTCAAGGGATTTTCTCTTTGCGAGTCCTGCTTTTTGCCTATGCCCGATAGGGGATTGTTTCGTCGCTTCGCTGCTCATCAAAGTGCGGCGGGTTGGCGTACTTAAAGGTGAGCCTCTGACAGCAGTGCTTAAACTATTACTCCGTTGGATGCTGTGAGTAATAAACGACGGGTTTGTACGTATCGAACGGCTTAGTGCATACCACGCACGCGCAGCCCAATAGCGTGTTTCCTGACTGGGATTAAGCGCTAAGGCAACCTCAGCGTTACGAATAGCTTCATCGTATTCCCCGCTCGCCAGAAATAAAGAAACCTGCCGCATAAACAGTCCGGCTTCTTTTTGGGGATTTCGCGATTGTGTTGGATAGGATTTAATTTTAAGCTTATCAAGAATCTTTTTAGCTAAAATACCCCTCACTGTTTCAATATTCATATCCAACGCGGGAATTTGAAAAGAAAGGATTTCTTCTTTTTTTGTAGAATCTAAAGGCCGAAGAATTAATGTGACATTGATAAAATGTTGGTCCGGACCATACTTAATTCCTCCTTCGATGACGACTGCCGAAGATTTAAGTTTGAGATCAACACCCGTTAAAGTTTTTTCCTGTTGCAGATATTGAAGATGCTCCCTATCCAGAACCACAACATTTGGAGCATTTGCAAGGTCTTCTGCTAAAAAAGCTTTTAATGCCTCACTGATCCCATCGAGGGCAGTGCCAAGCTCTTCATTTTTTATCTGTAGAATTCCAATATAATAAATCTTAGCTCCATCCATTTGTTTTTTGGATGCGGCTAGAGTAATCGCATTAGTAATTCTCTCAATATCTTCAGTCCTGATTTCATTTTGGGTCAACCAGGATAAAAGGACAATGCCTGTTTGGCTTTCGACTATCCGCATACGATAGATGAGAGTTTCATCATTAGGTATCCGTTCGGCAAATAAAAGAATATCCGCCGACAATAATTGGCCTAATCGAATGGCATTTTTGGCACCAGTTGTAATACCTGCAGCACGCATTCGGTGTTCTTCAAGAATATCCTGGATTAAACCACGTTCAAGAAGCCGGATATTTGGTAATTGAGAAAGTTGCACTTCCAGTTGCGCAATAAACAAACTATCTACCGCACGGTCCCCTTCCCCGGGAATAATGGCAATCGAAGATGGTAAGTCTTGCGCCGAAGCGAGTCCTGTAAAAATAATCAGGATTAAATTTATAATCAAATTTTTAAAAAACATTCGATTATTTGGATTCCATAAAGTTCACAATCTTGGGAATAATACGGATCGCAACCGCCTTGGCTGCATTTTGAATAGCAGTCTTACCGGCAATCTGTTCAGACAAATCAACAGCCACCTCAGTCTGCCGGTCAACAGCGATAATCTTTCCTGTTTTCCGCTCAAGAACCTTGACTTCAACCCGTCCTTTAACCGAGACAAGATTGCCAGTTCTCATCGCAAATTCGCTAAAGGCCTCCCCTGTAATCTCAATGTCAGGCTGTTCGGTTGTTGTGACCGCGTCCACTAAATTAAATCCTAACCCTGAAAGGATCATAGTGACTTCTGTCTCTCCTGCCGGATCCAATGCCCTTTGTCCAACGTGGCTCTCATGGATCGTTACAGAAATAACCGGAAGATCTTCTTTGCCTTCCAGAAGATATTTCAGATCCTCCAGAGAATCATGAACCTCCTTCTTCTTTGCCAGCAATGTTTCCCCTTTATCCAAAATGGTTTTCATAATTTTGTCCGCCAACATCTTGCTGGCATCGGCATGCGAATCCCGTAAAGAAATACTAACTGATTCTCCAAAAACTTGACCCGTCTCAGAGCCAATGATCTTGGCCACCAAAAAAAGTTCATTCTGCACGGCAAAGACACGGCCCGTGATAAGAATCTTGGCCCCGATTATCTGACCGATTTTCGCGGCTGTCCCTGAGGCCACTGTCCCGGAAATACCAATCTCCATTTCAGAGAGCCCCTTCTCAAGCTTGTCTCGTTCGACTAAAGAAATTCCTTCTTTCCCTGAAAGATACGTATTAATAAGAAGACTCACCTCCGGTGCCACACCCTTTAATTCATCACTGCTGGCCTCGAAAGGTAAAACAGCAACGGTATAAGAAGGTTTATCTTCCTCAGCCGCCTTTTCTTGTGCCAAGACAGCTTGAGGAAGGAGCATCCCTGCGATCCCCAGAACAAGACTTAAAAATACCGTGTTAAATTTTTTCATTATGTTGTCCATATTAACTCCTCTTTATTTTAACGTATTCGTTAACTGAATGATTTCTACTAACATCTTCTGAGCTTGCGGATCATTAGCTAAACGATGAACCAATTTCAAATGGACATCGACTAATATTCCTGTTTTATAGGATTGAACAAAAACCTCAGGAATAGTTTCTAACTCTTCACGTAAAATAATAATCGATTCGTTAAGATATCCCTGTCTTTTTTCTAAAAAAATTTTTCCAGGATCACCAACGACCATAGTGACAATCCGTTGATCTTTCACTTTCGACAGGGAGGCACTGAAATAGGTAAATTCAATCTTATTATCTTCCAAGATTTTTGTGAAAACACCTTCACGATCCCTCAAACGCAGTTGCACATTTTTTGACCAGTCTTGAAGTGGTTTTAAGATATCGAGAGGATAAACATGTATTTCTGTTCGTCCAGCCTCCTGCCATTAGTCGTGGTTTCTTTGTTTGATTTGATAGGGAAGATAAACTTTTTGCCCTCCAAAATAATAGTATTCAAACTGAGTATTTTGAAGACCATCAAAAAATTGTTGAGGTAAAAAAGTAATGCTGTGGGGTGAATTAGACTCCTGGGCACGAACTTCAAATGTTAAAAGCCCGGAACAAATGATCATTAAAAATAACAGTATAATTTTTTTAAAAATTTTCAAATGATTAAGTCCTTACCTTTCCTACCCCCTACCATAATATAAAAACAATTGAACCATTGTCAAAGGCTTAAATGGGCCTCAATAGACTCCGCTATTACAAAAATTTTGGATTTTATTTCCCATCATATTTCTGTTTTAAATTTTCAACAATACTCGCATCAGCAAGTGTCGTAACATCACCGAGAACTCTTCCTTCGGCGATATCACGGAGAAGTCTTCTCATAATTTTACCGCTACGTGTTTTAGGAAGCTCTGTGGTAAAAATAATCTTTTTTGGCCGGGCAATTGCTCCGATTTTCTTGGACACATGCGCTTTAAGTTCATCTTCTGCCTCTTTGTCCGGTTCATTGCCTTCCTTTAAAATAACAAAGGCCGCAATCGCCTGCCCTTTAATGTCATCGGAAATAGCCGCTACCGCAGATTCAGCCACTGTAGGGTGATCAACCAAAGCACTTTCAACCTCTGCTGTTCCAATATTATGTCCGGCAATATTCATGACGTCATCTACGCGTCCTAAAAGCCATAAATACCCATCTTCGTCAAACTTCGCGCCATCTCCAGGGAAATACGTGCCCTCCCATTTGCTCCAATAGGTGTCTTTATAGCGCTGTTCATCTCCCCAAATTCCTCTTAACATCGAAGGCCAGGGACTTTTAATGGCAAGATATCCGCCCCCCTGTTCTACTATTTTACCTTCTTCTGTTAAAACAACTGCCTCAATCCCCGGCAAAGGATGTGTGGCTGAGCCTGGCTTAGTAGCGGTTAGCCCTGGAATCGGGGAAATCATAATACTTCCTGTTTCCGTTTGCCACCAAGTATCAACAATAGGACATCGTTCCTTACCGATATGCTTCTGATACCAAATCCAGGCCTCCGGATTAATGGGTTCTCCCACACTTCCTAAAAGGCGTAAACTTGATAAGTCACACGCATCAATCCATTTCGTCCCCCACTTCATAAATGCCCGAATAGCTGTCGGGGCTGTATAAAAAATCGAGACTTTATGCTTTTCAATCACATGCCAAAAACGATCCCGTTCCGGAAAATCCGGAGTCCCTTCATACATGACCTGCGTGGCAGCATTGGCCATCGGTCCATACACAATATAACTATGCCCCGTAACCCAACCCACATCAGCCGTACACCAAAACACATCTTCTGCTTTAAGATCAAAAACCCACTGTGTCGTCATGGTGGTTCCCACCATATACCCGCCTGTTGTATGAATAATCCCTTTTGGTTTTCCGGTCGTTCCTGATGTGTACAGAATAAATAAAATGTCTTCAGCATCCATCGGTTCCGGCTCACAATAATCTTCGACATTTTTCACAAGCTCATGATACCAAACATCGCGGTCTTCCTTCATTTGAATAACATTTTCCGTTCGCTTAATCACTAAAACATGCTCAATAAAATCGCAGTGTTCCACCGCTTGATCAGAAATATCTTTCAAAGGAACAACCTTTCCTCGACGCCAACCCCCGTCTGCGGTGATGAGTAATCTTGCCTGGGCATCATTAATACGATTTTCCAAAGAATCCGCACTAAAACCGCCAAAAACCACCGTATGAATAGCACCAATACGCGCGCACGCAAGCATCGCATAAGCCGCTTCCGGCACCATCGGCATATAAATCGCCACACGATCTCCTTTACCAACACCTAACTCTTTAAGCCCATTAGCAAATTTATTAACCGCTTTATAAACGTCATCATAAGTTAATGTCTTCTGATCTTTAGGCTCTCCTTCCCAGATAATCGCTGTTTTATTCCCTAATCCGGCTTTAATATGACGATCAAGGCAATTGTAACTGGCATTAAGCTTCCCACCAATAAACCATTTTGAAAATGGGACATCCCATTGCAAAACCTTATCCCACTTTTTATACCAATCTAAATTTTCCGCGCACTTCGCCCAAAATGCCTCAGGATCGGCTTTCGCTTCTTCGTAAATGCTTTCATCCGTAATGGAAGCCTTTGTTTTAAAATTTTTATTGGGAAGAAAAACCCGGTTTTCTTCAAAAAGAACATCAACGGTTTCTCTATTTTTTTCCTGTATTGCTTCTGTCATAAATTATCCTCTCATTTAATTAGGCCTCACTATTTCGGCGACCTGTAAACTAAACCATCGTTTTCCCCTCTCCCGGAGGGAGAGGAAAAAAATAACAGTACTAAAAAATCTTTGAATTTCCTATACATTTAATTAATTTTAAAATTTCATGGAATTTTTCATGTTCCGCTGTTTTAAGCCATTCAAAAAGAATCATCTCTGTACTTGTAAGAACTCCTCCCATAGATTTCATACGATCCAGCGCGATATTTTTATTTTGATTACATCTGGAAGATACCGCGTCAGCCACTACCTGAACCTCATATTTTTGATTTATCAAATCAGAAACCGTTTGATAAACACAAACATGCGTCTCAATTCCAGCCAAAATAACTTGATGGCGATGTGTATCCTTTAAAGAATTTCTAAAAGTTTTACGTGCGAAACAACTAAAGGAAGATTTTTCAATTGGAGAGGGCGAACCTAAAAAAGATTGAATTTCGAAAACCGTACTGCCAAGTTTTGTGGGAACTTGCTCAGTATAAATGATTGGAATTTGGAGATGCTGACACGTTTGAACAAGAATTTGAATATTACGCAGGAGGTTTTCTTTTTCCTGCATAACTTGAAAAAGTTTTTCCTGAAGATCGATAAGAACAAGCACTGATTTTTCTATCGAAAACATAGAGAAATTGTACTCCATTCATCTCTTAAAATCAACCTTCCAAATATCTTCCGCGTACTCTTGAATAGTACGGTCACTGGAAAAATACCCTGAATTAGCGACATTACTAATAGAAGCCTTTGTCCACCAATCCTGATCGGTATATTTTTTTGAAACTTCATTCTGCTTTCGGCAATACGCGTCAAAATCCGCGCAGACTAAAAATGGGTCGATTTCAAAAAGAGATTGAATGAGAGGAGCAAAAATACCTTGTTCGTGAGGAGAAAAGAAATCTTTATTCAATAAACTCTGTATTTCTCTTAAAACCGGAGATTGTTGGACATACGGCATGGGATGATACCCGCTCAATTTAAGCTGTTCCACTTCATGATCCTGTAAACCAAAAATAAAAATGTCATCTTTAGTCAAATGCTCTGACATTTCTACGTTAGCTCCATCTAAGGTTCCTACGGTCAGGGCCCCGTTGAGCATAAACTTCATATTCCCCGTTCCTGAGGCCTCTGTTCCGGCCGTAGAAATTTGTTCAGACAAATCACTGGCTGGAAAAATTTTCTCTGCCAATGAAACTCTATAATTTTCTAAAAAAATAAGTTTGATTTTATCAGAAATGCCCTGATCATTATTAATGACATTTGCCACATTATTAATAAATTTTATTATTAACTTTGCCATCATATATCCGGGAGCGGCCTTTCCCCCAATGATAAATGTTCGTGGTTGAATAAATTTTTTAGGATCATTCTTAATTTGCAAATATTGCGAAATGATATATAAAGTAAACATCAGTTGACGTTTGTATTCATGAATCCGTTTGATTTGCACATCGAACATTGATTGAGGATCAACCGCAATATTCATCGTACAAAAAATATATTCTGCTAAATCTTTTTTATTAGAACTTTTAACGTCCTGCCATTTCTTTATAAAAGAACTCTTTTCTTTGAATTTTAAAAGTTTATTTAACTCATCAAGGCGCGTGACCCATTTATCGCCAATTGATTTTGTAATCAAATCTGAAAGCCGCACATTGGACTTCAAAAGCCATCGCCGTTGAGTGATGCCATTGGTTTTATTGTTAAATTTCTCAGGAGCTAAATCATAAAAATCTTTAAATAAACGTTTTTTTAAAAGCTCTGAATGTAAACCTGAAACTCCATTAACAGAACGACTCCCAACAATTGAAAGATAGGCCATGCGTATTCGTTTCCCCCCCCCTTCGTCCACAATGGACATACGCGTGACACGATCCTCATCTCCAAAAAATTTTTTTCTTATCTCTTGAAGAAATCGCGCATTAATTTCATAAATAATTTGCAAATGCCTAGGGAGAACTTTTTCTAAAAGCTTCACAGACCAACATTCCAACGCCTCCGGCATTAACGTATGATTGGTATAGGCAAAGCATTGTCGTGTCGTGTCCCAGGCCTCTGCCCATTGCATTTGATAATCATCGATTAAAATACGCATTAATTCAACAATAGCTAAAGCAGGATGCGTATCATTTAGCTGCATACAAACTTTCTCAGGAAGATGAGTCAAATCAGAATTTTCCTGTTTAAAGCGCCGAATAATATCCGCTATAGATGCTGCTGTAAAAAAGTACTCCTGTTTCAAACGCAACTCACGCCCACAACTTTGCGCGTCGTTCGGATAAAGCACTTTCGAAATATTTTCAGAAAATATTTTTTGATAAACAGCCTGTTCATAATCTCCGCTGTTAAAATAGTCAAAGTCAAACTCTTCAGAACTTCGTGCTGACCATAAACGAAGCGTGTTGACAACATCATTTTTATAACCAAGAATAGGCGTGTCATAAGGAACAGCCAAAATATTTTCCGTATCCACCCATTCCATCTGAGGACCATGTCCATTGTTCTGCCGCGTTTCTACATGCCCATAAAATTTAACAGTAACCGTATATTCCGGACGGGCAAATTCCCATGGACAGCCTAAACGTAACCACTCATCAGGATGCTCTACCTGATAACCATTTTTAATTTTCTGATTAAAAATACCATAGTCATACCGAATTCCATATCCATGCGCTGGGATAGCCAATGTTGCCATGGAATCTAAAAAACACGCTGCCAAACGCCCCAAGCCGCCATTCCCTAAGCCGGCATCAACCTCCTGATCACGCGCCTCATCAATATCCAATCCCATTTCTTCAAGCGCCGTCTTGGTGTGTTTTTCCAAACCCAGATTATACATATAATTTCCTAATAATCGCCCAATCAAAAACTCCATCGACAAATAATAAACACGCTTAACATTATTTTTATGATAACTTTGTTGTGTTTCAATCCAACGTTCAACAATCCGATCACGAAGTGAAAAAGCCAAGGCTAAATAATTATCATGAGAGGTTGATGCGTATTGATCCTTAGCGAGTGCGTACGCTCTATTGAGCTGAAAAGACAATTGGATGCCCCGTTTAGTCATGGCCTTATGTTCATTGGTCCAACTTTTTTTTCTATTAAGAACTGCCTTATTCATTTTTTTCTCCATTTAAGGTTTAATACTAAATCCATCTTTTTTCTTAAACCTCAAGAATTTTTTTGATGGCTTCAATGACGTATTGAAAATCCGATGTTTTTGCCACATATTCATCCGCGCCAACTTTTCTTGCCTTTGTCGCGTCAATAGCATCAATATTTCCTGTATTAATAATAATTTTTGAATTAACAGCTCCCATTTTTTTTATTTTTTCACATACCTGAAACCCGTCCATTCCTGGTAAAATGGTATCCAGAATAATAATATCGGGGTTTTCTTTCCTGGAAATTTCAATCCCGTCTTCTCCATTTTTTGCTATTAAAATATTACTATAGCCAATATCTCCCAAAATTTTTTTAACCAAAAAAATGTCGTCTTCATTATCCTCAATTACTAAAATTTTTATATTAGTCAAAATCTCCTCCTTTTACCCTATCGTCCCCACGAAAGCGGAAACCTAGTCAAGCATCATGGATGGATTCGAGAAAGAAGAAATGAAAGCCCTATTTCTTCTTTCTCGAATGACAATATTATTTTTTATAATTTAGCGCTATTTCCTTGAAAAACCGGGATTACAAAATTAAATGTTGTTCCCTTCCCTACTTCTGACTCAATCCAGATTTTTCCTCCATGGTCATCAATGATTTTTTTTACAATACTTAACCCTGCTCCGGTTCCTTCATAATCCTTTGACTCTTCTGCTCGACGAAATAATTCAAAGACCTGATCATGATACTTTTTATCAATACCAATCCCATTATCTCTAACAAAAAATAAATGTCCTTGAGAAATGAGTTTATAGCCTATTTGAATACCAGGATATTCATTTTTTTTATTTTTTACTGAAAATTTAATCGCGTTATTTATTAAATTCTGAAAAACTTCAGCCATTTTAATGCCATCACAATGGATTACAGGCATTAGGGAATCAATGTGCATAGCAACTTTATTTTCTTCAATATCATATTCTAAGCGCTCAACAACAGACTCTATGAGTTTTCGCATGTCCGTACTCTCATAAGGGTTCCGAACCCTGCTGATTCGGGAAAGTTTTAATATATCATCAACCATTGTTTGAAGACGTTCTGCTCCTTTCTCAATACGGTGAACATAATTCTGACCTTCTTCATTAAGCTCTTGAGAATGCTCTGCCTTCAAAAACTGTATACACGCTGTTATTAATCTTAGTGGAGCACGTAAATCATGGGACACTGTATGAGCAAAAACATCAAGCTCTTTATTAACCGCTTCGAGCTCATTTCGGATAACACGATATTCTTTTAAACGTGTTAACGGGTCTGTCACATCCTGAATAGTGACAAGAGCCATCTCAACTTTTTCATTCTTTTTTGTGATCGCATTAATCATTGTTTGCTGCAGGCACAATTCACCATGGGAAGACTTGATAGGAAGAAAATATTTTTGTAATTGTGCGGAAAAAACAACCGGCGGCCCCCCTTCAAACATCATTTTCATACGGGAGTAGTATTTAACTTCCTTTAAATGGGGATATAACTCAATGATGGATTTTCCTAAAACGTCCTCTCTGGATATGCTTGTCCATTCCTCTAATCTCCGGTTCCAAAAAAGAATTTTAAATTCCTGATCTAAAATAATATGCCCCAAAGGGACAAGATCAAGAATCTTGTATTCTCCTTCAAAAAACCGAATATCCATTACTTATTTTCCTTAACCTTTTTATCAATCAACGCTAATAATTTGTCTACCGCCTTTACATTTATATACATCATAAAATGACCCTCCACTTGCAAATCCTGAACCTCAAATTTTGTCTTACAAATAATCGTCACCTGAAGTTCTGAAATATCTCCATCTGATTTAATATCGCTCACGTGCGATTCTTGATAGAGGGGAAGGGTAAAATCCATCGTTTCTTCAAGGAAATTGCTAACAGAACCCAAAAGACCATTAATAATAATATTGCCCACTTCCGTAATCGTCCCTTCTTTAACAGAATCAAGATCAGAAGATCCTATTTCTTCTCCGGAAAGAATCGCCACAAGTTTTGAGGCATCCTCTGTTGGAAAAATAAGGGCTGCTTTTCCAGAGAATGAACAGGCAAACTTTTGCTCTACAATACTTAACACCCGATCACTAATAGCCTTCAGCTTCTCCGGAACATCTGCCAAGTCAATAATGTCAATTTCCGGAACCTCAAGTTTCACCTCTTTTGTAACTAAATCACTAAGAGAACTTGAGGCTCTTCCCACGCCGATGTTAAAAACTTCGGTTAAAACATCTTTTTGAATATCCGTTAATTCCATAAATACACCCCTTATTTTTGCTTAGATCCTAACCACCTGGTTAACTTTCCATCTAACCCTTCCAAATCATCTTTTTCACTTAAAAGCATACAGTAATCCCTTGTCAAATCAATAAATTGAAATAACGTATCAAAATCTGCCTGATCCGGTAAACGTAAAGATCGATTTTTATCGGCTAAAATGGATTCAACCTGCTGACAACACCTTGAAAGAGCATCCAAGTTCAAGTACAGTGAATTTCCTTTAATGGTATGAATAGCCCCAAATATTATTTTAATGGGCTCCTCCCAGTTATTTTGTTGTTTTTCAACAAGCATGACATTGCGCTCAATTTCATCCAATAACTCAACAGCCTCTTCAATAAAAAGATTTAAGTCTTCACTCATAAATCTTACCCCTTATCAATCAACTTTGCATGCTGAGGCTTTACGCAACAACAGCTTCCCTGATACAAAAAAATTATTGTTGCTTAAAGCCTACTTTAGCCATTATTAATTTTACCTTACCTTCATCTAACGGCTTATTAACCAAATCTATGGCCCCGGCACTTAGCACCTCGTCCCGACGTTTTTCCTGGATGTCTGCGCTTGCAATCACAACACTCTGTTCGGAGTCCCTTTCTTTAATTTTTTTTAAAACTGTCATCCCATCCTCATCCGGCATAAGCAAATCCAAAACAATCAGATCAAATTTTTCTCCCGCGTCTAAAAGAGCATAGGCCTGACTTCCTCCCTGCGCCGTTGAGACCTCATTTCCAATAGCTTCAAATAATTTTCTATGCCTCTGTAAAGTAAAAATTGAATCATCACAAATTAAAATTTTAGCCATATATCCTCCACTTTTTATTATACAAATACCTTCTTGGTAACCTTACGATTCGCAGCCGTACGAATCATTGGAATATAATCCCGTTTAGCAACATCTAAGCCTTTATAAATTTCTAAACTATCCTTATCCACAATTCCAACTGCTCCTAATTTTTGAGCTTTTTGGGCTATATCGGAATTTTTTTTCGCGATAGTTGATACAATAATAACAGGCTTGGGAAAATGCTCCATAATTTTTTGTAAAAACTTCAGCCCGTCTAGCTTTGGCATAATAATATCCAGACTTATAACATCAGGGTCCAAAGAAATGATTAAATCTCTTGCTTCAAAAGCGTCCACGGCTTCCCCTGCAACTTCAATGCCTGGAGTACTTTCAATCACTTTTCGTAAAATACTCCGCACAATAGCAGAATCATCAACAATCAAAACTCTTATGTTTTTATCGGAGAAATCTTTACGTTCTTCTCCAATAAAACGGTATTCTACCTTGAACTCTGTCGTATTAAAATAAATTTTTCGACCCTGTTTTCCCCCCACATTTTCTTCCATGATGGGAATGTTGTATTCCCCAAGGATTTTTTTAGCCATCGCGATATTATTTTCCCCAATTCCAATTCCAAGCCCTAAATGTCCAACAACGGCCCCACCTCCATAAATTTTCGCTTTATAATTCCTGGAATTCGAGTCAATCCCCATCAATGTTTTAAGAATATGACGTGTTGATAAATCTCCAAACCGACCGATGTCATCATGGGGAGAACTGGATTGCTCCCGGATAAAATGATTCATGGCAGCACTTCCATTACTTATATTTTTAATACAAACAGCTACACATGATCCTAATAAAGTTGCTAAAAACTTGGGTTTTTTTGTCACATGATATTCTCCCGGAAGGAGAAACACCCTTTCTAAACCTTGAGGATTTTCCACATTTGTATTGGGCACCATATTTTCCTCCTATTGTAAGCCATCCAAATTTAACACAATAGCAACCTGTTCATCTCCCAGGACTGCTCCACCGGCAATCCACTCCGATTGCTTTGGGAGGCCTTCAATATCCTTAATAACAACTTGCTGTGTTCCTAACACATCATCA
>CAZIRV010000047.1:0-15242 GCA_964541845.1 uncultured Planctomycetales bacterium
CAACAGTAAATAAAAGAGTAAAGTAAAGATTTGCCCGCTCTTTTTATAAAAGTTTAATGAATTTGGTATTAGTTTACAGTTCACAAACATTTCACATTTAAGACACATTTCTGTCACTTTAAATATCTATACTTAAGACAAATATGACAAAGAGAGGAGGTGAAAAATTATGGAGTGGTGTGTAAAATCACAAAAGATTTATTTGGAACTCATTGTCAGTTGGCTTCGTTCCGAGATAGCGAAATTAACGCACATTCTCGAAACTATTGAGCAGACAGATGATTATCACAGCGAATTTGTGAATGAGTCCCTGAAATCGGCAGAAGTGGAATTACGTCGGTTGAGGAAATTTATAGGTTCGAAATAATATTAAATTCATTAGAGCAATCATTTAATGGAATTGGTATAAACTGATCCCGCTTTTTCTAATAAGTTTAGAGAAACGGGATTTATTCACATGTAGCAGTTATGTTCACTCATTTTATCCCAATTCCATTAAATAATGTCCTATTTATAGGGTTGCTATTCTTTAAAGCGTCGAGAAAAGTAAAATTGGTATCAGCTACCTCATAGCTGATGTTCATTTAAGGAGTTTTAAATGTTGAAAAAGATTTGTTTTAAGTTAGGTTTGATTTTAAGTGTGGTTTTGATACCTCTTGTATCGGTTCAGGCTGGGGAAATTGATTTATTGGTAAAAAAACTTGTAGAAAAAGGAATTCTTTCTCCAGTGGAAGCACAAATTCTTATTGATGAAACTAAAAAGGAAGTGGCTCAGGAAATAGCAAAGGGTAAGTCCTCCTCTCTTCCTAAATGGGTTCAGAATATAAAGGTAAAGCAGGATTTACGTATACGCCATCAGTATGAGCGTCGGACTAATGATACTGAAGGACGCAATCGCGGAAGAATTCGTTATCGTTTAGGCATTGAGACAAAGGTAGTTGACGGAGTTAAAGCGGCTATTGGATTAGCGACAGGTGGGGATGATCCGCGTTCGACCAATCAAACCCTTCAAAGTTTTTTTGATTCGCCGGACATTCGCCTGGACTATGCGTATGCTGAATACGCTCCTAACAGCAACATGAAAATAGCGGCGGGAAAGCATAAAAGAAAAGCCTATCTTTGGAGTCCGACCGACATGCTTTGGGATACTGATATCAGACCCGAAGGAGCCGCCGCGCATTTTCAAACAATCCTTCTTGATAATATGGATGGCTGGATTAACGCGGGGGTGTGGGTTTTGGATACTAATGACCAGACTGACAGGCCGGATCCGTTTATGAATTTTGTTCAGGCAGGGATTTCTTTTAACGAAGGCAATATTGATGCCAAATTGGCGTCTGTTTATTATGGTTTTAATGGGGTTAAGGGATTGTCTCAGTATACTAGAAGTAGTAAGACTAATACGACCACAGGAGGGGTCCTTAAGTATGACTATGACTCCGTGGGTGTTTCTACTGAATTTGGAGTGAAGTATTTTTTTGGTGGGCTCCCTTTGAATATTGATGAACGTATAGCTTTATTAGGGGATTTTATTTACAATATGGATGCCCCCGATGAAGCCATCGGGTGGTCTGTTGGTGTTAAATTTGGAAATAAAAAAGCGAAAAAGCAGGGGCAATGGCAGGCAAAATATATTTATGCCAATCTTGGCAAGGATGCTTTTTTAGATACTTTTCCGGATTCAGATCGTTATGGCGGAGCAACAGACGTGAAAAGTCATGAATTTGCCATTAATTATGCCTGGAAAAAGGGGGTTATTTTGGGAGTGGATTATTACAACAGTGATCGTATTAAAGCCTCCAGTAATCCGGAACAGATTGTGCAGGCTGATGTACAGTTGAAGTTTTAATTTTTCCAATTGTTTACAAAGCTGTCACACAATTGTCACATTAGAGAAGTATAATTTGAAGAAACTAAGTTTTGGGAATATACTCAGGAGCAATGGGCTTGTAAAATTTAGACATTTTTCTTGTTTTAGCTTAATAAGCTAAGGGTCTATCCATAAATAACTTGAACTTTTTGTATCTCAAACTCAGGCCATCTTTAACTGATCTTTAACCGTAATTTTCTCAACGCAGTTCGCTGCGTCTCAAAAATTACTCATTCAGATCGATTAAATCTGATCTAAATTTGAGCGCAAACTTGTTCAAGTTATCTATGGATAGACTCTGGAGTCGCAAACCTGTCTTACTTGGGTATAGATAAAAATAAACAAAAAACATGTTATTCCCGCACCACACAGAGGGGAATCCGGAATTAAAAATACCGGACCCCGGCAGGCTCGATTAAAGCGTTCGGGAATGACAAATGGAGGAAAAATGAAAAAATTATTAAGCACCGTAGTTTTAAGTATTGCCCTTTTATGCGCGTCTAACGTTCAGGCTGGAACTAGAATGTTGCAAATCAAGGGGTCGGACACCTTAATTAATCTTGTTCAAAGGTTAGCTGAAGTCTATATGGAAAAAAACCCCGGGAGATATATCGCCGTTACAGGAGGAGGTTCCGGAACAGGGATTGCGGCTCTTATTAATAATAAATGTTCGATAGCCGACGCTTCTCGTTTAATGAAGTCAAAAGAAATTGCGCAGGCTTCTGAGCGTGGTATCACAGTGAATCGAGTCGTTATTGCAATGGATGGATTAAGTGTGATTATAAATCCAAATAATCCGATTTCCAGGTTAACAGTTGGTCAGATTGGAAGAATTTTTAAAGGTGAAGTGACAAATTGGAGTGACGTTGGTGGACCGGACAGAGCTATTACTTTATATGGCCGGCAGTCAAATTCAGGAACATTTGTATTTTTCCGTGAGGCCATTCTTAAAGGGGATTATTCCCAAAAGATGAACCGGATGAACGGAAACGCGCAGATTGTGGAAGCGGTTAAGCAGGATACTTCCGGAATTGGATATGTGGGGGTTGGTTATGTTAAAGATGCCACAGGATTAACTGTCTTAAAGGTAGCGACTAACGCGGGTGGAGATTATGCCAGTCCTTTAAATGCCGCGGATGTTAAGAGTGGTAAATATCCTATTACCCGTCCTTTGAATCAATATATTAATGGGGTTGCTATGGGTGAGGCAAAAGCATTTTTGGAATTTGAATTAAGCCCGGAAGGCCAGAAAATTGTTGATGAGGAAGGATTTTTCCCTATACCGGGTGAATACGAAGAATTTAATAGTAAGGCGGGCTTGTAAATCGTAGGGGCGGGCCTTGTGCCCGCCCGATATAAATATCCGATTATACCAATTCCATTAAATAAGTACTCATTTAAAAAGTTTACTTACTCGTAAAAACGTCGAGATAATTAAAATTAATATTAGGAATTAATTAGTGGAATTGGTATTATTTGAAATACATATTTGTTATTAAGACTAAAAAATGGGCAGGGACAAGACCTGCCCCTACATATTAAAAAAATAATTTATGTATTCAACATGAAAAACAATCGTCAAATAAAAGAAAAATTAATCCATGGTTTTTTCTTTTTTAATGGAATCCTTTCAGTCCTTGTGCTGTTAGGAATTTTTTCTTTATTGGTTTTCACCTCTATTCCGGCTTTCAAAGAAATAGATATTAGAGGTTTTTTGTTCGGGACGAATTGGAATCCTACGTCTTATGTCAAAGAAGAGTATGGAATTGTTCCGATGTTGGTCAGTACGTTTATGGTGACGCTGGGCGCGTTAGTGATTGCTGTGCCTTTGGGAATAGGAAGTGCGGCCTATCTTTCTGATGTTGCCAGTCATCGTGTGCGGGAAATTACTAAACCGGTTATTGAAATTCTTGCCGGAATTCCGTCGGTTGTGATTGGATTTTTAGGCATTGTTTTAGTCGGCCCGTTTTTAGCTAAAATTTTTGGAACACATAACGGCCTTAATGCCGTTAACGGTTCAATTCTTTTAGCAGTGATGTCTTTGCCAACAATCATTAGTATTTCCGAAGATGCCTTAACAAATGTTCCCAAGGCCTATGATCAGGCTTCATTAGCCTTAGGGGCTTCACGTTGGCAGACTGTTGTTAAGGTTAAAATTCCAGCTGCTTTATCCGGGATTATTGCTGCGTGTATGCTAGGTATGGGCCGGGCCATTGGGGAAACTATGACCGTTTTGATGGCAACCGGTTGCGCGCCGGCCATGCCAGAAAGTTTTTTAGGTCCTGTACGAACATTAACATCCTCAATCGCGATTGAGTTAGGAGAGGTTGCCTACAATACCACACACTATTACGCGTTATTTGCTTTAGGACTGGTGTTATTTATTCTTACATTTTTGGTTAATATGGTTTCTGATATTATTTTGCATAAATACGAAAAGGTGAACCGATGAAATCAAAACAATTAAAACAGGAAATAGGCTTTGGTGTTTTACGCTGTTGTGTTGGAGCTGTCCTTTTGGCGTTAGCTATTATTTTATTTGATGTTTTTAGTAAAGGAAGTGGTATTATCAGTTGGGAGTTTTTAACAGCCATGCCACGCAAGGGGATGACAAAGGGTGGAATTTGGCCGGCGATTGTGGGCACGTTTTTTGTGACTACTATTACCGCTTTATTGTCCATCCCTTTGGGGATGGGTTGTGCGATTTATCTTCATGAATACGCGAAAAAAGGAATGGTTACCCGTATTATTCGGATGTCGATTCGTAATTTATCCGGAGTGCCCTCGGTTGTTTATGGACTATTCGGTGTTGTTTTATTTGTTCAGTTGATGCAGTTAGGAACTTCGATTCTATCCTCAGGATTAACCCTTGGCCTTATGACCTTACCGTGGACGATTACGGCGAGTGAAGAGGCCTTAAAAAATGTTCCGCAATCGTATCGGGATGGGTCACTTGCTTTAGGAGCAACAAAGTGGCAGGCGATCAGGACGAATGTTTTGCCGTATTCAATTCCGGGAATGTTAACGGGGACTATTCTTGGATTATCCAGGGCGGCAGGAGAAACAGCCCCCATCCTTTTTACAGGAGCCGCGTTTTATTTGCCGTTTTTACCAAGATCCCTTTCGGATCAGTTTATGGCTTTGCCCTATCATTTGTATATTATGTCGACACAGCATCACGCTATTGAAAAGGTGCGGCCGATTGCCTATGGAACAGCACTTGTTTTAATTGTACTTATTTTTTGTATGAATTTTGCGGCAGTCATCATTCGGTATAAATTAAGAAAGGTAAAAATGGAGTAAATATGAAAATCAGTGTTAAAAATTTCAGTTTTTATTATGGCGATACGCAGGCTTTGAAAAATATTTGTGTAGATGTTCAGGAAAATACGGTCACGGGTATTATTGGGCCATCAGGATGTGGCAAGTCAACGTTTTTACGATGTTTTAATCGAATGAATGATACGATTTCTCATATTCGTTATGAAGGAGATATTTTTATTGATGGGAATAATATTTTTGACAAGGAATTAGATGTCGTTGATCTTAGACGTAATGTAGGGATGGTATTCCAGAAGTCCAATCCATTTCCAAAATCTATTTTTGAAAATATTGCTTACGGACTTAGGATTAACGGGATTAAGGATAAGAGTTTTATTGTGGAGAAGGTAGAGACAAGTTTAAAAAATGCCGCTATTTGGGATGAGGTTAAAGATCGTCTTCATAAAAGCGCGTTTGTTTTATCCGGAGGGCAGCAGCAACGCATATGCATCGCGCGCGCCTTAGCCGTAGAACCGGAAGTTTTGCTGCTTGATGAGCCGGCCTCTGCCCTGGATCCCATTGCAACAGGCAAGGTAGAAGAACTTATCCATGAGTTAAAGAAAACATATACAATATTAATTGTCACTCATAACATGCAGCAAGCCGCGCGCGTGTCAGACTATACGGCTTTCTTTATGTTAGGAGAGATGGTAGAATATGATCACACAAATAAAATATTCACAAATCCATCAAAGAAAATGACAGAGGATTATGTGACAGGGAGATTTGGATAATGGAAAGACATCTGGACGAAGAATTAGATAAATTAAACACAAATATTTTAAAAATGGCCGCTATGGTTGAAGAGGCGATTCATAAGTCTATTGAGGCATTAAAAAAGAGAGATAAGGATATTGCGGAGAAAATTATTACGAATGACCGGAACATTGATGAGATGGAGATTGCCATTGACGAGGAAGTGATTGATTTATTGGCATTATTTCAGCCAATGGCCCTGGATTTGCGGTTTATTATGACGGGTATGCATATTAATAATGAGCTTGAACGGATCGCGGATTTAACCGTGAATATCGCGCAGCGTGTTTTAGAAGTGGCGGATCAGCCGTTACTCAAAGAATTGGTTGATATTCCAAAGCTCGCGGATCAGGCAAGATGGATGGTGAAAAATGCCATTGACGCATTTATTAAGCATGATGAGAATCTAGCAAAAGAGATTATTTTTTCTGACAGGACATCTAATGAATTGCGAACAGCGATTATGAAGAAATTGATTTATGACTACATGGTTAAAGACGGTTCAACCGCTCCCCGGGCCGTTCCCCTCCTTCTTGTGACCAGAGATCTTGAGCGTATATGTGATCATGCCGCCAGTATCGCGGAAGACGTTATTTATATGGTTCAGGCCAAAATGGTCAAACACCACCCCGAACGCCTGCAGGACAAGAATGGGGCATAAATATTCCGCGTTCCTTGATCATTCATGAGTTTGGTATTAAAGTAGATTTCATGCTTCAATTCCAAAATAAAAAATATTTCGGGCTCATTTTATTTATTTTTTTTCTAGGGTTATTTCGTGGGTATTTGTCTACCTCCGGGCAGTTGTTTTGGCCGGATGAAATGCGCTATGGTTACGCGTTTAGAGCCGTAGCTTCATTGATAGAAGGAAACATATTAAAGTCCATTGATTTTCTTTTTAAGGCCGATGCCCGGCCCGGGTTTATTTTGTGGAGTATGCTCCCATCAATATTTCAGCATATTGGACTAAAAACAGGAATGTTTGCTATTGATATGCCTTCCATTTCTTATATTCCGAGTATGCTGAATGTCTGCGTTTCTCTTTTAATTAGTCTTATTTTTTTTCACATTTTATTCATCTTTACTGGAAATAAAAAAATTTCTTTAGTAGGTGTCATAATATACAGTTTATTATGTAATACAAATCTCTATGTTCGACATCTCCTGCCCTATGATGTTTCGCTTTTATTTTTCATGTTTGGATTGTTTTTAATTATTAGGGATTATAAAATCGGTGGACTGACAGAAAAAACTTCCTGTATGTCCGGTCTGCTAAGTGCTTTCGCCTTTACGATATATCCGGCTTATTATTTATTTGTTGTCATAATTTTTGTGGCTCTTGTGTATTCGGCAAATCAAAATAAAATTAAAATGATTTTTTTGCATTGTTTATCCGTAATCGGGGTCATTGGGCTTTGGGAGGCATTAGCACAACTTTCCGGAAATTCATTTATTGCCAATTGCAGGATTCTTTTTACTGCTTTGACACAAGAACAAGGGAATTTTGAAGAAGGGTATATCTTTCTTTTTCGATACATGAAACACGTCGAAGGGATTATTGGATACGTCATACTCGGTTTATTTTTTAGTTATCTGATTTTTATTTTACCCAAAAAAAAATCTATTATTAATGTAATATTTATTGTGTTAATTGGAGGATATTTATGGCAAGGAACTCTTGGCGTCTTTTTTCATAAAATGGTCTGTTATGGAAGGATAATCCATATGTATATGCCATTTTTGGTGTTGGGCGCAATGCTGACGATCAGTCATATTGTTAAATCGAGATTTCAGAAAATAGCATTGGCAGTACTTTTTATGATATCATTGAGCTCGTTTAGTAGTTTTGCCTCAGAATACATGAATCTTTCTTATCCTATTAATTTTAATTATGAAGAACTCGCTAATGTTGAAAACAAAAATATTTATTTCTTAAACGAACACGAACTCAATAATTTAACGCGTTTAACGAAAAATGCAGTATTAGTGGTTAACTCTTCACATTTTTATCCCATTCCGAAAGCCTATTTTCCTATTAATTCCCGACCCAACAGGCGACTTATCAAGGCCGTCGCTCATCCATTGACGTTTCCGGCGTATGGATTTGAAGGATATTCGGTTTTGGAAAGACAAAGGATTCAGGAAAGAAAATACCAAATGAAAATATTTTATCAAACCCCGGGGATTTAAAAATTGAAAACAAAATTTATTAAAATATTCAATGCCGTCCGATATGATTCTTTCCCGTTTCTTATGATCCTTCTTATGGAGTTTGCTCAGATTTTATATCTTATTTGCGCAAAAAGATTAGTTATTCATGACTCTTTTTCTCGATTCTCCATGCAATATTATTTGTTCAATAACGCGGTCATGTACGGTGAGTTTCCGCAATGGATTCCATATCTAACGCATGGAGCAACAGCAGCCTATTGGTATGGCATTATCAGCGTCAATGGTCTTTTGCTGAACTGTTTATTTTATATCGCGCCTATTTTCAAAAATGTCAATTTCTTTATCATAAGTTACGCGGGAATTTTTTTTGATAAATTTATTCTGTTAGTAGGGGTGTGGTTATTATCCAGGCGTTTTTTTAATACAAAGTCCGCGCGATTTTTTGTGGCTGTTTCAGTTTTGGGATCCAGTTTATGGACGAGTCAGACGTATTTTAATTTCCATTTGTATTACGCGATTCCATTAATTTTACACCTGGGTCATAGTTTCTTAGAAACAGGGAAGGGACGCTATTTTTTTTTAACGGCCAATTTTTTATTAATTCAGGCCTTAGGGAATATTATTTACGTTATACCCATGGTTTCATTAAGTATTTTTCTGTATTTTTTCTTTTTTATATTTTTTAATTTTAAAGAAACTGTTGCTCAGCTTAAGAGTTTGAAGTGGAATTTTCAGACGGTATCATGGATACTTTTAACGGTCATTTGTGTTTTTCCGCTTTATGCCATTCTGAAAATGGGAATGGACTCTGAAATTGTGCGTTATGTGGCGAATCGAAACCCGGATGGAACAGTTCCATTGAATATTTTTTTGACGTATTCCGGACAGGCAACTCCGGGAACATGGTTGGAACTGTTTACGGGATTTTCATCAGCAAGAGATTTCACCTTATATATTGGAATTCTTCCTGTTGCCATGATCTTTTTTTGTCTTTTTGGGAATTTAAACAAGCGGGCCATTCCTTTAGTCGGTGTAATTATTGTACTCTATCTTATTAGCGCGGGAACTTTTGTGGCAAAATTTTTTTATCATGTATGGCCGCTTATGAAGTACTATCGTCATCTTATCCAAATGAGCCCACTTATTCGGTTATTTTTATGTTTTTTAGCAGGATTTGGTTTCGAGTCTTTTTCAAAACAGATACAAATGAATCATAAGCTATACTTAAAGACACTTATTTATTTTATTTTTTCTTTATCTGTTCTATTTTTTATACTTCCTAAGAGTACGCGAAGTATCATTTTTTTAGCAGAGGCGATGAAATTTTATGGCGTAACCTCGGGAGGAAAAGTTGATTTTTTGAGAATAAAAATGATATCAGGGTTTTTACATGTGACAGCCCTCAAATTTGGATTAATGGCGATCGTATTAGGGATAGGTGCGTTTCTTAAAAGAGAAAAAAATACAAAAATTATATTAGGGGTTATTTTATGTTTACAAGTTATTGATGTGTATAGTTACGCGATGACTGAATTAGGCCGAAGAACCGTCGCTATTGATCAAAAGCAATATGAAATTACGCGGTTTCAACAATTATCGTATCAAAAAAGACGTGTTGAAAATGGAAGTAAAGGCAAGAATCAATTAATGAGTTTTAATGCAAAATTATTGAAATCAATGGTGAATTATTGGACGTTAAATACTATTTTGCTTTCTGATCAAATAAGCACTTCATTTCGCACAGAGTATTGGCAGCGGCCATTTGATGAATACCTTAAGGCCTATGAAGGGCAGTCTGTGAAAGATAAACAAACCGCCCCATTAAGCTTTAGGAATAATGTTTTATCTGTTCCTGAGGACCATCCCGGGATGCGAAAAATTTCCGGTTTAACAGAAGATAAAATTCAGTTTTTCTCTCGGGCAAATATTTTAACGGATGAAGAAATGATTGCCCAAAAAATATCCGCTCCTGAATATCAGGGGAATGTATTATTTCTTTCTCATCCGGGTTTATTAGAAAAGGATGAGAGTTTTTCTGTTCAAGACTCATTATCCGCTGATAATCGATTGCCCATTTCATATGAGGTTACCCGATTTGAATCAAATCATCTGGAGGTCATTGCCGATAATCCTGAAAAAAATCTAATCTGGATGCTTTACAGTGATGTTTGGCATCCGGGCTGGAGGGCAACAGTTAATGGAAAGCCTTCGAGAGTATTTCAAGCAAATCTTGCGTATAAAGCGGTCCGGTTGGAGCCGGGGCGGAATCAAATTCATTTGTATTACAATTCAAGAATTTTCACGTTAGCGCAACGGATGTTAGGAATAAATGTTTTATTTTGGGTTGGCTTTATCCTGTGGACAGGATGGAAAATTATTTTTAAGGATAGTAACTAAACATTAAACAAACACCCGGTGTTTGTTTGGGTTTTTGAAATTTCAGTACAATAAAATTTTAAGATAGTAGTGCAATTTATAAGGATTAACTTGACAAAACGACAAAAGAACAGCGTATGGCTGCTATTGATTATTGGCATCAATCTTGTTGTTTATTTTCCCGCGTTAAAGCATTTGCCTCGAAGTGATCAATTTTTATTTTTAATGGAAACTGTTGAAAATGATCATTTAGGCGATCTGATAAAACAGACCTATTCTTACACGAGAACAAGGCATTACGCCCTGGGAGATGAAAATCAATTTAAGCCGCTTTATTTTGGTATTTTATCTTTTGAGAAATGGCTCTATGGTTTTAAATTTGTTTATTGGCAATTAACAAGTCTCTGTCTTCATGTTTTGGTTGTTTGGCAGCTGTACAAGATTTTTTCATTTATTCAACCCAGTCGTCTGGCTGGATTGGTTGCCATAAGCTTCTCTGTGCTTCATATTTCTCAAGAAATGGTTGTCTATGATCATATGGCTCCGTATTTAATGTTTATGACTTTGTTATTAAAGGCGGTGTGGTATTTGGGACGCTTTATTAAGGGGGGGCAGAATAAGAGTTCTTTATTTTTTAAAATGTTGATTTGCTTATCCATTGCTTGTTTCATTCATGAGTATGCTGTGGTTTGTATTATGGTGATGATTTTCGCTTTATTTTTAGATAGAAAGTTTTTTTTAAAAAAAGAACGTTACAAAAATTATGTAAATATTTTTTGGCTCTTTGTGCCAATAGCTGTTTATGTATCATGGTCTTTAATAGACTATTCATCTAAGGTGGGGGCTTTTTCTTTCGTGCTGTCTAAACCGCAAGCCTCTTTTTCCATTATTGGTACGATTTTTAAAATTTTTATTCTTTCCATTGTCACACCGATTATTCCCGCCTTCTTGAATATGAGATTTGGCGCGCGCCTTTTCACGAAATCTTTTGATTTAGAAAATATTGTTGGTAATTTTCACCCGCAAGATTTTTGGTCGAATTTGAATGTATTGATCGTGATAAGTCTTGGCTTTTGGTCGTTACTTTTTTTGAAAAAATTTTTTCAGAATTTCTGTCAGGGCAAGGTGGATTTTCGAATAGAGTCAAAAAGCAGCCTTCAAAAAAGTAGATTATTCATCGGTATGGTTAGCTTGAGCCTTGGTTTGGCGTACATTTGTATGATTACTTTTGGACGATTTA
Source organism: uncultured Planctomycetales bacterium (assembly GCA_964541845.1). GTDB lineage: Bacteria > Omnitrophota > Gorgyraeia > Zapsychrales > Zapsychraceae > CAZIRV01. The sequence continues at coordinate 11,736 of CAZIRV010000047.1, forward strand.
TGGAACGCGGGATAGAGTATCTACAAATGAATTTGTATTATTTTTACACAATTATTCTTTTTAATATTATTTTTTTCTATTGTTTTTATTGGTGGGTGGACAAGGGTGAGAAAAAAAAAGGTTTCAACTCATGGCTTTTAATAGGGGTTCTCGGGGGATTAATTGTGTTAAACAGCGTTTATACATATCGATTGAATTTAAAAATGGCACAGGCTGTTTCCGGATTAAGAAAAAGGTTTGTAACAGAAATAAGCCCAAGACAGTATTATTTAGCGCATCGCTATGTCGCCTCTGGAATTAACGCGATGAAAAGGAATAACTATGAATTAGCATTTTCATATTTTGATGAAGCTTTAATGGTAGATCCAAAATCCTATTTAGCGTATATGAATAAAGGAATAGCCTTGGTTAATGAGAAAAATTACGGGCTTGCTGTTGAGGAATTTGAGAAAAGTTTAAGGATTAATCCAGGGCATCCGGATACCTATTACAACTTAGGGATCGCCTACATGGAACAAAAAAAATTTCCCCTTGCTGTTGAACAGTTTTCTCAGGCTATAAAACTCAAGCAGGAGTTTAAAAATGCTTACCTTAATAGGGCTAATATTTATTGTTTGTATGGCATGTATAAACGTGCCATTGTAGACTATACAAAAGTCATTGAGATTGCTCCTAAGGATCCAGGGGGTTATTACAACCGTGCGATGACTTATCAGGATATGGGTCAACTTCAATACGCGTTAAAGGATAAAATAAAGGCAGAGTCTTTAAGGCAAAGGTGACAGGGTTCATCTCGATTTTGTGGGTACTTTTCACCAGAAAGTGTCTTTGCGAGCCCCGCTTTTTGGGACGAAGCAATCTTAGAGATTGCCGCGTCGGCTTGAACAAAATGAACGCCTTCTCGCAATGACACCTCCGGAGGGAACTCATAAAACTGGGATACACCCGGTGACAGGCGATAACATACTTATGAAAAGAGATCATACAAAATTAATTTGTGATGTGGGAGAACTCAGCGGACTGTTTGTGGACGCGGCAACGCTGGGAACTTTTTTGCAAAAAACGGTTGAGATGGTTGCGGAGCATATGTCCTGCGATGTATGCTCAATTTATTTGTATTATGAGGAAAGCCAGGAATTAGTCCTTCGAGCGACAAAAGGGCTTAAGCCAAATGCTATTGGACAGGTTAAGTTAAAATCAGGTGAAGGGTTGACAGGTTTGGCGGTTAAGGAAATGCGGAGTATTTGTGAAAAAAAAGCGAGTGAGACTCCCGGTTATCGGTATTTTCCTGAAATCGGGGAAGAATTTTATGAGTCATTTTTAGCGGTTCCGATTTTGCGGGGGCAGACAAGAATTGGAGCTATTGTTATTCAGAATGTTCAGGAGAATTATTTTGTTGAGGATGACGTGCGGGCATTTCGGGCCATTACCTCCCAATTAGGAAATACTATTGAAATGGCCAAGGTTCTTATGGGGCTTAACCAAAAGAAAGAGGTTAAAGAAGAAGAGGCTTTTGATCCAAAATTAAAATTGATTAAAGGAAAATCAGGATCGCAAGGATTTGCCCTGGCAGAAGGTGTGATTTGGAAAGAAAAGCGCATTTTAAAAAAGTTTGAAGAAATAAAGGAGACAGAACCCTGTACATTAGAAGATTTTTATCAGGCTGTTTCCTCTACAGAAAAAGAGTTGGAGAGCCTTCAGGAAGAAATTGAAGAAACCCTCTCAGATGTGTGTTCGTTGATTTTTACCGCGCAGATTCTGATGTTGAAAGATAAGGCATTTATTGAGGAAATTGTGAGTTTAATTAATCAAAATTATCATCCTGTTCAGGCCATTGTTCAGACGGTTAAGCATTATGTTCAGATGTTTGACGCGCTTCCCAACGCGTATTTAAGAGAAAAGAAACAAGATGTTCAGGACATTGGTTTGAGGCTTTTAGAAAACCTGACCAGGGTCTCTCAGGGACAACGTCAGTATCATAACCGCATTGTGATCGCGCGTGATTTGTATCCTTCAGATATATTGAAATTGTCATCACAGAATATCAAGGGTATTATTTTATTGAGCGGAGGAATCACCTCGCATCTTTCCATTCTATCCCGTTCTCTGCAAATTCCGTTAGTCATTACAGAAGCCCCGCAATTATTAAAAATTCCTTCAGGAACACAGATTTTTCTGGATGCGCACCAAGGTGATGTGCATATTAACCCGACACAGGATGTTATTGCGTCGTTACAAAAACAGGAACAAGACGGCGAGCGAATAAATATTGTCAAAGATTTGATTAAATCGTTAACACAAACCAAGGATGGAACGCGGGTTAAATTACTGGCGAATATTAATCTATTGGGGGATTTAAAAGCGGCTAATGAGGCTAAGGCAGAGGGTGTTGGGCTTTACCGGAGTGAATTTCCTTTTATGGTGCGATCCAACTTTCCGTCAGAGGAAGAGCAGTTTGTCATTTACAAAAAACTCGTTGACGGTATGAAAGGAAAAGAGGTCGTGTTTCGCACACTGGATATTGGCGGAGATAAAGTTTTGGCCTATTATGAGAATGAAAAGGAAGAGAATCCTTTTTTAGGAATGCGTTCCATACGGTTTTCATTATGCCATCAGGATGTCTTTAAACAGCAGTTGAGGGCTGTCTTGAGGGCGGGGTTTGATTCTGATTTAAAAATTATGTTTCCGATGATTTCATCCGTTGATGAGTTTCTGAAAGCAAAATTGATTACGTTGGACTGTATTAATGAACTGAAAGCGGAAGGCGTTACAGCTAAGCTGAATCCTCAAATCGGTATGATGATTGAATTGCCTTCTGTTTTAGAAATTATGGAGGAACTTGCAGAGGTATCAGATTTTTTTAGCATTGGGACTAATGATTTTATTCAATACATGTTGGCCGTTGACCGCACGAATGAGAAGGTGTCCAGCTTTTATCTCCCGCACCATCCGTCTATCTTAAGAGCGTTAAAAAAGATTGTGGATGCTGTCGTTTGTAAGGATAAAGACATTTCCATTTGCGGAGACATGGCACATGATGAACGCTACATAGCATTTTTTTTAGGGATTGGGATTCGAACGTTTAGTTTGGACACTTGTTATCTTCCTGGGATTCAGGATCTGATTGGACATATTGATTTAGACAAGGCACAGAAACACGTTGAGGAACTCTTAGCCAGGGGGAGTATTCAGGATGTTGAAGAGGTGCTGAGGGATAGCCAAAGAAGTTTCTTGATAGGTCGATAAGAGCACTAAAAGCCGCCGCAAAGCGGGCTTAATTAGTTCCTCCTGAAAAAGTACTTTTAACGCGACATTGAGGCTTGATATTATTTACGTAAAGATATTTTCAAAAGCTATGTCTGACGAGTACGTACGAGGAGTTTAGCTTTTGAATCTTTACGTAAATAATAGCGTTTAAGCCGAAGGAGCTAAAAAGTACTTTTTCAGGGGGAACTAATTAGGGGGCACTGAAAAAGTCAATTAAGGGGTAGTTTCTCGACGAGAAGT
>CAZIRV010000048.1:0-15196 GCA_964541845.1 uncultured Planctomycetales bacterium
AATGATCGGTGGTATTGCCGGTTATTATGGAGGAAAAATAGACAATATTTTGATGCGTGTTTGTGAAATGTTTATGATGGTCCCGGGGTTTTATCTGCTTTTAGCCCTTCGGGCAGCGGTTCCGGATAGCTTTAATTCTGTTCAGGTTTATTTTGCGATTATTGTGATTTTATCCTTTATCGGGTGGGCGAGTCTGGCGCGCGTCATTCGAGGAATGTGTCTTTCTTTAAAAGAACGCGAATATGTTTTAGCCGCCAGGAGTTTAGGATTGTCTGATTTTAAAATTATCCTCAGACATATTTTACCACACACATTGTCCTATTCTATTTTTGCGGTTATGTTATCCATTCCCGGATATATCCTTGGGGAGTCCGCTTTAAGTCTCATTGGTCTGGGTATTCAAGACCCCTTTGCCAGTTGGGGAAATATGCTCTCGGACTCTATGAGCATCGTGCGTATTAAATTCGCTCCGTGGATACTCTGGCCGGCATTTTTTATTTTTGTCTCTGTGATTTGTTTTAATGTCATCGGTAACGCCTTACGGGATTGCCTGGATCCGATGTTGAAATCAGAAGGGGTTTTATAATTGACAGGTAAAAATTTATTACAAATAAAAAATCTTACTATTACTGTTCAGGATGCCGGGCAGACGAAATTTTTAGTAAAGGACGCGTGTTTTAGTATTCCGGAATTAAGTATTTTCGCGCTTGTCGGCGCATCAGGAAGTGGAAAAACCACTATAGGGCTTTCGCTATTAAGGCTTCTTGATCCTGCCTTGAGAATAGAGAAAGGGGAAATAGAATTTCAGGGAAACGACGTTCTTAAATTTTCTTCTGAAAAAATGCGAAACCTTCGTGGGGGAAACATCAGCATGATTTTTCAGGAACCCTTAAACGCCTTTAATCCCGTGTTCAGTATTGGCTATCAAATTGAGGAGGTCTTAGAGTTTCATACAAGTTTAAATAGACAGCAGAGGCATAAAAAAATGTTAGAATTACTTGATGTGGTAGGGCTTTCGGATCCTCAACGGATAAGCAGGGGTTATCCTCATCAGCTCAGTGGTGGCATGCGTCAACGTGCCATGATTGCCCAGGCTATTGTCGCTGATCCAAAACTCATCATCGCTGACGAACCCACATCCAATTTAGACGTCACCCTTCAGGCACGTATTATGGAACTTTTTCGAAAGCTCCGCAAAGAACTCAATTTGGCTATTTTATTGATTACCCATGATTTAGGTATGGTTGAACATCTGGCTGATGAAGTCGCAGTCATGACCAATGGCGCCATTGTCGAAAAAGGCAAAACTTTCGACGTCCTCAACAATCCCCAACACCCCTATACCGCGCAGTTGATGGAAGCATCACAGTAAGGGACAATTAAATTTTAAATTACTCTTTTTAAGGAGAGATTTTTTTAGTAATCGTTATTAAATAATCTTCACTTTTTTGATAAAGTTTTTCCGAAGTCATTATCAGAAGCATACCATTTTTTTAAAAAAATTGGCCTGTTTTTTCCAAGATTTTAGCCCATTAAATTTTATATATTTGTGTATGTAAGATCACTTTTATTTGATAAAATAATTTATAGGTTGACTCATACCAATTACGTTAAATAATGACCAAAAATAATTTTGCTTTTCTCGACGTTTTAACGAGAATAGCAGAGCTAAAAATAGAGCAATTATTTAACGTAATTGGTATTATCGTTAAATTGTCGAGAAAAGTAATTTTTCAGGGGATGTTAAATATATTCGGGAATTTTTTAAAAATGACAGGGCAAAAAAAAATTTTAGTGGTTGATGATGACAGGGTGTGTGTGCGTTTAATTCGAGGGTATCTAAAAGATATTGGTTGTGAAATTTTAGTCGCGACGGATGGATTCGAGGCATTGAATTCAGCTAAAACAATAATTCCGGATTTAATCATTTTGGATGTTATGCTTCCTGAAATTAATGGATTTCATGTGTGCCGCCTGCTTAAATTTGATGAAAGATATAAGACAATTCCTATTATTGTGCTGACGGCAAGAGACCATGCGGAAGATGAAAAAATCAGTGACGAAGTTTTTGCGGATTGTTATATGAAAAAGCCGATTAGCCGCAAAGAATTTCTTCAAGAAGTGAAACGGCTATTAAGATTTAATTAAGAGATTGGCCAAACAAATTGTTCTGCCAATCTCCAAATCGGGTTTAATTCTCCGAGGCAGTTCATTTCAAAATGATTGCCGGGAGTGAGGGAATTGATGTACGAAAAATATCAAAATTTTTTAGATAAAGAATTAAGGGATTTACAATTTGGCAATCAACAGCAAGATCATGGACGTGACTTTTTTAAGATTGAAAAGCCCTCAAAATATAATATAAAAACGGTTATTAGTGTTGTTAATCAAAAAGGAGGTTGCGGGAAAACGACAACAGCTATTAATTTGTCTGCCTGTCTGGCCGCTTCAGAATTTAGAGTCCTTTTAATCGACGCGGATTCGCAGGCTCAGGCGAGTCTTGGGCTTGGAGTTGATATTGATTCGCCAGAGAAAACTCTTTATGCCGTTATGACAGAGAGCGTCAACATAAGTTCAGCCATTTTACCAACGCGTATCCCTAATCTGGATATCGTTCCGTCCAACGCGCGGTTATCAGGAGCAACGCTTAAATTAGGATATTTATTATCCAGAGAAACAATTTTACAAACAGCAATCAAGGAATTTTTATTTAAAAATATTTATGATTATATCATCATCGACTGTTCTCCGAGTCTTAATCTTATTACGATTAACGCTCTTGTAGCATCCCATTATACGGTAATTCCGTTTCAGACACATTACTATTCAATGGAAGGGATGAAAGATCTCTTTGATACGATCGATATCATTCAGAAACAGTTTAACCCTGATTTAAGAACTTTGGGGATTCTGGGGACATTGTTTGATAAAAGAAATAACACGGATATTGAAATGCTCAGACAAGTACGGGAATCTTTTAAAGATTTGGTTTTTGAAACAGTCATTAGAATGAATGTGAAGCTTTCTGAGGCTCCGATTTATAACAAACCCATTCATGAATACTGCGAAGACTCCCATGGGGCCAAAGATTACTGGGCGTTAAGCAGGGAAGTTGTTTCTCGTATTAAGGCAAATTCACCGATAATGAAGGAAAATTTTTATTAATATTATGCCTCCTGAAGAAAAAAATCCTCCCCCTAAATCAACCTCTAAAAGTGATCTTGATAAGGATATTATTAAAAAAATTTTTTCTCAGAATAAACGTAAAAATTTAAGATCCGATTTTTTAATTGATGCGAGCCAGCATAGGAAAGAGCACTCTTTTTTAAAACCATCAAATTCAGAAAAAAGGAACTTTTCCGAACCTGAAACAAATTTTCCTCCAGCGCCTTCTTTGAAAGGAAAACGTTTAAAGAAAAGGCTGAAAAATAAATTTCCTATCGGTATTGATATCGGATCACACTCTATCAAAATTGTCCAGTTGGCCCAGGTTGATCATCAGCTAAAAGTATTAAAAATGATTAAGGAGGAACTCCCTATAGAAATAATGGAGGATCCTGAAAATTATCATGAAGAGTTCCTGAAATTTCTCTGCAGCACACTAAAGAAAAATAATATCAAAGGCGAGGTTTATGTCGCGATTGGCAATGACAAAGTAGATATACAGACGATTTCGCTTCAGCAGATGCCTTTCAAAGAGATTCCCGGGGCAATCCGGTCAGAGGTGATGTTAAAATCGAAAAAAAACATTGATGATCTATCTTTTGACTATGTTCTTCTCAATGAAAATGAAATGAAGAAAAATAATTCTATCGAGGCTTTAGTATCCACGGCCGTAAAAAAAGATATTCTGGAATATATAGACACTCTGGAATCATGTGGGCTTAAGGTTTTATCTATAGAACCTAATATATTTTCTTTGTTAGCCAGTTTAATGTATAACGAAAAAATTAAAAGTACGGACGTTGCGTTAATTTTGGATTTCGGGGGGCGGGTTTCAAATTTGAGCATTGTCAGAAATGAAAAAATACAATATACCAGAAGCATCAACATCAACGGCTACGCGATTATTTCTGCTGTAAAAAAATATTACGACGTTTCAGTAGCAGAAGCTGAACATTTTATAAAAGACTTAAGTCGTTCATTAAATGTTTTTTTGAAAAATATGGATGGGAACCCTCAAGGAAAAAGTGCTAACATGGTTAATCAAGAGCTTGTGGATAAAACGTTTATGATGAGGAATGCCGTGTTGATTCCATTTGACAAATTAATTTCTGATATTGAACATACATTCAAATATTATTCATATCGATTAACAAAATCTGAGATCACGGGATATGATAAAATCATTCTTTCTGGTGGGTTGGCTAATTTTTCACTACTTACTTCTTTTATAGAAGAGAAATTAAATGTTCCGGTTGAGATTGATACGCCTTTAAGTATACTGGAAGTGGACAAAAGGGCCGTGATTAACCCGGAATACTTAGGTGAATCAGCCTTACGTTTTAGTGTGGCAATAGGTTTGGCTTTACGGGCTATTGAATAAAAATTTGATTTTTTATGGTTAAGGGATAGGGAAGTTACTTTATATGCAACGTGTTAATTTAATCCCGGATGATATACAAGATGTACGTAAGTTCGCCAGAAAACGGCAGAAAAATTTTTTTATGGGGGTATTGGGGTTTGTATTATTATCTATGTTTTTTTATAAACAACACCAAACGGTAGAGTTTTATGAGTCTGAGATTATCACACAACGCAAAAATATTAAAGTATTAGAAGAGAACTTTAATCAGGCGTCTAATTTATCCGATCAAAAAAAAGAACAGAAAAAGAAAATTAGAGGGGAGAAAAAAATTGTTGCGCAACGGTTGGCCGCGCTTCAAGAAGCCAAAAGAAATGAAAATTTTTGGTCCCATCTCTTAATGGAATTAAGCGATACTGCCCCAGAGGAAATATGGTTTAAAAAACTCGCTTTCAATGAAAAATTTATTACGATTGAGGGGCAGTCTTCTGAAAATAAATTTGTCAGTGAATTTATGGCCAGGTTAGACGCGAATCCATTTTTAAAACAAACAAATTTTAAATACATGAAAAAAGAAAATTTTGAAAATAAGTCTACAGTTAATTTTAAAATTGTCACTTATTTAGGATCGGATCAAAAATAATTTGAGGGTTTATGATTGAACCCTCCTCAATGGAGTTTAAACTAATCTGAAAGTTATTTTTGAACGATTCCTTAGTTTTAGATAATACAAAATTTTAAATCTTATGAGTCCAATTAATTTAGACAGAAGAACTAAAATTCTTTTTATTTTTTTAATCCTTTCGGTTATTTCCAGTTTTTTATTTAAATCGGTATATAAACCTCAGCAGACGAAAAAAGCAGAGTTGAGGAGAGAGTTAAAAATATTAAAAAACAAGGCTTTTAAACTTAAAACGCGGATGCCTGATGTAAGAGTGGAAGATCTGGCGTTAGCAAAAGAAAAAAATTCTTTAGGGAAGCTTAAGGCGGAGTTAAGGAATCTGGAAGAGCAGTTGCCGCGAAAGGATAATCTTCCGGGTTTATTGGGTGGACTTTTGAAACAATCAAAAGGATACGCGATTAGCTTTAATTTAATTAAGCCTTTAAAAAAAGAAGAAGAGTTTGAGTATCAACAGTTTAATATGGAAATGCAGTTTGGTGTTACGTATAAAAATCTCATAAATTATTTATATCATTTAGAAAAAAGTCTTCCTTTTATACGGATAAGCCATTTGGTCGTTGACAATAAGGAAAAGGAAAAGGAAAAGGAGATGGAAGATGGTTCTCTGAATGTAAGCATGATTTTATCAACACTATTGGTAGAGGGCTCAAAGAGTACCATTGATTTTAAAAAGCTTGGCTCTTTGACCCCCGCTCCTTCACGGGAGACGCTGCGTGATCCTTTTTTTTCTCAATTTATGCCGAGACAGGTTGATATTGTTATGGACGAAGAATACATGCTTTCCGGTATCACGAGCCAGGGGAAATATCCTACGGCTATTATTAATAACGAGGTTTATAAAATAGGGGATTGGATCGGGGAGAGTCAGATACAGACAATTACACAGGATAAGGTTGTCTTAAAAAATGGCGAAAAAATGAATACTCTTGTGATACAAGAAGATGACAAATAATACCAATTCCATTAAATAATGACCAAAATCAATTTTGCTTTTCTCTACGTTTTAACGAGAATAGCAGAGTTAAAAATAGAGCAATTATTTAATGGAATTGGTATAAATACGGGATATATAAAAATGATTATTAAAAAATTTTTTCAATTATCAGGGTTGATGTTTTTTTTCAGTCTGGGGATAATTTTTTCTCAAAGCTACGCGCAAGAGCCTATGCCAGACTTGTCACAAGATTTTTCTTCAGAAGATAATCAGGATTTAAAACAGCTCATAACTCTTGATTATAAAGACGCGGATTTATCCACGGTATTGAAATCAATTTCGTACTCTTATGATTTGAATCTGGTTGTAACAAAAGATATCAAAGGAAAAGTAACAGTGATATTAAGGAATGTGACTGTTGAGGAGGCTTTAGGGGCAATTTTAAGTGTTAACGGTTATAGATATAAACAAAAAGGAAACCTTATTTATGTGACACGGGGTTATGGGACAGAACAGTTAGATCAAATGACGGTATCAATACCATTAAAATATCTAATGGCATCTGAGGCAGAGATATTATTGAAGAAGGTTATTTCTTCTAAAGGGGACATCCAGATTAATGAGGCAACCAACAGCCTGGTTTTAACGGATTTCGATCCGAATATTAAAAAGGTTAAGTTTTTATTAGAAAAAATTGATATTCAGCCTATACAAGTTTTGATTGAAGCAGAAATCATTGATATTCAGACGAAAGCCCTTAAAAATATCGGGGCGACGTATAGTCTTACCTATGATCCTAAAGGTGAAAAAGGGGGGTTATTTGAGAGAGCTACCGGGTTTGACGAGTCTTTAGTCGCCACAACGACCATGTCAGGGCCATCCTCAACTCTTTCTGGCGGACAGTTTACATTTGCGGCGACTATGAAAGGATTAGCAGCTACAACAACCATTGACGCTCTTATTCAAAATAATAAGGCTCACTTGTTGGCCTCTCCTTCCATAGCAACCTTAAGTGGTAAAGAAGCGCGAATTATTATTGGGGAAAAATTTCCTTATACGGAAAAGACCCAAACAACTACGGGAACAACGGAAACCACCCGTTTTATTGATGTAGGAACGACATTACGCGTGACACCTTTTGTTTCTCCGGACGGATGGATCACAATGAATGTTCATCCGGAGGTTTCATCTGTATCTGCTTCATTAGACGCGGGTCCCCGTATAACTACACGTGAGGCCGATGCGACTATCAGGGTCAAAGATGGACAAACAATTATTATTGGAGGGCTTATTAATAAGCGGGATGATAGAATCTATGGGGGGATCCCGGGGTTAAAAGATATTCCTTTTTTTGGAAAAATGTTTTCTAAAAAAAGTGAGGATTGGCAGGAAACAGAATTGACGGTCTTTATTACGCCACGCATTACTCTTTCTCCGTACAAAATAAATGATGAAGAAAATGATGACGCAGAGTTGCAAGCTGAAAAGGAAAGCTGGCTTCTTAGGGAATCTATGAGACCATAGAAGGCTAATTCTAAAATGATACATTTTGTTTACAAGGCTCGCGATAGACAAGGAGAGCTGATGAATGGGGTTGTTGAGGCTGCCGATGAGTTAATGGTGGTGACCAATTTAAGCAAACTCGGGTATCAGGTTATCCATGTTGAAAAACAAGAAGTATCTGCCGCTAATTTTTTTAAAAATTTTTTTAAAAAAAAACGGGTCGCGCAACAAGAACTCATTATCTTTACCCGGCAGGTTTCCGCGATGCTTAAAGCGGGATTGCCGATCACCTCAGCCCTTTCCAGTGTTTCCCAACAGATTGATAATGAATTTTTCTCAGATATCATTACAAAGGTGCGCAAAGATATTGAAAGGGGAATTTCTTTTTCTGAAGCGCTCGGCAAACATTCTGAAGTTTTTAATGAGCTTTTTATCAACATGGTTCAGGTTGGTGAAACCGCGGGTATTTTGGGAGAGGTTCTGGACCGTTTGGTAATTTTAAATACGCAAGAAACAGAAATGCGGATGCGTTTGCAGTCTGCTATGGTTTATCCAAGTGTTTTGGTTGTTGTTGCTATCTCTGTTGTTATTTTTCTCCTGGCATTTATTATCCCAAAATTCGTTACTATTTTTGAGACATATGATGCTAAAATTCCTTTAGCGACACAAATTTTGTTGGCTATCAGTTATTTTATACGTACTTTTTGGCATATTACATTGATTACGGTTGCAGGGTCAATCTTATGGTTAAAAAGGTATATAAAAACAAAAAAAGGGGAATATAAGTTTTATACGGTTTTATTGAAAATACCTTTAGTAGGACCGATTTATTTAAAAATTATTGTTTCCCAATTTACCCGCATTTTAGGATCTCTTGTTAAGGCAGGGATCCCTTTGCTCAAAGCACTTTCAGTAACAGGAAAAACCATCAAAAATGTTGTCATTTCACGTACTATTCAAAATATCAGCAATGCTGTAGCCGGAGGACAATCATTGTCTGAACCATTTCAGTCAAGCGGTATTTTTCCACCAATGGTTATACAAATGATTTCAGCAGGAGAAAAAAGTGGTAAAATGGACCAAATGCTTGCAAGCATTGCTTTATACTATGATCAGGAAGTGGAGTATACGTTAAAAAATGCGACAACTATTTTAGAACCCGTCCTACTGCTCGTTATGGGGGGGATTGTTGGTTTTATTGCATTAGCAGTTTTAATGCCGATATTTAATTTAATTAAAGTTTTTCGTGGAGGAGTGTGATGTTAAAAAAAATAATGTTGAATAGACCTAAATTAAACGGATTCGCGATTTTAGAAGGTTCTTCCGCGACATTCAGAATGTCTAAATTTTGTAAACTTGTTGCCCTGGGGTCTAGAAAGGCTTTTACATTAATTGAGATTTTAATAGTTATTAGTATTATCGCTATATTGGCTTCAACCATTATTCCTAATTTTGTCGGGTTTGATTCAGAGGCACGAATAGTAGCCAGCAAATCTAATCTGGAATCTATTCGTACAAGGGTTAATTTATTTCGGGCAAAAGAAGGTCATTATCCGGAATCGTTAGAAGATCTGACGACAACATTTTATTATGATGTAGGCGTTAAAAAACCTTATTTAAAAAAAATTCCCACAGAATTGATTAGCAGTTCAAAGGGAGTCGCTCATTCCGTGACACAAACATCCGAAGAAAAATTGTCGGGAGATGGCGGGTGGGTTTACATTACTGATATGGCAGAAGTGAAAATTAATATTAAGGGGTCTCTTGGAAAAGAATGGGGGGATTTTTCTGAAGAAAATCCGTCTGAGTGGTAGGGATTTATGAAAAATCAAAAAGGGTCGATTCTTATTACCACTATTATCATCTTAAGTTTTATATCCGTTTTAGGGCTGAATATAATGGTTTATCTCTTGGCACGAACAACAAAAGTTACATTGGAGGCAGACAGGCTTAAAGCTTTGTATTTAGCGGAAGGTGCGATCGCGCGCGCGGTCCATGAATTAAAGGTGAATGAGGATATAAGCCATGATGGACTTGGAAATATTTTGAAAACATCTTTGGGCGAAGGGTATTATTGGGCAATACATGATCTTCAGACATCGACAATTACAGGCATAGGGGAATACAACAACGTGAAACGTAAAGTTCAAATTCAATATGTCGCGCTTTAAAGGGGTATAATAGAAAGAATTCTTATGGACGGAAAACGTAAATTATTAGGCGCTTATCTTTTGGAGAAAGGGGTTATCTCTGAGAGCCAACTTCAACAGGCCGTTGAAGAGGGGAAAAGAACAAATACAAAAATAGGTGAGGTTTTGTTTTCTAATGGTATCGTTAAAGAAGAAGACCTTGTGGAGGCTCTATCCGAACAGATGGGAATCCCTCTGATAGATATTTCTTTGTATAATCCCGATCTGGAATGTGTTTCTCTGATTTCCAGGGATATGGCAGAGCGTCTTCAGGCCATTCCTGTTTATAAAATTGAAAGAACGCTGACCGTGGCAATGCAGGATCCTCTGGATATTGATGCCATTGATGAAATTGAAAATTTGACCCGTCTAACGGTTGTTCCAATATTTGTTACGCCTTCGGGATTTAAAGCCGCCATTGAAAAATATTATCTTTATAAGGAAAAAACATCGGGAATAACGGCTTCGAGATCTAAAACGGATATTTCTCAAACGGGCACCACAGTTTCGGAAAAAATTGAGGACTCGATCAAAGAAGCAACCCAGACCCCCGTCATTAAATTAGCTCAAGAAATTATCATGAATGCTGTTTTGAAAAAAGCCAGTGATATTCATCTCGAACCTCAGGAAAAAACCTTTTGTGCCCGGTATCGCATTGATGGTATTTTACAAGAAAGTATTTCTTTACCTAAAGAGTTTCAATCCGCCTTGATTTCCAGGATTAAAATAATGGCGGATATCGATATTTCTGAAAGACGCCTTCCACAAGATGGAAGGGTGAAGGTGAAGGTTAGGGAGAGAGATATAGATTTGCGCGTAGCCACTTTTCCAACCATTCATGGTGAACACGTGGCGATTCGTGTCCTGGATAAATCCGAAGGCATTTTAGATTTAGACGTGTTGGGTCTTGAGGGGGGAATTCTAAGCGATTTTAAAAATATTGTTCACAAGCCGTATGGTCTGGTTCTTGTGACCGGCCCGACCGGAAGCGGAAAGACAACAACGCTTTATTCCTCTTTGAAGATGATCAATAGTACTCAAAAAAATATTATTACTCTTGAAGACCCTGTTGAGTACAGTTTGCCTAATATTCATCAGTCCCAGGTGAATGTTAAAGCGGGATTGACTTTCGCGACAGGGCTTCGTTCCATTGTTCGTTTGGATCCGGATATTATTATGATTGGAGAAATTCGTGATAAGGAAACAGCAGAAATAGCGATCCATGCTGCTTTGACAGGCCATTTGGTTTTTTCAACACTTCATACAAATGACGCCTCCAGCGCGTGCGCGCGATTAGTTAATATTGGGGTTGAACCTTATTTATTGGCTTCTTCTTTAAGTGCCGTTTTGGCGCAGCGCCTCATACGAAAACTTTGTGATCATTGTAAAGAGTCCTATCCCCCGATGAAAGAAGAGTTAAGCATCATGGACTCTGTGGGAATTGAGGTCCAAGAAGGTGCTGTTTTTTATAAAGAAAAAGGATGCTCGGAATGTCAGGATTCGGGATTTAAAGGGCGCACGGGCATCTATGAATTGTTGTTGCCAACGACCAGAGTCAAAGAATTGATTATCAAAAAAGCCTCCGCGCATGAAATCACGGCAGAATTAAAAAGTTACAATATGCGATTTTTAATTAATGGTGGTCTGGGCAAAGTAAAAGCCGGCATAACTTCTATTTCAGAAGTTCTTCGTGTCATACAAGAAGTTTAACAATTAGATTTTGTATGTTTTTATCATACCAATTCCATTAAATAAGTACTCATTTAAAAAGCTTACTTACTCGCAAAAACGTCGATATAAGTAAAACTAATATCAGGAATTAATTAGTGGATTTGGTATCAATCCAGACTTATGAAAAGAAAAGATGTTTTATTCGCCGTAATATCCGGATGCCTAATGGTATTGGCCTTCCCGGGAGCTAATCTTTTTTGGCTCGCATGGTTTGCCTTAATTCCGTTATTAGCCGCGTTGGGGGGAAAAAATATCCAACAGGCTTTTGGATTAGGGTTTATTACCGGCCTGACAGCATCCGCGGGGTATCTGCGTTGGATTCCGGGAGTAATTTTTCATATTACTAAATTGCCGATGCTAAGTTTTATTGGCGCGGTGGTTCCTGCCATTTATTCCGCTCTTTATGTAGGGATATTTTCTGTTTTTGTAAGTTATATCAACAGCAGATATGTTTTTCAAAAATCAGAATTATCGCGGGCGCTTTATTTGATCACTATTCCTTCTCTCTGGGCTGGTCTGGAATATATTCAATCAAGAGTTTTTACAGGATTCCCCTGGACATACCATTTTCTTGGATATACGCAGTGGAATAATTTAAGGATTATCCAGCTTTCCGAATTTACAGCGGTGTATGGCGTATCTTTTTTGATTGTTCTTTTTAATGCGAGTTTTCTGTATGCCATAAAGAAAAGAAGTTTGAGGCCGTTTGGCATCGTGTTATTTGTGGTTGTTTTGTGTTTCCTTTACGGCGTCTGGAAGGTTGACATGGTCGCTCCGAAAGAAAAAGGGGGGGATCTCAGGGTCGGTATTTTGCAGGGCAATATTGACCCTTTGATGAAATGGGAGGATAAAAAGAAAACAGGGAATTTTATAGCTCAAAGATACCTTGATCTTAACAGGGCCATAGTAAAAGAAAGCCCTGATATTGTTGTCTGGACGGAAACGGCTATTCCCTGGCCTTTGGCAAAAGGGGATAATTTAATAGAAGACGCGCTTAAAATAACACAGCCCATTGGTGCCAGCCATATTATCGGCATTCCGGCGCGCGTGTCAGGCGAGGAGGAAGCGTATCATAACGCGGTCTTTTTTATCCTGCCGGATGGGAGAATAACGTCTCAATATAATAAGATGCGGCTTTTGGATTTTACGGAGCACAATTTGATAAACCCGGCTATTCTTAAAAAATTTGGTGTTATGGGTCAAATGGAAGGTTACGTCCCCGGAGATGTTCAAAAGGTTTTACAGACACCTTTTGGAAAAATAGGTATTTTAATCTGTAATGAAAATTTTTATCCCGATTATGTCCGGATGGCAATAAAAAAGGGAGCGGAATTGCTTATAAATATGGGCAATGACAGTTGGTTCCCAAGTAAAGTGACATTAGTTCAGCATTACATTGTGAATATTTTTCGCGCGGTAGAGAACCGCAGGGATGTGGTTGTCTCATCAAGCGCGGGATTTTCCGGATTTATTGATGCTTATGGCAGAACAATGTATAGAATTCCAGAACGAGAAGCGGCCGTTGCCGCATATAATGTCAAAAGAAGGAAAGCCCAAAGTTTTTATACTAAATACGGGGATGTGTTCTCTTATATATGTATTCTGTTTGCTTTCGGAGGGATCATTTATGCAGGGGGAGGGAAAAAAGAATGAGAGAAATAGTCATGATAATAGGCGTATTATTTTGTGTTGTTACGTCACCTCTTTTTGCCGGGGAGTCAACATCCACGATAACGCTTCCGGCATTTGTTGAGATAACCGAGGAGTCGGAGTTCACGTCCTTCCGCGTAAGATAGCATTGCCATCCGGGGGGACCGCATTTTTTCATGGATCAATGACAACATTTCATAGTGCAGGGGTAGCTCTTGAAGATTTGGATTTAGACGGCAATTTGGATCTCGTCATTTGTGATGTCGGGAAGCTGCATATCTTTAAAGGGGATGGAACGGGCCGATTTACCCCGGCCTTGTCAGGAATCCTTCTACTGCATAATGCTTCATTTGCGGCGTCAGGTATTGCTATTGGGGATATTGATGGTAACGGTTATCCAGACATTTATGTTTCTGTTATCAATGGGACTAACCATTTATTTCTTAATAAAAAGAAATTTAAGTTTGAAGAAAAGGCGGAAGCGTATTTAGTCGCGGATACAGGGATAGGATTCTCCGTGAATATGGTGGATTACGATAATGATGGAGATATTGATTTATTTGTATGCAATTATGGGAGCTTTCTTAAAGACCGGTTTAATATAAATATGTAATTAAAGGGAACGCGAGACCCTTCCGATGATAGCGATTTTAGGCAGAGAGATGTATTATATCGCAACAACGGCAATGGAACTTTCACAGATGTAAACTATAATATTCTCCTAGTCAAGACCAATATTAAGGCAATTTAAGGTGAGAAATTTGTGAGGGCGAAAATTCTAACCCTGAATAAACTTCCCACGGTGTTTGGTAATCCAATGACTGATGAAGTCGCTCCATATTGTACAATTCAAAAAATTCTTGTAGTCCTTGTCGAACATCTGTTACCGTCTGATACTCATGCAGTGGGGAAGATCAATGTCTAAAACGCGATATGAGGAAATTTTATATCAGCTCAAAGGGGTTTTAAAAGAACCCTTTAAATTGAGAATAGGTTCTGCCACGTTTAGACCGAATAAAACAACGGATCAATTAACCCAAAAAGTTATTGAAGATTTTCGAAGGGGTGGATGGATTGAAAAGGGGTATACGGCTCTGGAACTTGGTTGTGGCACAGGGGTTATTTCTCTTGTGATGGCTTTTTATGGCGCGACCTGTGTCGAAGCCGTTGATATTATGCCTGAAGCTGTCGCGGATGCCCGACATAATGTTCTGCGGAAAGGGTTAGATTCTATCATCCGTGTCTATCAAAGTGATTTGTATCAGAACGTATTTGGAAAATTTGATATTATTTTTGCCGATGTAGCTGCCATGGCAGAAGTCGCGGCAAAGGAATGGTATGGCGACAAGATCCCTTGCGGGGGCCGTGATGGCACGGAAAATATTGTTCCCGCTTTAGAACAAGCCGGGGATTATCTTAAAGAAGGGGGGCGCATGTATTTTCCGGTTGTAGGACTTTCAGATATCAAGAAAATTCATAAAACAGCGCGAAATGTAGCGGGTTTAGAAAATATTGAATTGGTCGCGAAGAAATCATTTCCGTTTTCAAATAGCCTAAAAAAAATTATTCCGCGGCTTGAGCATGCCCGGGAAGAAGGCCTTGTAAATTTTCATAAAAAACGTTCCCGATTTTTATGGAATCTGGAAATCATGAAAGCAACAAAAAGTAGAGACATATCCCCGTTTTTAAATTCTTGACAATTTCTTGACATTATCTTGAGATTATTCTGACAATTCCGACGTTTATTAGTGTTATAATTTAAATGAATCTGGAACCCCTGTCGAAGCGTCGGGGGCCTTATGGAGGGGATGTTATGAAATTAAGTTTTATAGGTGACCGTCACCAAGAAGGAACACTTAAACGAATTTTTAGATTCATTGAGTGTCCATTTTTGGTGATGGCCACCTGTTTATTTTTGGCCACCAGCGCCTTTGCGGTTACAGAGGTTAAGACGTCAATCGGAACGAAGGCGGCCGTGAATG
>CAZIRV010000049.1:0-13445 GCA_964541845.1 uncultured Planctomycetales bacterium
TATTTTTCATCTATTATGGCCTGCGTACAAATTAACTACCGAATAATATTATGTTTTTTGAGGATAAATTTTATACTTATCGGTAATTTATTGCTGTACAGTGCCTTAGTCGGCTTGATAAATTTCATATCATTTCTAAAGGCTCTATCTTTTCCATATTTCGACGATAAATTACCACTATATTATACATGAAGATATCACGAAATTTATCAAACGATCTACTATCCTTTGGGCGTTGTCAAATCAAAGTCTGCCGGCGGCGCTGTTTCACTATCTGCACTCACAACAGTGGATTCATTTAGAATATTTTTTTCAAATATCCCTGACGATCCTCCACCTAAAAGTCTTGTAACCGTATCTGATGTACGGGCAATATTTGAACTTGTCTTAACATAATATGGCTCATATTGTAAATACAAATTTCCTGCATAATACCCTTGTGTTCGCCCTCTCACCTCGGTAACCATATAATTCCTGGCATCGTGAATACGCCCCTGAACGCTTCGTTTAAAATACACTGTCATTGCCGTGATCGCGCCCATTACCAAAAAAAGGACCATCACATATTCTCCCGAAACAGCTTGAGCGTGCTTATTTTTTAAAATTTTTAACATAGTATTAATATTTATTATATAGACTCTATAAGTATACCTTATTTCGTCTCTAAAAAACATTTTTTTTTGATAAAAATTCATTCGTAGGGGCAAAATTCCGCGCCCTGATTCGTCATTATTTTGGATGCCATAAATAACACCGATTAAATAACTGCTCTGTTTTTAACTCTGCTATTCGTTAAAGCATCGAGAAAAGCAAAATTGATTTTGGGCATTATTTAATGTAATTGGTATAAGACAGGCTTACGATTTATAGCCGCCCTTACGAAGGGGGGAATCGCTCGTGAATGGTTATAAAAAAGGCTTGCGTGAAGAATTTCTTCTTCACGCAAGCCTTTTTTACACTTGAGTCATAAGACTAAATAGCCTTATTATCCCCAGTATTCTGAATTAACATTAATAATGTCTGTATTAGTAACTGTTGATGTTTTTTCATCTCCTGTCAATGTTGATTTTGTTTCTCCTGCTTTAAATGTATCTCGTGTTGTACTGGAAACGGTCATAGTTGTTGTTACGTTAGTGTTTCCAACGGAAAATTGATCTCCGATATCATCAGAAGCTTGTTTTAATCGCCCCTGAACACCACGCTTGATATAAACCTGAATAGACATAAGCGCCCCGATAATGATAATAATCAAAATCGCATATTCTAAGGTACTTTGCCCTTTTTTGCGTCTTTTATTTAAATACTTAAACATGGATTTTTCCTCCTAACTTAAATCTCTTTTCAAAAAAGAGATCTTTAAAAAATGCTAACCAATAAACATTAAATACCTGTGCTAAGACCTGCTGATGTATCATAAGTAGATGTTTGTATACCACCCGATTTCCGCGTTCTTATGGAATTAACATCTTTGGCAACTACTCCGTCAGCTAAACTGGTTGTCTCGGAATCGCTCCGGTTGATCTCATAATTTGTTGACAAATAATAGGGTTCATATTGTATTGATGATCCCAGATCAGATGTCTCGTTTTTTAAGTAAACCCCTGCGTCACGCACTCGAGATTGTAAAGCACGTTGTGCGTATGTTTGCATAGCAATAATACCGGCAACAACGAGCGAAATCAAAATGGCATATTCCGCGGTATTTTGTGCCTTTTTATTTTTAACTAATTTTTTAAACATTGATTTTTCCTCCTAAAAAATTACTTGCCGGATAGTTCTTTTATTTACTACCCGAATAATAATATCAAAAACATAATTTCCAATATAATGCACCATTATTATGGATTTTTATACCTTGAGCCCTCCATACGAGAAGCCATATTGGTCATACCATTAGCCGCTGAGTTTAACACTCCTGTAAAAGTTGTTGTAAACTGTCCTGGCACAAAAACAAGAATGGCAGCAAGAACAGCCGCCACCAAAATAATGTACTCTACTGTACTTTGTCCCTTCTTTTTCTTACGAAGGGTTGGTTGTGTGTTTCGTTTAAGCATTGATTTTCCTCCATTCAATAAACAATGTCTTATAAAGCCTTCGCCCTGTAAAACATTTGTGTGAATTTTTATTCATTTCTGAATTCTTCCTGAATTATCTGCTGTGTAGCCTGAACCGAACGAAACACGTAGGTACTCATAGCAACAATAGCTGCTGATACGACTGCCGCGACCATGGCATATTCTAAAAGACTTTGACCTTTTTCATTCTTTGTCGTTCCTGTTAAAAGCCTCATCGCAGTCACCTGACATGTTCAACAGATAACCCTTACCCTTATCTAATATAAAAAATAAATTTTATTTTTTACTTAGAGAAGAACTCCAAGGGTTCTATGGATAATAATTTTAAAATCATTACCCCTGATATCTTACCCCGAAAAAATCATTATTCAATAATTTTTCGACTTCTATTGCTAATAGGAAAGGTTTATTCTTTCCTCTGCGATAAAAAGTACGATATCAGAAAAAACACCTCCCGGTGTTATAAGACATATGATATAGGAAGTATAACATATAAAATACTAGTGTCAAGGCGGCAAAAATTGACTAAAGATCGGCTCAAAAATAACCTCGAAAATTATATATCTCAACCCGACAATACCTATTTCATGATTGTCGAGGTTATTTTTGAACGATCTCTAAATTCTGATTAATACCCATTCCATTAAATAATGACCAAAACCAATTTTGCTTTTCTCGACGCTTTAACGAGAATAGTAGAGTTAAAAATAGAAAAATTATTTAATGGAATGGGTATAATTTGCCTTATTTAGGAGTGTTTCAATAAACGCTCCTAAATATTACTTGAAAAAATTTACCATAAATTTCTTTTCATCTGACTGTCAATTTTTTTAAGATCTTTCCAATCTTTTTTAAACCCTTCACTAGCCCCTTTTATTGTTTCACATCCTTGAAAAGCCAAAACAACGGTTAAAACAAAAAAAATTTGCCATTTTTTGAGCATCAATCCTCCTTAAAAATTTATACAGAAATGAATCAGTGCGTATTTAATAACTCTCGCCGTTAACTAATTGAAGGCTTCTGACAATCTCTGAAGAGTCTTTTCCTTCCCTAATATAGCCATTATTTCAAACAACCCCGGTCCTGAGGGCATTCCTGTAAGGGCTACACGAATTGGATGAACAAGATCTGAGGCTTTAATCCCCAAATCTCTTATCAATCCCTGAAACTGTTTTTCTAATGTTTTGGCATCAAAAACATTTATTAATTTGAGCCTCTCACTCAACAATCCAAATTCTTTTGACTTATTCTCTGAAAGATATTTTTCCTTAATTTCCGTAGATATATTTAGAGTCTTTTTAAATATAAAATCTGTCCACCCTAAAAAATCGGTTAATGTTGTAAGCCTACCCTGAAACAATCCAACAACATCCGTAAGCTTAACTTCGTCATATCCTTCCGAAACAAACCCTTTATCTTTCAAAAATGGCACCATCAACGCTGTTACTTGTCGCACATCCATTTGTTTAATATACCGCCCATTCAACCATTTTAGCTTATCTATCGAAAAAATTGCGGCAGTCTTGTTAACTTTTTTAATCGAAAACTTCTTCACAGCGGATAACAATTTAATCATCTCCTGATTATTTCCCGGCGACCAACCCAATAACATCAAATAATTCACCAACGCTTCAGGCAAAAAGCCTTCTTTTTTATACTCACTCACCGCCACTGCCCCTGTTCGCTTGGAAAGCCTTCCCCCGTCTTCCCCCATTATTAAAGGCAAATGCGCGAATTTGGGAACATTAAAACCCAGTGACTGATAAATAACAATCTGTTTGGGTGTATTCGAAATATGATCTTCTCCCCGAATAACACATGAAATTTCCATAAGGGCATCATCCACAACACAACAAAAACTATATGCCGGAGAACCGTCAGATTTCATCAAAACCTGATCTTTAATAATAGCCGTATCAAACGTAATTTCACCTCTGATCAAATCATAAACTTTTACTTCCTGCTGAGGCATTTTTAAAATAATGGCTTCTCCGTCTTTATAGGCTTTTCCTTCGTCTATCAGCTTTTGAGCATATTTTCGATAAATATCAAAACGCTCACTTTGATAGTATACTTCATCCCAATCCATGCCCAGCCATTTCATGCTCTCTAAAATTTCCTGTTCAAACTCTTTTTTTGACCTTTGTTGATCTGTATCTTCAATCCGCAAAATAAATTTTCCCCCTTGAGCGCGGGCATACATCCAATTAAAAAGAGCAGTGCGAGCACCTCCGATATGTAAATATCCTGTTGGACTAGGGGCGAAACGTACTTTCATCATTGTTTTTTCCTTAAGGTTTCTGTATGTAGGTGACCCTGACATATATTTTTTATTTTTTTAAAAAACGCATATCAACGTCGCCTTAATTATCTTAACTATTATTGGTAAGGCGTTTCTTGATTATTCTTAACCAAACGTTGAACGATATCTTCCAACCGCTGATTCTCTTCTTCACTCAAATTTTCGAACTCAATACCAATATCATAAAACAATGGCTTATTTTTCTCTTCTACTTTTCTCTGGACATTCCACATTACTTTTCCCTGGCATTTTATATGCTCTCCAAGGTCTAATAAATCCAACTCAAGATCGATAAAACTAAACATTTTAACATCCTTTTTTAAAATCACACAAACACCCCCTGTGCCAACATTTTCTGTATGCGTCAAAATAACATCATTATCCTCATTAGCATTATTACGAATGACCACCAAACAAGGATAATTAACCCTCGGAAACTTTCTTCTATTTAACCCGTCCCACTTTGACATACTATTCCTCCTTGAATGATTTTTGAATACGCCTTATTTTTCGTGCCCTTCCTGTTTTTTCGTTAACATCAATAACAACGCCATGAACCTGGCTGTTTTCTTTTGCAACAGAAAATTTCACAGGCATACTGGTTAAATACCGACGAATTATGCGCTCTTTCTCCTGCCCTATAACAGAATCATAAGGCCCTGTCATACCTAAGTCTGTTATGTATGCTGTCCCTTGTGGTAAAATTTTTTCATCTGCTGTCTGGATATGTGTGTGCGTTCCTACTATAGCAGAAATTTTTCCATCAGAAAAGTACCCTATTGCAATTTTTTCACTTGTTGTTTCCGCGTGCATATCAACAACAATTATTGATGTTTCTTTTCTAATTTGTTGAACAATTTTTTCCAGTTCCAAAAAAGGACAGAGTATCTGATATTTCATAAAAACACGCCCCAACAAATTAATAACACCAACTTTCACTCCGGAGGCTGATTCCTTAATACTCCATCCTCTTCCTGGAGATCCTTCCGGAAAATTAGCCGGTCGGATAAGCCTATCCTCTTTATCCAAATATTCCTCCAAATCCTTTTGATCCCAAATATGATCCCCCATTGTTAAAATATCACATCCCAGACGGAAAAACTGCTTCGCAATTCGCTCGCTCAAACCTGAGCCTCCCGCCGCGTTTTCCGCATTAGCAATTACAAAATCAATCTGATATTCCTTTTTTATTCCTGCCAAAAGACCTTCCAGAGCACGACGCCCCGGCTTGCCAACAATATCTCCAATACATAAAATATTCATATTTATCTTTTTGTAACCATTCCCCATGCCTCTCCCTTTGGGAAAGAACTTTGCCGAAGGCAAACAAGTGAGGGCTAACAAGAAAATTATTTATTTCGCGAACTCTATAGCTCTGGTCTCCCGGACAATAATAACTTTAATCTGTCCGGGGTATTCCATTTCTTCTTCTATTTTCTGACGAACATCCCGTGCCATAACAATAGCCTCATCGTCATTAATTTTTTCAGGGTCCACTAACAACCGAATCTCTCGCCCCGCCTGCAAAGCATAAGATTTATTAATCCCTTTAAATGAACTCGCGATTTTTTCTAAATTTTCTAAACGTTTCACATACGTTTCCAATGTTTCGGCTCGTGCCCCGGGTCGTGCGGCGCTAATAGCATCTGCCGCGCACACCAACGCTCCATAAATAGTAGCACTTTCAACCTCTTCATGATGGGACTCCACAGCGTTAGCTACCGCCTCCGACTCTCCATATTTTCTTGCCAGATTTCCTCCAACAATGGCATGAGTCCCCTCCTCAACATCCTGACTAACAACCTTTCCAATATCATGTAAAAGCCCTGCTCTCATCGCCAACTTAACATCTAGTCCCAATTGAGAAGCCATTGATCCTATTAACAGTGCCACCTCCTTAGTGTGCTGTAATCCATTTTGTCCATAACTCGTGCGAAACTTCAATTTTCCAACTAGCTTCAATAATTCCAGATCCATTCCATGAATACCAAGTTCAAATGCACTTTTTTCCCCTTCTTCTTTAATAATATTATCCATTTCTTTTTTTGCTTTTTCCACCACTTCTTCTATTCGACCCGGATGAATCCTCCCATCAGCAACTAAATTTTCCAAAGCAATCCGTGCTGTTTCACGTTTAAACATATCAAAACCGGAAATAGTAACGGCTTCGGGGGTATCATCAATAATCACATCAACTCCGGCCGCAGCCTCCAAAGCCCGAATATTTCGTCCTTCGCGCCCTATAATACGCCCCTTCATTTCATCACTGGGAAGCATTACCACCGTTACGGTGGAAGCGGCTGTATGTTCCGAAGCGCATCTTTGAATCGCCGTACAAATAGTCTGCTGAGCTGTTTTATTCACAGAATTTTTGATTTCTTCTTCCATTTTTCGAATACGCGTCGCTTTTTCATGGAGAATGTCTTCATCCACACGAGACAGTAAAAGTTTTTTCGCGTCTTCTTCTGACATAGAAGATATTTTTTGAAGCCTTTTCTTTTCTTCCTCAACTAACTTATTAAACTCTAGCTCTTTTCCCTGAACCCTCGCCTCCTTCTCCTGAAGAACTGATAATCTTTTTTCAAAATCTTTTTCTTTGTGATCTAATAAATCCACCCTTTTATCTACGTTTCCTTCCTTCTGTAAAAGCCTTTTTTCTATTGCTGAATTTTCATCTCGCCGCTCCCTGGTTTCATTTTCAAAATCCTGCCTCAATTTAATCATCAAATCTTTCCCATACAGCTCCACTTCTTTTTTACTCGTTTCTGCTTCTTTTATTGCTGTTTCAATAAGTTCTTTTGACTTCCCTTCGGCCTCCCTTAATCTTTTTCCCGCAAAAAACCATCGTAATAAATATCCGGAAAAAAATATAACAATAGCTGCCAAAGACAAAACAACACTTTGTTTATATATAAATAATTCTTCTAACATAAAAATACTCCTCTCAATGAAAAAAAATTTTTCCCCTTTAAAAAAGGGGGTTAGGGGGATTTAAAAACATTTCCTCGTCAACAACCTCAAAATCCCCCAAGCCCCCTTTTTCAAAGGGGGAGTCATTATTCAAAGATTTCATTTTTGACACTGTAATAAATAAATTTACGACAAAAAATAATACCAATTCCATTAAATAAGTACTCATTTAAAAAGCTTACTTACTCGCAAAAACATCGAGATAAGTAAAACTAAATCAGGAATTAATTAGTGGATTTGGTATAACTACACATTTATGTAGGGGCGTGACATGCCTCGCCCTTTGATTAAAGGACAAAGAATGCCTTGCCCCCCTACAAAAAAAAATATTTTCTATAATTGGTATTAATTTGTGACAACGAAAGAAACCGGCACATCATGCGGCTCTATTTGGGAAAGTTGATCAACCACTTGAAAATCAAAGGCTAAACCAATAGTTAAAATATTTGAAGGCAAAGCTTTAAGAAAACGATCATAATACCCTCCACCACGCCCAAGACGATTATTATGTTTATCAAAAGCAACCCCTGGAACGACCACCGCGTCAATATCACCTAAAAATTGAATCTTCGGACATGTTTTTTTAGGCTGTTGTATTCCAAAAGAACCGTTTTCTAAATCCTGATCTAAATATTCCACAAATGCCGGAGAAATTTTATTTTCAAAAACTCTCGGCAAGCCTATTTTTTTTCCTAATTTTTTTGCCTTTTTAATCATTTCAAAAGTCTCAACTTCGCCATCAAAAGACGCGTAAAAAAAAATTGTTCGTGCTCTCTCAAATTCCGGAACACGAAACAATTTATCACAAATTATTCCACTCTTTTCTACTCGTTCTTCCTCCTTTTGACTTCTTAAAAGTATCAATATTTTTTTTCTAACGCTTTGTTTCGTAAAATATTCTATCATTTTTTACTTAAAGATACAACCTGAAATAAGATCTCGCCCTGCTCGGCACTATTTTCCGCTAGAGGAATTCATCCCCTTTTGGCACTCACTATCGTTCGCTGAGTACCCCCCAAATGAGAGGAACAATCTCCCCAACGGCCCCTTTATGGTATCAAAAATTAAAATTTCCGATACCATAAAAAATACCCCACAAGTGCCGCTGGGTCTCATATAAAGAGAACCTGTTTGACAGGTGGGTGCCACCTCAAAGCATCCTGAGACACTCTGAAAGACCGGCTTCCCTTTATAAACGTATTGGTTCTTTATAATTGAACCCCTGGCGCACACCGCAGGGTATTTTTATCTTCTTATTGCTTTCAATTGCGCAACGAACTCTCGCTCTATTTTTTCCTGAACCTTATTAACCTCCTCTTCACGTAAAGTCCGCGAAAAAGACACATACTTCAAAGAAAAAACAAAACCCCTGTAACCCTCCTGAATTTTATCCCCTAAATATTGCTCTATAAATTTTATTGAAAATAAATCCTTACCTCCAAACTGTAAGGCAATATTTTTTACTTGTTGAAAACTTACATCTTTTTTAACAGCAAGGCTTACATCACGTATAACTGCTGGAAAATCTGTTAAAGAAACATATTTTTTATGTTCTGCCGCCTTTTTATAGATTAATTCTAAATCTATTTGTGCAAAAAAAACACTCTTTCGTTTAATCCCTAAATTTTTTAAAACCCTTTCATTAACTCTTCCGATAAAACCTATATTTCTATTTCCCCAAAAAATATCAGCCCTTTGCCCTTCTTCCAAACAGCCCAGGCCTGTAACCTCAAAACAAATATTTTTTATACATAAACTTTCAAAAATTTCGTCAAAGACCCCTTTAAGATCATAAAAATCTCCTTCTATTTTCTTTGATTCTCTCCAATCCTCTTTTAAACATCCTGTCATAGCTACGCCCAGAGTCTCTCGTTCTTCTTTTGAACTATAGATTTTTCCTATTTCAAAAATTTTCAGATTCTGCTGACCTCTATTTAAATTAGCCTGAATAACCGCTAACAAACCCGGTAAGAGCGTTGGCCTCATCAGTTCCTGATCTTGCGTCAAAGGATTTTGTATTTTTAAACTCTTCAACTTTCCTTGTTGTGTTTTTTCTAACATGGCCTGACTAATCATAGAATACGTAATGGCCTCATTAAATCCCTGGGCACAAAAAGATTGCAGAATCTTTGTTCGAATATTTTTCCGGGGATTAGCCGGAATATTCACAGCTTTAATATGTGGCAAACTCGATGGTAAATTATCATATCCTATAATCCGCGCAACCTCTTCGATAATATCTACAGATCCTTTAATATCCGAACGAAAAGAAGGAGCTGTGACTTTTAATAAATTTTTTTTATGTACCGTCACATCAAAATCCAATTTTTTTAAAATATCCCGACATTCCCGCAAAGAAAGTTTTGCCCCTAGATAATTATTAATCTGACCAATACTAACCTCTACAATAAACTTTGCCCCGGGAGCAATAAATCGATTGTCTGCCCGTTGCGTAATGCTGCCTTTGGCATTTTGAAAAATCAACGATAACGCCCGATTTGCCCCTTTTTCTACCATTTCAAAATTTACGCCACGTTCAAAACGATACGCTGATTCGCTGGATAATTTTAATTTACGTACGGCCCGTCGAATTAAAATGGGATCAAAATAAGCACTCTCCAATAAAATATTTTTTGTTTCCGCCGTCACCTCTGTTTCCTTCCCCCCCATTATCCCTGCAATCGCGATTGGACGTTGAGCATCGGCAATGACTAAAGTAGAAGAATCCAGTTTTCGCTCAATCCCATCCAGAGTTATAATGCTCTCCCCTTTACAGGCACGCCGAATAATAATTCTTCCGTCAATAATTTTATCATAATCAAAAACATGGAGGGGCTGGCCTAACTCCAGCAAACAAAAATTGGTAATATCAACGACATTATTAATGGGCTGCATTTCTAATGCGCTCAAGCGTTTTTTGATCCATTGAGAGGACTCTCCAATTTCTACATTTTCTAAAACCGTTCCGATATAACGCCCACACCCTTTTTTATCCTCATTTTTAATTCCCAATTTTCGCGATGGAAATTTTATAGTTTTAACCCTGGGGATATCGCATACTTTATTCAAAATAGTCGCAATCTCTCTGGAGACTCCAACCATATTTAAACAATCCGCTCGATTAGGTGTAATTTCCAACTCCAAAACCGTATCATTTCCCACTGTTGAGACCCTTTCAACCTCAAGCCCGGCCATCGTCAATTTATGTGCCAGAACATCGACTGAAACACCTATCGAAACATAATCTTTTATCCAGTTAAGACTGATTTTCATTAAAACTGCTCCAAAAATCTTTTATCATTCTCATAAAACAAACGAATATCGGCAATGCCATACTTACGCATAACCATCCGCTCGACACCTAAACCAAAAGCCAAACCCGTATATTTTCCATTCGGATAACCTACGGCTTTAAAAACCTGAGGATGGACCATTCCACAACCCATAATCTCCAACCACCCATTCTGTCCACAGACAGAACATCCTTTTCCTTTACACGTATAACAGGAAATATCCACCTCTGCCGACGGCTCTGTAAATGGAAAATAATGGGGGCGAAACCGCATCTTGATGTTTTCTCCAAATAAACGCTGACAAAAAACAGTCAGCAGCCCCTTTAAATCAGAAAATTTCACATCCTCATCTACCAACAACCCCTCTATTTGATGAAACATGGACGAATGACTGGCATCAACCGCATCCGGGCGATAAACTCTTCCCGGAATGATCACGGCTAACGGGGGCTTATGTTCCTTCATAATCCGAATTTGCCCCGGAGAAGTGTGACTACGCAATAATAAATTCCATTCTTTATTCTCGGGATCCGGCTGGTCTAAATAAAAAGTATCAAATCCATCTCTTGCCGGATGATCCTCTGGGATATTCAAGCCTTCAAAATTATTCGTTTCCGTTTCAATTTCAGGCCCCTCCCGGACAACAAAACCAAGCCCTTCAAATAAACGACAAATTGTGTCGATCATCTGTGTAAGAATATGCTGGTGGCCTATAGAATTAACAACTCCGGGAATAGTAATATCTATATCTTTACGTAAAAATTTTTCTTCTTTTTCTAAAAAAATCCGCTTCTTTTCCTCCATAAGCTGTGAAAGCATGCTTTTTAGAATATTCGCGTGTTTTCCAATAACAGGTTTTTCTTCATCGGAGGCTGTGGACAATGAAGCATATATATCAGAGACTAGCCCTTTACGCCCTAAATATTTAATGCGAAAGGACTCCAATTCCTGTTCTGTTGTGATCGCCTTTGCCTCTTTTTTAGCTAATTCCTGAATATTTTGAAAATTCCACATCATGTTATTTTTTCCAAAAATACTTAATAATACCAAAATAAACTGCCTCGGAGCAAGCCCACGAGGTATTGACCTAATACCAATTCCACTAATTAATTCCTGATATTAATTTTACTTATCTCGACGATTTAACGAGACTAGCCGAACTAAAAATAGAACCATTATTTAATAGAATCGGTGCAATGCTAAAAAACATTATATCACTTTTTCCATGTCGCCGGAACAAATAAAATTAAAACAGAGTACAACTCCAGGCGTCCTGCTAACATAAGAAAAATAAGCAACCACTTGCCATAAGGGGATATCCAGGAAAAATTTGCCATTGGGCCAACCTTCCCAAGGCCTGGACCAATATTGCTTAAGGCTGATATAGAGGCTGTTAACGCTGTTATCAAATCACAGGCCTCTGTTATTGAAAAAATAAGAGTTCCAAATAAAAAAAGAAGAATAAAAATTACAAAATAAGAAAGGACTGCCATGACCAACTTATCTTCTAACGGCTTTCTATTAAATTTAATAGGCAATATAGCGTTCGGAAAAACAGCCTGAAAAATTGAACGCAATGCAATCTTTATGGATAAAAGAAATCGAATCACCTTCATTCCCCCACCCGTCGACCCTCCACACCCTCCAATAAACATTAACATTACTAGCGTAAATCGTAATGCTTGTGGCCATAAATCAAAATTCGCGGTTGTGTATCCTGTGGTGGTTAAAATCGAGGCTACCTGAAAAGCCGAATCCCGAAAAGGATTTTGTGATAAGCCTGTTCTTCCCAGAAAAAAAGTAAAAACTAAAGTCAAAATAACCATCAAAAAAAAATAAAACCGAAATTCTTCATTTTTTAAAATAACTTTTGGTTTCCCCTTCAACAACTGATAATGAATAATAAAATTAACACCCGCCAAAACCATAAAAACAAAAATAATCCATTGGACTCCCGGACCATATGCTCCAATGCTGGCATTTTTTGTCGAAAATCCGCCTGTGGCCATCGTTCCAAACGTATGACATAACGCATCAAAAAAGGACATGCCACACAGCATCAGACAAATAGTTTCAATAAAAGACAAGAAAAAATAAATAGTCCAAAGGTTCTTGGCTGTTTCTTTAATGCGTGGCTCTACCCTCTCCACTGTTAAGCCTGGAGCCTCTGCTTTATACAATTGTGATGCATTGGTTCCCAAGGCCGGAAGAAGGGCTATATAAAGCACAATAATCCCCATTCCTCCCAACCAATGAGTCAGGCTTCGCCAAAAAAGTATTCCTCGAGGAAGAGATTCAACATCCGTAAAAATCGTAGACCCTGTTGTTGTAAAACCGCTGACAATTTCAAAAAAAGCATCTGTGTATGAAGAAACAACGTGGCTAAAATATAACGGAAGAGCTCCCATAGCCGAAAGAAAAATCCAGGATAATCCAACAATAGCCAAACCATCCTTGGCATTAATTTTTTTATAATCTGCTTTTTTGATACGAAAAAACCAAAGAATGGTTCCCGCAACAAAAATTCCAAAAACTATTGTGCCAACAAAAGCTTTAACCTCTAAACTATGCAAATCATCATAAATAGCCCATGCAAGCGGAACAAACATGACAAAACAGACGACCAATAAAATGCGTGAAACAATGTTGGCAACAAATCGTTTGTGCACAAAAGAATCCTTACTTTTTCAGGAAAAAATAAAGAGACAATCCGTGAATTGCCTCTAATTTAATGAAATTGGTATTATTTGTAGAGACGCTTCACGAATCGTCTTAAATTGAAAAAATTGTATCCGACAATCGGTT
>CAZIRV010000049.1:13545-15039 GCA_964541845.1 uncultured Planctomycetales bacterium
TAGAGACGCTTCACGAATCGTCTTAAATTGAAAAAATTGTATCCGACAATCGGTTTGAATTAGGCTACTATTTACACGTAAATAATTCCTGTAATTTTTTTATCGCTGTTCCCTGACAAAAAACAATTACCTTCTCACCCTCTTTTATCTGAGTATCTCCATTAGCCAACAAAGCCTTCCCTTTATCGCAAACAGCACCTATGATCACTCTTTTCGGAAACTTAATATTTTTAATAACATTTTTTGTTACAGGAGAATTCTTTTCCGGAATAAATTCCACAGCTTCAGAATCACATTCTAATAGCTTTGTAACCGCACTGATTCCTTTTCCACGAACTAAATGGAGAATCTGCTCAACGGCAATATGATGAGGATTAATAATCGCGTCAATATCCAAAGCCCCGACCAAAGGCATATAATCCGCCTGCTGTGTGGTAATAATTGTAATTTTTGCTCCCATTTTTTTAGCTAAAACCGCACTAATTAAATTAGAATGATCATTATCTGACGCTGCAATAAAAACGTCAGCAACTTCAATACCACACTCTGTTAAAATATCCCCCTCAGAAGCGGACCCATTAATAACACGCACTGACCCAAGCTCTCCGGCAAACTCTTTGGCCTTTTCCGTGTCTTCCTCTAAAAAAACAATATCGCGCACCTTATCCGAAAGGCCCTTGGCCACATGTTTTCCTGTTATCGTGGCCCCATAAATCACAACCTTTTTCGGTAACTTTACCTCAGGATTAACAAACATCAAAAACTCTGCCAAAGAGTTTGCCGGAAGAAGCGTATAAATACGGTCTTGAGCCTTAATGTCCGTATCTCCCTTAGGGATGACAACCGCCTCTTCTCTAATAATCGAAACAATTAAAAAAGGCCATGGAAAATCTTCTTCCCGAAGATCTTCTATTTTTTGTCCACATAAGGGCGATGTTTTGGGGATATCAAAAGCACGTAATAAAATTTTTCCATCCGCAAAATCTGATACCTCTCTGGTTCCAGGCGTTTCAATCGTTTTAACAATTTCCTGTGCCGCAACCAATTCCGGATTAATGATTTCATCAACATTAAACTGATGATAGCCAAAATTGACTAACGTCATACTTAAAGAAGTATTACGAACACGGGCAATGCGCCGCTTAGCCCCAAACATTGCGGACAAAGAACAAACGACTAAATTTGTTTCATCCGAAGTGGTGACAGCCAAAACGAGCTCTGATTCGGAAACCTGAGCTTTTTGTAAAATATCAGGATCCGCGCCATTGCCGATAATAACCTTGACATCCAGCTTTTCACTCACTCTCCCGGCGATTTGCTCATCACGTTCAATAAGATACACCTCATTATTCTCATCAGCCAATGACCTGGATAAATTTATTCCGATTCTTCCCGCCCCAACAATTATAATTTTCATAAAAATAAGGGGACGTTCATCAAAACCATAAGTTAGTTAGCGGATTACCGCTAACTAACTTATGGTTTTGATGAACG
>CAZIRV010000050.1:0-15007 GCA_964541845.1 uncultured Planctomycetales bacterium
CATGGTATGCCGGCTGACCGGCTATTCTGGTACAGAATTAAACCGGCGTTACCATTTTTAACTCTGCTATTCTCGTTAAAGCGTCGAGAAAAGCAAAATTAGTTTTGGTTATTATTTAATGGATTGGTGTTACTTACGCGCCAAACAAGAACCCAAAATCCTCAGATTTCTCTTTACTTTACTTGTTTTTCTGAAATAATAGCATTCAATAAAACTTTACTAGCTATATAGTGGCCATACCCATTCCAATGACCATCCATTGAAAATTCAAATTTTTTTCCGTTTTTTAAAAAATCTTCTTTAAAAAAATCAGTCAAATCTATATATTCTATCCCTAAGCTTTCAGTAATTTCTTTAACCATGTTATTCATCCATATGACATTACTCTCTTTAATATTATTTTGATAAATATCATATCTTGGTGCATCCATCAAAAATATTACTCTTCTGTTTGAATTCTCTGTTTTTATTTTTTTTATCAAATATTTTGTGCCTTGAGCAATGAGATTTTTATTATTGCTTGTAGATACTACATCAACATTGGCATTAATTTTTGGTTTTTCTTTGAATGTAAACCAAAATTGAGCCAAATGTAGATTAGAATATAAGTAACGAAATATAGACGAATAGGTTAAAAACTGATAGAGCCTGACCTTTTGAGGATAAACCTCGCTAATTTTTTCATTACTGATATTAATCTGTAAAAAGTAAGGTTTTGAGACTAAATTTGAAATACTCTCATTAAAATCATTGTGAACTAATAAAAAAACTATAATGTCAGGATTAAAATACTTATTTACATATCTACTCATGTGTAAATATTGCGAAAGTGGTGCTCCATCATGCCCGAAGCTATACACCTGATACTTATCATTTTTTAATTTTTCTCTCAGCAATGCAGAAATATTGGAATTAACGTCAACTTGAAGTGCTCTTATATATGAATCTCCAATAATGCAGATTAATTTTTTCTTTTCATCCCTTTCTGTCGAATAATCAATGGAACTATTCCATCCGAAATTATTAGTCCTCCATTTTGCTTTTATTTCTCCTAATTTTCCTATGGTATAAATCCCACTTGACCGGTTATTGGGATCAGACCTTAATAAAGCCTCTTTTTCGTCAAATACAGCTATTGGTTTTTCTGCTGAAACGATTACAAATCGGAAAAATAATTCCAACAGAAACATTAAAATTAGAACTGTTGTTATTGTTACTAATAAACCATTTTTCATAAGTCACCCTGGGGCTTACTATAACTTTTCCAATGACTCAAGTCCTTATCCAAAAGTTTCTCAAGATTTTCGACATCCCGCTTAAAATACTTTCTTAATGTAACCTTCAGGGTTTTCTCCATTTGGGGTTTTACAGAATAAGGGTTCACCCACGTTATTGTCAAGGCCCTATATAACTTAGAAATACCTATTAATCGCGACAATTTTATCAAAAAAATCATATTATGTCGTCTTAACCACAACCGCATGCGTGTAAGCATCCTACCTATTATTTTAAATTTTAAAATGCCTGCGGGATTGGAAAGCTGATGGATTCTGAGAGGAATATAGGAGCTGACTCCCAGAAAAGATTCTACCTCTTTCAAAAAAGAAATTTTATCCTTTTTCATATCCTCAAAAAACAATACTTTAATGTTCTCTTTAGGAAAAAGATCAAAATATCGTTTTAATTGTCGATAATAATGACTTCGATACAAGATATCTTTTCTCTCTTTAATAGCCTTTTGTAATGAAATATTTTTCAGGAGTCCTATCCGTCTAAAATGCAAATAATGCGAAAAAGATCTCTCGACAGGATCTCTCAAGATAACCACAATTTTAATATCCGGATTAAAATGATAAATGGTCCTTGCGGCACTTTTATCCCATAAATAAGAGGCACTAAACTCTCCTTTTATCTGATTCCTTTTTACTTTCCTAAAAAAGGAAGCGTACCAGGTTAAGGGTTTAGAATTATTCAAATTGTCTATTCGAGGGTCCGAATCAAACTTCTTGTTAAAATAATGGATTTCTTTTTGCAAAGGGATGAAGATATCAGGATGTTCCCTAAGCGCGCAAGCTAACCATGTTGTCCCTGATTTCATAGCGCCAATCCCGATAAAATCAAGGCTGATTTCTTTTGTATTAGTCATAAATGAAAATACGAGGAGGCGTTGATTTTCTTTACACCCTCTCATCTACATGCTATATATAAAATAATATATATTTATTCAATGATAGAAGAATAGTATGCTCCAGATGATCATAATATACCACAATTTTTAGATTTACCGGGAGTAGTTTTGGGCAGAAAAAGAAGCCTCGTTGGGCGCGTAGCAGCAAAAATTTATCATGAAGGGATTCCTCGCAGACTAAAATCTCTTATGCACCCCCATGCCCGGCTCTTAAGAGTTCAGCTTATACAATTTCTTCAGGGGAAGGAATACCCCGTAAAGATTGAACTGGAGACAAATAGTTCATGCACCAGAAAATGTTCCTATTGCCCTATTGACCCTAATGATAAAACTGTTTTAGAGACTGAGGTTTTTCATTCCGTTATTGATCAGCTTCGTGATTGGGGATATCAAGGGATCCTTTCCCCTCATACATATAACGAGCCTCTAACAGACAAACGCATTTTTAATTTTTTAACCTATATTTCCAAAAATTTACCCAACGCTGAAATAGTCTTGTTGACAAATGGCGACTTATTATCGCAAAAAACCGTGGAACGTCTTGTGGATATTGGGGTATCCAGAATATACGTGAGTTTGCATAATCCTCTCCCTAAAAAAACTGAAAAAAATTTACGGGCCCTTGATTCTCAATATAAGTCGATTAACTTAGTTGATCTGAGGCCAGGACATAGAATTAATCCTCTCTCTAACCGGGGAGGACTTATTGACATTGGCCCGACAAAGCCTCATCGAAGATGTTCTGCTGTTGATATGATGATCATACGAGCTGATGGCAATGTCGTTTTATGTTGCAATGATTACAATAAAACTTTTATTGCAGGCAATGTCAAGAATAGATCTTTACCTGAAATATGGAATGATGAAAATTTTAAAAATCTTAGAGATCGAATACGCAACGGGAGTAAAGAATTGCCTGTCTGCAAAGCCTGTGAATTTGAAACCAATTGGACGTATGGTGAATGAAAAAACCGTGAAATTTAGCTGGAATATTCCTTCAGAATTTTTGTCACTTCATGCCAATTTAAAAATGCATAGGGGAGATAGGAGACTGTCGTTGCTATCGCCGCTCCAACCGCGCCATATCTTGGAATCAACAATATGTTTAAAAAAATATTAAAAATAATAGTAACTAAAAAATGCACCGCTTTTTGGGCAGCTCGACCTTGATAATTTAACAAGGCAACATTATATAAATTGAAAGAATGCATGAACACCCAAAATGAAAGGATTTGCAAAGGGATGACTGCTTCCCTATACGAAGCCCCGAAAAGAATGGGAATAAAATACGGGGAAAAAAATATCAGGGTTACTGTCAAAGGGAGATATATCTTAAAATTAATCTTCATCAATCTAAGGAACTTTCTCTGTCTCTCCTTGATATTTTTGCGGTTGATCTCCGCAAATAATGGCATCGTTCCTAATGAAATGGCCAAAGATAGCTGCGGTAATTTATTGATCAATTGATTGCTCACAGAATAAATGCCGACCTCCTTATCCCCTGCCAGATACCCCAACAAAAGCGTGTTGATATCTGTAAAAAAAAGATTTCCAAGATTAGTAAAATACAACGGTAAAGAATATTTTAATATTTTTAACCCAAACCCTTTGTCTGGAATATTTTTGGGGGAAGACAAATAAAACTTATAGAAAATAACAAAGCCACCGGTCATTGCGGCAAAGACCGCGAGTGAATAGGCATTGATTATGTTCACCAGGCTTAGCGAAAATTTCAGAAAAAGGACAACAAAAACCAGCTTCAATCCATACTCAAGAAATGTGACGATAAAAAGAAATTTAAGTCTGTGCAGCCCTACAAAAACGCGCTTAAAATACTCCAAAAGCCCTAGCATAAAAATTAAAGGGGTTGCAGACAATAAAATATTTTCAACGTCTGATTTCCCTAATAGATTAAATAAATCATCACGAAATACTAAAAAACCCAGGGAGAAAAGAAGGCTCACCGATACGCGTTGGGCTAATGAGCTTTTTAACACATGCCGAATTTGTTTCTCATTTTTATATTTAGCCACAAAAACGCCCGCCGAGGCATTAATGCCCAGATAAGACGCAACAATATAAACTGTCAGGAAGGAGTACAGAACTGACCATCGGCCGAACAACTCGACTCCTAACGCGCGAGCCAGATAAATATTAACGGCTAAAAATAAAAAAAAGGCGCTCCCTTTAGATAAAAAGCTCCATAGCGTCTCTTTGATCAGCTTGTTTTTTAGACATGAAGTTATTCTTTCCAATGACTCAGCCTCCTTCCCATACCTTCCTAAAAACCTCCAGAGTCTGATACGCGGTTTTTTCCCAGCTGAATTTTTTTATCTGTTGAAATCCCTTATTGATAAGCTTTTTTTTACAGTCATTATCTTGAAGAACTTTATATATAGCCCCGCCTAACTGTTCAACACTATATGGATTAACCATGATCGCGGCCTCACCGACAACTTCGGGTAATGAAGTCACGTTTGAAGTAATCACGGGACAACCGCATGCCATAGCCTCTAAAACCGGAAGTCCAAATCCCTCATAAAATGACGGATATACATAAACTTCCGACAAATTATATATCACCGGCATGTCCTTACATGCAACATGCCCCAATACGGTGACGCGGTTATCAAGTTTTAAATCTTTGATTAAACGATAAATGTGTTTATCATGCCAGGATTTACCAGCAGTAAAAACCAATTGATGAGGTATTTTATGCTTGATCAAATCAAAAGCTTTTATTAAACGAAACACATTTTTTCTCGGGGATAATGACCCGCAATAAAAAATAAAAGGCTCTCGAAGGTCATATTTACGTTTCACCTCATCAAACCGCACCTGATCTGTAATGACCTTATAGGATTCATCCGCGGCAAGATAAATCACTGATATTTTATCCTGCCGCGCCTTTGTAAACTTGAGAATATCCTTCTTGGTATACTCTGACACACTTATGATACCATGAGCCCTCCTATCTGAAGAGGGCATCATCAATCGCATATAGACTGTATCAAAAAATTTATATTCACGTAATCCTTTGATAAAATAACCAAAATCATAATTTACAATCACTGATTTGCAGGGAATAAAAAAAGGAACAACATTTTTCGGAAAAAACGCAAGATCTATTCTGTCTCTTCTGAGTGCCGCAGGTAATAAAATAAAATCCCAAACGATTTTATTTTTGCAATTCAATACTTTTTCTTCAGCGTACGGATATTTTCCTAAAAAACTATCCGTATTATAATAAATTACATACTCATTCGTTTTATCTACTCTCAACAACGCATAAAGCAAACTTTCAATATATTGCCTGACTCCACCTGAGGCTTCAATCAGTCCTCTAGCCGCAACTCCGATTCTCATATAGTCTCACTTTCCTATAGCATTTGCTTCGCTCTCTGAGAAATTGCCTTCTTATATAACTCATTATATTTATTAACCATCTTTCCCCATGGCATCACCTCTGCCTTCTTTCTACTAGCCACCCCCATCTGATGACACAAATCTTTTTTACTGTGAATCCTTTCCATGGCATGGAAGATATCCTCACTGCTGCCTTTCCTGACAATAATGCCGTTTCTCTCATCAACCAACTCTTTCGTTCCTCCTGTATCCGTCGTTATAATCGGCAATCCACTGGCCATAGCCTCCAGGACAGCATTGCTCATCCCTTCATTAAATGATGGGAGGACAAATACATCAGCGTCCTGATACACCTTTGGCAACTCTTCATGGGAAATAGTCCCTTTGAATTCAACCTTTGGAGATAATCCTAATTGTCCGGCTTCTTTTCTTAATTGCGCTTCCAGATTTCCGGTTCCTACTAAAATAAGCTTCGTATTAGTAACGCCTTTCTGAAATTCGGCAAATCCCGCGATCAGATATTCTAATCCCTTCCGTTGGATAAGTCTGGAGGTTGACAGAATGACAAAGGAATCCCTGCTTTTCTCTTTTGGAGTAAACCGCTCCGTATCAATTCCATTATAAATAACAGAAATTTTCTGATTCGGGCTCGTCTTTGCGGCTAATTCCTTTAAGCCTTCAGAATTGCTCACCACGCCCGATGCCTTATGCCAAATACAGAGGCTAAGGTTCCGGAATATTAATCTGTCTAACCATCGAAAGCGGAGATTATAAAATGGCACGTCTGAACCGCATAAAGAAACAATGTAAGGAATTCCTAGTAATCCCGCGATAAATCCGCATGGCACACCAAAAAAGGCATGCATCAAGTGATACTGTCGATCTCGATTTAGTTTGCGGGCCAAAAAAAAAGCCTGCCAGGAAAACATAAGGAGTTCCCTCGTTGTTTGATAATGCCAATCCGTATTTTTCCCTATATCTAAAAAGTGGATATTAATGTTAGGAGAAAATTTTTCAAATCTGGCTTGCCCTGTTGAGGAAGTGATGAGATCAACCTGTAAATTCGAATATCTGGAAAATTCTCTTAAAAAATAAAAAGTAACATTTCCTGCGCCACCACCTAAAGGGGGATATTCGTAGTTTATAAGGAGAATTTTCATATCCCGTATCTCACCCATCTACTCCCCATTTTGTAAAAACTCCCGAATGACATAAACCGGCTTATTCTGGGACTCATGGTAAATGCGGATATTCATCTCTCCCAAAAGTCCCATGGTTATGAATTGCGCCCCCATCAGGATCAACAGAATGCCAAGATAAAAAAATGGGTTGCCAGTCATATCCGTGCCTCTATAAATTTTCATGCCGATAGTAAGCCCTTCCACAAGACCCCCTGTCAAAAAAGCAAAAAGCCCGATCCCCCCGAAAATCTGAATAGGCCGCGTCGCATAGCTTAACATAAATTTTACATTAATCATGTCCAGAATGACCTGGACAGTTCGGGATATCCCATATTTCGACCGCCCATGTTGTCTGAGGTGATGGCTGACTGGGACCTCTGCGAGCTTCACTCCCATCCAACTTACCAATGCAGGGATAAACCGATGCATCTCACCGTATAAATTCAAATGCTCCACGGTATCCCTTCGATAAGCCTTCAAACCACACCCATAATCATGGAGGTGGACACCAGTCAACCCGGAAATAATTTTATTGGCCAGATAAGAAGGAACCTTCCGTGTCAACCATCGGTCTTTACGGTTAATTCGCCATCCGCTCACGACATCATAGCCTTCTTTTATTTTCGCGATAAGCAGACCGATATCATTGGGATCATTCTGAAAATCTGCGTCCATGGTGACGATGACCTCCCCCAAAGCATGATGGAACCCGGCAGCAAGGGCCGCGGTCTGACCAAAATTTCGCCGGAGACGGATCACCCTGACGTTGGAAGAATTCTCAAATTGCATTTTAAGAACTTCATAACTCCGGTCACTACTTCCATCATCCACATAAAGAATCTCATAAGAAACAGACAATTTTTTCATCCCCCGGAGTATAGCCGCATGAAGGGATGGAAGAGATTTCTCTTCATTGTAAACCGGAATTACGATGGAAAGATCTATATCTTCTTGCTTTTCTTTCATAATTCTCCTCTTTTGTAAAGACCTACAATGACTTGGTTGCGTGACGATTGGCCGTAAACCGAATGAAAATTTTCAAATATATATGCCCTCATTTTATTTCCGGTATAACGAAAAATTTTTCTATCTATGATCACCCAAATCCGCTGATAAGAAGGATTCTGCATAATTTTCTGAAGTTCAGGGATGCTATCTATAATAATTTTACCATAATATTCATCCCGTTCTACGGAAAAAGCTCCCCACCCCGTCTCTTTGTAAAACTTCTGCCGGATAAAAAAATCAAAATCCTTTAGATAATAATAGGTCACCCAAGGATTAGAGGTTATAACAATATCCCCCGGACGAAGCCGTTCTTTGATAAAGAGATGTGCCGGTTGCTCATCCGGCCTGCGCGCTTCAAAATCATAGGCCTTCTTTCTATGAATCACCATAATGCAAACATAGCTGACTATAAAAAAAATCCCGATACC
Source organism: uncultured Planctomycetales bacterium (assembly GCA_964541845.1). GTDB lineage: Bacteria > Omnitrophota > Gorgyraeia > Zapsychrales > Zapsychraceae > CAZIRV01. The sequence goes on from CAZIRV010000050.1 coordinate 8,172, forward strand.
CCGGGTTATCCACAAAAGAATCCTTTGATTCTCTGTGGAAAAATTATTTTTACTCTTCGCAAAGAGGTTTCTTTCCATAGCCATCCATATACGTGTCAAAATAATACAAACAATACTTAGGTAAACAGGGAACAGGTGAAATAAATACCTTGGATATTTATGAACAAGAAATATCATCATCACCAAAGAAAAAACTATTGATAAATAAAGAAAAATCAATCGTCGCTCCCGTTTCCAAAAGGCCCATACGAATCCGGCGAGAAAAACCGGCAATGTCCATGGGAATTTTTTAAAGAAGCCATGATTTATATAATAAATAAATATATCGAAATTAAAATTTAGCGAATATTGACCCTTCAAAATTTTCAAAAATCTCATTTTTAAGCTCTCGGGCATCCAGGAGAAAGTTGTAATTGAAGGCTTATGGTTCGAAAATCTATAGAAAAAAACAAAATAAAAAACAGGTATAATCAAAACCATCGCTTTCCAAATTCTGGGATTATGAAATATCCGGTGTTTTTCTTGTACGAGTAAATAACCTGTCATAACCCCTAAGAACAAAACGGCAAGACTATGGGTAAGTAGCGTCCCAAGCAGAGCAAAAATGCAAAGCCATTGATAAGCATTATCCTCAGATCTATAATTATTTTTCGGATCTCTTATAAATCCCCGGACGAACCCGTATACCGCAAATACACTAAACATCTGAAACGTCATATACATCCGTGCTGAAAGGCTGGCATCCATCTCCATATGAGAGAACGCCAGGAGAGCTGCAGCCAGGACTCCACCCCATGGATTTGCCAGATGAGAAACAGTTAGATATACTCCAAAGAGCACTGCCAAACTAGAGAGGATACTAAGAATTCGAATAGAAAATTCACCAGTGCCCAAAAAAGCCACTGGAATAGATAAGAGATAGTGGTACAACAATGACCTCTGATATAAATATCCGGAAGGCAGGATCGGGGCTCCATGCAGGACGATTTCTTCTGCTGCCAAGACGCTAAGAGCCTCATCTCCGTAAACAGGATATTTGTTTATCTGGACGAGCTTGAACCCGAAAGAAAAAAGAATAAGGATAGCGAGGACAAAGCTCGGGGCCTGATTAGTTTTTATCATAGGGCCTCATCCAACTGAATAATAAAGAACTCCCTGTCTTCATAGCGCCGGAAAGAACGGTCTAGGCGAGGGAGAATAAAATTCTCTGGATCCTCAGAGGCTAATTGATCATGCAGAGTTTGGTTAAGGGGCTCGGTAAAAAATCTTGTGTATTGCCAATTTTTTGCCTCAAGTGTCCATTTTCTGCAGACGATATAATCCACCCCGTAAGTTTTTTTAAGTTGTTGCAAATTCTCAAGGGTTTCACTGAAATAGGCACTATAAAAATCCTTAATCCTCTGTTCTACCTTTTCACGATAATGCGTGAACCAGGGATGGGCCAGTTCATAAGAGAGTAGGGTTTTTCGCTGAGAGAAGGTACGGATGTCGTCAGAAAGATACGGATCGGACGCGATGAGAGTATCTTTGGGGAGAGTAGCAATAAATTGAAGGAGTCCGGCTCGGTGAGTGGCATTGATCATTATGAGAGGTCTTCTAAACTTATCCTGTTGTATATTACTTATGAGGCCGAAGACCAACAGGATAGCTAACACAATAGATTTGCTGAGACGCTTTCGGAAAAGCATAAGAATGAAGCTTGCCCCGATAGCAGCAAGGAGTGTTCCTAAAACAATCAAGGAATAAGTCAAGTACCTGTCCGGAATGTAGAGTCTGAAGAGAAATATTTTTGCGGCCTCAAATAAACTGATGCTGGCGATGGCTAAAGCCAGAATCGGAGAAATAATGCGATAAACTGTTATTCCCCGAATCCATTGAAATACAAAAAAAAATGGGGCCAATATGATTAATATCGAAAAAAAATAATTTCTCCGAAACAGCTCCTTCTCGAAGAAATAACTTATTGGGCTGAAGGGAAGATAGGGAGAACGACCCCCTTCATAAAATGCCGGATCGCTGAACATTGCGCTTTTGGTCACCAGCGGTCCAAGGAATTCGGGCCTAAAAATATTTTTTTGTACGATGGTGAAACAAAGAGTTAATCCAAAGAAGAGGAGTCCGATTTTGGCTCCTTTTGTTTTAAACATATCTCTCCAGAAACGCGGTCGGATCAGTCCATTAACGATTAAAGTCGTCGTTGAAATGACCGCGGAAACAGGATACACCAACATCTGTATGCTCAAAACCCATCCCAAAAAGCGATATCGATTTGTAGTTATAATCCACATAAACAAAAAAATCAGAGGGAATAAAAACGCCCTTTGGAGTCCTCCTGAAAACCGATCAATGAATACCGGGACCGCGACAAAAAAAAAGGCTGCCAATAAACCACTTTGCCAGTTATGATACGTCCGTCCTATCAGATAACATAATACCCCAGTGAGGGCAAAGAGTAGAATACTCAGAATTTTTCCAATCTCAATCGGGCCTGCAAAAAAAGTAAGAATATAATATATACCTTGAAAGCCTGCTGGAGATAGAAATTGGGAATACTCCGTGAATAAATCATTGGGGAAGAGTGTCCCATCATGCAACTGGTTCATCCAATAGGTATGCTGACGGACGTCATCGTTGATCAAATAAGGGTTTGTTAGTTGTTGCCACAATGTCGCGACTCCAACGGATATACCAAAAAGAAAAATTATGCCGATGAGAAATTTGTCGATCCATCCATATCCTGCGGATTTACTGACACTTTCCGGTGAAGGACAATTTTTTTCTAATTCGGAATATTTCCTTCGAACACGAAGCATACTTCTGAAAAAATCCTTTATAAAAGGAATCGTCTTGATTTTGGATGTTCCAATGCGAGGCCTGTAAAAAACTGGGCAAAATTTGATATTCCATCCCTGAAGAAGAAAAGCATAAGTCAACGAAGAGGTTATCGAAAACCTATTTCCCAACAGCGGCAACAGTTGACAAAACAAATCCCGACGGATGATTCTTAATCCGGAATTGATATCGGGGATGGGACGGTTAAATAATACCCCCAAAAGAAAACCGCTCAGACGTTTCGCAAGGTAGTATAACCAACGGTTTTGATAAATGTCACGCGCGCCTACCACCATTTGGGCTTCTCCCACATACTTCATGAGCCCCGGAATTTCTTTAGCAGGATATGTCCCGTCACAATCAATAATACAAATATATTCACCCTTTGCCGCACCAACACCTGTTTTAATGCTCGCCCCGTAGCCACGGTTCTCGTCGTGAGAGAGGAATTGAATTCCATGCAAATTGAATATCTCTTTAGAATTGTCAGTAGAGCCGTCATTAATAAACAGGACCTCATAGGAAATCTTTGTTCCTTTCAAGGCATCATGAACGGCCAGAACCATCGGCAGGATGGATTCTTGTTCATTGTAGACCGGGATAATAATAGAAAGCTTTTTTTCCTGCCCATAAAATTTTTGTATTGTTGACATAAGCTTATATCTATTGCAAATAGCCCAGTGAACGCAAATCCTTAATAACGTCGTTTGAGAAAATATCTCTGATCATTCTGGTTCCGATCTTAGGTAGGTAGAAATGTCAAAGCTCCGGAATTTTTACTTTTGTAATAAAAGCAGCACAAATTCCCCTCTTGGCTTAACACGCAAAAAATGCTCTGCAATTTCACCAGGGCTTCCCCTTTTAATTTCTTCAAACTTCTTTGTTAATTCTCTGGCACAGGCAACATTAACATCTTCAAAGACCTCTTCAATATCTTTTAAAACTTTGACAATACGATGGGGGGATTCATAAAAAATAATCGTTCGCTTTTCCCCTTTAAATAACTCTAATTTATTTCGCCTTGCCCCTCTCTTAACCGGCAAAAACCCTTCAAAGATAAAACTCGATGACGGCATTCCTGATAATGAAAGTGCCGCAACTAATGCGCAAGGCCCCGGAATCACTGTTACTGGAATATTATTATCTCTGGCAAGATTAATGAGTCGATATCCAGGGTCACTAATGCCCGGCGTTCCCGCGTCACTCACTAACGCGATATCCTTTCCTCCTTGCAGTAGTCCTAAAAGATGCTCACCTTTTTTAATTTCATTATGTTCAAAATAACTCGTGAGCGGCGTATCGATTTGATAATGCCTGGTAAGAATGCGTGTATGACGTGTATCTTCAGCAGCAATGAGATCAACCTGTTTTAATGTTTCAACAGCACGGTAAGTTATATCCTGAAGATTTCCGATAGGCGTTGAAACAATATAGAGCATTTATTCCAATTCCATTAAATAATACCAAATCCACTAATTAATTCCTGATTTAATTTTACTTATCTCGACGTTTTTACGAGTAAGTAGGCTTTTTAAATGAGTACTTATTTAATGAAATTGGTATAATTATTCTATTTTTAATTCTGTTGTTCTCGTTAAAGCCTTGAGAAAAATAGGATTGATTTTGATGATTATTTAACATAATTGGTACTATTCAACCGTAACAGATTTGGCCAGGTTTCTTGGCTGATCAACATCACAGCCACGTTCGACGGAAATATAATAAGAAATTAATTGAAGCGGAAGGGCAACAAGCAAAGGCGTCAAAAGAGGATTGGTTTTAGGCACATAGATGACATAATGAGAATGTTTTTGAATCGCTTTATCGCCCTCTGTCGCAATCGTCATAATATTCCCTTTACGCGCACGGATTTCCTGCATATTGGAAACCATTTTTTCATAAACATCTGACTGTGGCGCAATACAAACAACAGCACGATACTCATCAATCAACGCAATAGGCCCATGTTTCATCTCTCCGGCGGCATATCCTTCTGCCGGAATGTAAGAAATTTCTTTTAACTTCAAAGCCCCTTCCAGGGCAGAGGGATAATTAATATTTCGTCCTAAAAATAAAAAACACCCGAAATGAGAATTTTTCCTGGCAATATTAGCAATACTCTGTTTTGCTTTAAGAATTTTTTTATAGAGTGAAGGGATGTTTTTAAAATTTTTAATAATCAAGGCTCTCTCTTTTTCCAAAATTTTCTTTGTAATCCCCCCTAGCTTCAATGCGAAAAGATAAAGCATGGCAATCTGTGCTGTATAGGCTTTAGTCGAAGCCACCCCAATTTCCGGTCCGGCATGAACATATAATACTCCGTCAGATTCTCTCACCAACGAAGAACCAACCGCATTACACACAGCAATGACTTTAGCCCCTTTACGCTTTGCTTCTTTAACCGCGGCTAAGGTATCCGCCGTTTCTCCTGATTGACTAATCGCGATAATAAGCGTTTTCTTATCAACAATAGGATCTCGATACCGAAACTCACTGGCCGCGTCCACACTCACTGGTATGCCAGCCAATTTCTCAATCGCGTATTTTCCAACAAGTCCGGCATGATAAGCCGTCCCACAGGCAATCACAATAATACTTTTAAAACTCTTTAACCGTGCGTCACTTAATTTAATTCCTTCCAAATCAACCTTATTTCCTTTTAATCGCGTTTTAATCATTCGCGTTAAAACATCCGGCTGTTCGTGAATCTCTTTCATCATAAAGTGGGCAAACCCTTGTTTCTGAACAGCCTCAACAGTAAACTCCACTGTATCAACCTTAAGCTCAACCTTTTTTCCTTTAAAGTCACAAACCTCAACACCCTCTTCCCTCAACTTTGCTATCTGCCCATCTTTAAGATAAATAATTTTTTTAGTTCGATTAAGAATCGCGGGCACATCGGAGGCAATAAAATTTTCATTCCTGCCAAGCCCAATAATCAGTGGTGAACCTACCCTAGCGGCAATCAATACATCAGGAGAATCAGACGAAATCACACCAAAAGCAAAAGACCCTTTTAACCTTCCAATGGCCTTTTGAACCGCCATTTTCAAATCATTTGTGTAATAAGATTCAATCAGATGCGCAATAACTTCTGTATCGGTATCTGAAGAAAATTTATGACCTTTTTTCTGAAGAGAAGCCTTTAATGCTTCATAATTTTCAATAATCCCATTATGAACAATAAGAATTTTTCCCGTACAATCACTATGCGGGTGAGAATTTTGTCGATTAGGAACCCCATGTGTGGCCCAACGGGTATGAGAAATCCCTAATGAACTCTCAGGGAAAGGGCGGGATCGCACGAGATCTTCTAAATTACAAATCTTTCCATGCATCTTTCGTAGAATAATTTTTCCATCAGTAGAAACTACCCCGATACCACTTGAATCATATCCCCTGTATTCCAGCTTCTTCAAACCATCAAGAAGAACGGGATGTGCTTGCTTATGACCCACGTATCCAATAATTCCACACATTTACAAATTAATCCTCGCCAAGCTCGGAACTTATCCAAGGGGCTCTGCTCCCGTTTTCGTCCTGTTTTATTTTCCTGATTTAATATTAATCAAAGTCACTTGTCGATTATAATTATTCTTCTTTTTTGTAAAATAAACTTCTCCATCACAAGCCGCTATCAAATGCATTGTGCCTTGTACATTAATTCCTGGCTTCCACTTGTGACCTTCTCGCGTCAACATTGTTCCAGCCTTCACTTTAGATCCGCCACTAACTTTTATTCCACGTGTTTCTTTATAATATCTTTTTGTTAATCCACCAACTCTAACCATTTTTAACCTCTCTAATTTATAAATACTCGATAAATATGTCTCTCTCGTCTGGATTCCCGCATTCGCGGGAATGACAAAAAATATCTTTACCCCTATTTCTTATTCTTTAAAGCCTTCTGAATCTCAGTTTTCCAGGCGGAAACATCCCTCGCGTTGGTTTTTCGGCCATTGATATAAAACGTCGGGGTCCCTCTCACACCAACTTTTGAACCC
>CAZIRV010000051.1:0-14556 GCA_964541845.1 uncultured Planctomycetales bacterium
TTTTATCCTCCATTTAAGCAATAACACCGATAGGTTTATTGCTAAAAGGTCATGCGATGCCTCTACGCATGAAGGGGTTTCCGGTTAACTGAAAAGTTTTCCGCTTTTAGGTTTGCCATTTTGATCTGTGGGCGGTTTGGTTGTAGTTTTTATTCGATAATTGACTTGTAGATTGAGATTTTGAAGGTATCCATAAGATTTTTCTTTGTAGAAAACCTCTATTTTCTTCTCATCGTTATCAAGCAGAAGGTCAACTGTTTTTCCGGCTAATCCTACAGGAGCTTCATACAATTTGTTATCAATGGATACTATGCGATCTTTGGTGATTCTTCTTTTGAGTCTGCTTCGAAAAACACCATTGAGATTATGCGGCGCGGCCCTCAGAAGATGGATGCTTTTGGTATATCGATTAAGGGGATTTTCACAAGTGCTTCGATGTTTATTGAGGTGGTATATTTGATCAATCCACTCGTGGAGCTTCTCATTAATCTCTTTAAGGGCTATGTTTTGTTTTAATCTTGGAATCAATTGCGCGCGAACGGTTTTAAACCATCGTTCAATTTTTCCTTTACCCTCGGGATGATACGCTGTTGCATGGATAAGGACGATTCCTAAAGAGGCACACCCATATTTAAGCCTGTGGGATCGAAAACACGGCCCATTATCTAAATAGAGCTTTCTTGGCAGTCCGCGCTTACGCAAGGCTTTGCTACAACACTCAATATAACTTTCAATATTTTCTCTTAGATAAAACTCAGCGTGCGTAATTAATCTGGAATGATCATCAATGATAGCAAACAAATATGTTTTTTTCTTTTTTCCTTCATCGACGATCTTTGGGCCATGCATGCAGTCTGACTGCCACAGATCGTTGGGTAACTCTGCCTCAAATTTCTTCAATGGGTTAATTGAAAATGTTTCATCCAATCCATGACGTTTAAATAATCGGTAAACGCTTTGTACTGAAGCTGTGAAATTAATCGGTATGATCTTTGCCTCTCGCGCCATATCCAATAACACCGGCACCGATATATCTCTGAATTCTCCTCGCATTTTGATCAAGGCCTGCTGTGTCTCTGGATCAATGCTCTTGGTTCTCCCCTGATCACAACGTTGCTTGGGCATTAAGCTTTCCAGTCTTTCTCCTCCTCGACGATAGCTTTTTAACCACGATAATACTGTACTGCGGGATATGTAACTGCGCCCACTATACGGAATGTCCCATTGAGTTTTTGTGATCTCTTCTATGATTTTTTCTTTTTCTCCCCGTTCGCTTTTTCGTAAACTTGTTATTGCGCTAATAATCCCAAATCTAAAAAGTGCTATTCTTTCGTTTCTCTTCTTCATCTTTTTCCCCTTTCCTTTGCCTGATTAATTTGATGTCTTCAAATTAATCCATAATCTTCTCGTCTTCAACGCAAAGAAAAGGTAGGGAGCTTCTCTGAATTCTTTTCAATCTGTCTATTTTGACCTGAATTATAATGGTTTTTTTGACGAATTGATCAGTAGCAATGGGAGCATTTGCAGCAAAAGAGATATTTCTTTCTTTAAATTTTTATGCTGTAGTATTTCATGGAATGACTGCTGACAATAATGCCTTCTTGTAAAAATTTTCCTAATTGTTTTATTTGATCTTCCCAAAAAACTTCCGCGCGCAGTAATTGCTTTTTAAACCCTCTAAACCAATATTGTTGGTTTTGTCGGGAACATTCCGCCTGCCATTTGTTTTTAGTGAGTTTTTTTCGTAGCATTTTGACTATCATTTTTATGCTGCTCTGAAAACGCCTCCAATACTTTTTTGGCCGCATTGTATGCACTCCTTTACAATCCGGACATCTGTATCGCTTCATCCACAACCCTATGTTAAATCCCTTAAAATATCTTCGCACATACCCATGCCCCCACAGTTGACAGCCTCCGCATTTCGGGCATATCTTCGGCCTCGGCCAAACATATTTTTTGCCTTGCGTAAATATTTTATTGACATTTATTTCAAAATACAGTATCAATTTAAATACTTGTTTTATTTTGGTTCGTTGGAGTGGAGTTTGCAGACTCTCCCAACAAAATTAGCCGGAAGCGATCAGTTTTTGATCCTTCCGGCTTTTTTTAGTGATTTTTTTGGTTAATTTAAACTGAAATATTATATGGTAGGTTCAACTTATTGCGAGATTTTTCTGCTTTATACGGTAGGATTACGTGTCAATCTACAACTGTTAACGTATTCCATGAGGGTAGCATAACGATTTTTGTTACTCTTTCAAATAAAATTTGGCATCATGGAAAAGTTGCCGAGCATAGTGAGGATTAATTTATTCTTGATTTAATTTTACTTATCTCGATGTTTTTGCGAGTAAGTAAGCCTTTTAAATGAGTACTTATTTAATGGATTTGGTATAATATTGTTTAAAAATAATTCATTTTGACAAAATTGAATTTGTATTGTATATTTTAAAAATCATGGGTGAAAATTTAATAGATCAAAATATTTTAGCATTCTCTTTGCTCCTGCTTTTATGTGGGAGTCGTAGGAGGGAGTGTGCTTTGATTTATTAAACAATTAATTGAGAAAACATTTCAAGCCACCACCTCTTATGAGAGGTTGGTGGCTTTTTTTTGTTTATGGCCACAACACTTTGTGAGAGGAGGCTCGATAACAAAAGGAGAGAAAAATGGAAGGATTTAAGAAAATGAATGCGGGACGATATCAGCCGTACCCAAAGGTTGAGTTGAAGAATCGGCAATGGCCGAATAAAGCAATTACATATGCTCCAACGTGGTGCAGTGTTGATTTGCGTGATGGAAATCAGGCATTAAGTGTTCCAATGAATGTTGAGTCAAAGTTAAAGATGTTTGATGTATTGGTTGAGTTAGGTTTTAAAGAAATTGAAGTAGCTTTTCCATCAGCTTCAGAAACAGAACATCAATTTGTACGGAAGTTGATTGAAGAAAAACGTATTCCTGATGATGTGACCATACAAGTTTTAACAGCTGCTAAAGGACACTTGATTCAAAAAACATTTGAGGCGTTGAAAGGTATAAAAAAAGCAACTGTTCATTTGTATAACTCTACCTCAACATTACAGCGTAAAATTGTTTTTCAGATGGATAAAAAGGAAATTATCGCGTTGGCAGTAAAAGGAGCCACGTTAATGGAGAATTTACGCCAACAAATGAATCATTCAAATATTCAATTCCAATATTCTCCGGAGAGCTTTACAGGAACAGAATTAGATTTTGCTTTGGATATTTGTCATTCAGTATTGAAGATATGGCAACCCGATATTAATAATAAGGTAATTATCAATTTACCGTCCACCGTGGAAATGTCGATGCCCAATATTTACGCGGATCAAATTGAATGGTTTTGTCGGAATGTTAAAAACAGAAATTCTATTACAGTTAGTGTCCATCCTCATAATGATCGAGGGACAGCCGTAGCCTCCGGTGAGTTAGCACTTTTGGCAGGAGCTGATCGTGTGGAAGGGACATTATTTGGAAATGGGGAAAGGACAGGAAATGTCGATATTGTAACAATGGCCTTAAATATGTTTTCCCATGGGATTGATCCCCAGTTGAAATTATCCGATATTAATAAAATTAGAGAAGAATATGAAGAAACAACACAAATGAAAGTGCATGAAAGACATCCTTATACAGGAGATTTAGTTTATACGGCTTTTTCCGGTTCTCATCAAGACGCTATTCATAAGGGGATGGAGGCTCAAAAAAATAAAGAAAATAATTTATGGGAAGTTCCTTACTTGCCCATTGACCCCAAGGATATTGGCCGTAGTTATGAATCCATCATCCGTATTAATAGTCAGTCAGGAAAAGGAGGCGTAGCCTATATTATGGAAAAAGAGTTTGGCTTTCAGCTTCCAAAACCAATGCATTCAGAATTTGGTAAAATTATTAAGAAAGAGAGTGATCAATCAGGCAATGAACTTTCTTCTGGTGATATTTGGAAATGTTTTGAAAAAGAATATTTATTGCGACAGTTTCCTTATGTGTTGAAGCAATGTAGTATTAAGGTATTTAGTAAAACAAATAATAACAAACAAAGTAAAAAAAATATTGTCGAGAGCACTGTTTTCATTAACAATATACTTTATTCTTTTAAAGGTGAAGGAAATGGGCCTGTGGACGCGTTTGTAAAGAGCTTTCGTGAAATATGTGAGATCGAGTTTAGAATTAATCATTATTTTGAGCATGCGTTATCCCAAGGTTCGGACTCCCGGGCAGTAGCGTATGTTGGCATTGAAGTGTCAAATCAATTTATTTTTGGTGTTGGGATTGATGATAACATCAGTATTGCTTCAATCAAAGCCATTATTAATGGCCTTAACAGACAATTAGTTTTTCTTGACATTTGAGTTAGCCATGCTTATAATTAGCATAGCTAACTAAATAGGTATATTGTGGAAAATAAAGAAAATATTGCCAAAGAAATTTCATTTGCACTTCCAATGTTCATGCGTTATATGCATCCGTATATTTTTGGGCCGATGGAAGCGCCCCCAGCGCAAATATTGACGTTGGTTGCCATTGAAGAAAAAGGAATTTGCACACTAACGCAATTGCGCAAAGAAACGCGCGTTTCCGCGCCGACAATTTCAGGGATCATAGATCGATTAGTTAAGAGTGGTTTTATTAAGCGTTCGAGTGATCCAAAAGATCGCCGTGTAAAGAATGTTGTTTTAACTAAGAAAGGTAAAAAATTGTTACTAAAATTTCGAAAAAATATTAAAAATAGATGGGAATATGTTTTAGATAAAATTCCTGCTGCTATTGGGGATAGTATGGTCGTAGGTTTAAGAGAAATGACTAAAAGGTTTAAAGATGGGATCCTGTAAATTATAAATTGATTTATGGAAAACGGAGTTGGAAAATGGACTCAAATAATCTGAAAATAGTCTATAGAAACATGAAGAGGCATGCTCTTACAAATTTTTTTATTTTACATGTTTTTCTTTTTTGTCTGTTGTCTTTCGCTTACGGCGATGAGCAGAAAGGAAATCAGGAAATTTTTCGCCTTTCTCTGGAAGAAACAACGCGATTAGCTTTAGCTAATAATTTTGGTATTCAATTAGCTAAGTATGATGTCTGGATTGCTCGAACAGATGAAAGAGGGGTAGAATCTATCTATGATACAATTTTGACAGCGAAGGTCGCGTATCAAGATAATCAACGCAAGCAATCCACTACTATTTTTGGGACAAAGGTCGTGGATAATAATTATAATATTGGATTATCCAAGAAATTTTCGACAGGAACCACTGTGAGGGTGGATGTGCTCAACAATCGAAATTTCAGTAACTCTGTATTCTCGACATCTCCTTTAACGCATGATTCGACATTAGGGATGACTGTAACGCAGGAATTAGGGAAGAATTTTTTTGGTATTCAGGACCGTGGGAATATTAAAGTGACACGGGTTGATATTGAGAACACAGAGTATACTTCATTAGAGAAAATAGAAATTAATATTGCTGAAGTTCAAAAGGCCTATTGGGATTTGGTCTTGCAGATTGAACAGGTCAAAATCGAAGAAGATATCGTTGAGCAGGCCAAAAAGCTCTATGACTTGCAGCAAAAAAAATTAAAAGATGGGCTTGTAGAACTTCCTGAGGTGATTGCGTCAGAGGCTAATTATAAAAAACGAAAAAATGCGTTAATCCTGGCGGAAAATAAGGCGAAAGAAAAATCGAATGTTTTGAGATTGTTGTTAAATATTACAGATGACAATAGTATCATTGAACCAACGCAAACATTTGAAGTTCCTGAAGAAAAAAAATTATTAGAGGTGTTTCTTAAAAACGCATTTCAGAATCGTCGAGATTATAAAAAAGCATGTAATATTATTAAGGCAAAGAATATTCAGTTATCGATGAAGAAAAGCAACATTTGGCCGGAAGTTAATTTAACAGCGACGTTAGAAAAAAATGGGCTGGGTGATCATTTTAAACAGGCCGTCACCCAAATTACAGAAGAAGACAATCCTAATTTTTCAGCAGGATTGACCGTTAGTTTTCCTTTGGAAAATCAAGAAGCGAAATCTCAACTTAAGGCTGCCGAGTTAGCTAAGGCTAAAGAAGTACTCAAGTTAAAATTATTGGAACGTCAAATTACTATTGCAATTATTGATCAGGTCAGGAATTGTAATGTTTTTCAGGAATTAGTTTTTAGTAGTGAAGAAATCGCTCAATTGCAGGATAAAAAACTGCGGGAAGAAGAAAAACGTTTTAATCAAGGTCGTTCCGATACTGATACCCTTATTCGTTTTCAGGAAGACCTTGTTCGCGCGCGCGGAGAAGCCGTTGAATCTAAGCATCGGTATTATACAGCTCTTATAGATCTGCAGCGTAAAAGTGGTGAACTGTTAGGAAAATATTGGGAAGGGGAACTCTAGTGAAGCTTGCTGAATTCTCTGTTAAAAATTCTCTCCTTGTTAATCTCATCTCAGTTTTTATTGTTCTTATTGGAGTCTATTCGATGTTTCAGATGCGGCGGGAAGCATTTCCACCGGTAGATTATGATATTGTCACGGTAACCGCTGTTTATCCGGGAGCGCCGACTGAGGATGTGGAAAAGTTTGTCACAATTCCATTAGAGAAAGAGATTAAGTCTGTCAGTGGAATCGAAAAGTTCACCTCTACTTCTGATGAAGGGTTGTCTCAGATTGGCGTTTATATTGACCCTCAAGTTTATGATAAAGACAAAGTTATCACAGATATTCAGAGAGCCGTTGACCGCATGACCAATTTACCGAAAGAAGTGGACGACCCTGAGGTCTTTGAATTGGCAACCAGAGAATTTCCTATTTTAGAAATTTCTTTAAGTGGCTCTGTTTCTGAAGAGGTTCGTCGAAAATATGCGGAATCTCTTGAAGAAGCCGTTCTTGATCTGAATGGGGTTGCGCAGGTGCGTGAGTTTGGATGGAGGGACCATGAGTTTTGGGTGGAAGTTGACCCGGATAAATTAAAACAATATTATGTCTCATTGCAGGAAATTATGGAGGCCTTAAATACACAGAATGTGACCCTTCCTGGAGGGCAATTAACGACACAGACCGATGAGTTTAATGTGCGGACAACCGGGGAGTTTAAAACAGCGGAACAAATCGGCAATGTGATTATTCGCGCTAATGATGCCGGAAATTGGCTGCGCATTAAGGATGTCGCGCGTGTAAAAAAGACGTTTGCCGACGCCATAACGATCGCCAAGATTAATGGAAAACGGGCACAGGCCATGGTGGTTGTTAAAACAGAGCAGGCGGACGCGATTAAGGTGGTTAAACGTGTTAATAAGGTTATCGCGAGCTTTAAAGAAAAACTGCCGGAGGAAATGGATGTCACGGTAACCAATGATTTTTCTTATTATGTGAAGCGCCGATTAGGGGTTTTACAGCGTAACGGAATTATTGGATTCTTTCTCGTTCTCATTGTTTTATTCTTATTTTTAGATCCTATTCCTGCCTTTATGACGGCCATGGGAATTCCCATCGCGATGTTCTTATCTTTTTTTGTTATGTCGATGATGGGCATTACCATTAATCTTGTCTCCATGCTCGGGCTTATTCTTGTTTTAGGGATGCTGGTGGATGATGGAATTATTGTCTCAGAAAATGTTTATCGTCATGTTGAGAATGGAATGGATCCAGTCAAGGCCGCGGTTATTGGAACAAGTGAAGTTATTGCCCCTGTGACGATTACGGTTCTCACAACATTTGCTGCTTTTGGCCCATTACTATTTATGACTGATATTATCGGCAAATTTATTAAAGAAATCCCTAAAGTTGTAATCATTACCCTTTCCGCATCTCTAATCGAGGCCTTTATTATTTTACCCGCTCATCTTGCCGATGTGATTAAATATTTTAAACGGGGGATTATTGAACACAAAGAAAAGCCCTGGTTTACACGATTAAAAAGTTCATATACGCGTTTTTTAACCGCGAGTTTAAAAGGCCGTTATTTAGTCCTGTTATCCATGATTTTATTGTTTATTTTTTCTATATGGGTGGCTAAAACGCAGGTGAAGTTTTTACTGTTTGCCGGTGAGGGGATAGAGTATTTTTTGGTGCGCGCCGAGGCGAAGAAGGGAACGCCATTGGAAAAAATGAACGCAATGTTGAGTAAGGTAGAGGATAAGGTGGCGCAAATCCCTAAAGAAGAATTGGATTCTTACAGGACATATATTGGAGGGATTCAATCCGATAGTCGAGGGTTTGATCCCAACGCGAAACGGGGATCCCATTTAGGTCAGATCACGGTATTTTTAACGCCTCTTCAAAAGCGGAATCGAACACCACAAGAAATCGCGGCAGGGTTACGTAAAGAGCTTAAACACATTGAGGGGTTTGAAAAATTGTATACATTTATTCCAAAGGAGGGGCCTCCGACAGGCGTGGCTGTTGAGGTTGGGATTAAGGGAGAGAATTTTGAGGTGATGCAAAAAATGGCTCAGCCGTTTGTAGAGTATTTAAAGAAACGCGAAGGGGTCTCTGATGTTAATACCAGTTATGATTTTGGAAAAAAGCAATTAAAGGTTGTGGTTGATGAGGAGAAAGCCAAGAAATATTTTTTAACGGTTGGGCAAATCGCGGCATCCGTGCGTAATGTATTTAAAGGAGGGGTTGCCACGACCATTAAGCCGGACAAGGCTGAAGAGGAGATTGATGTGGTCGTGCGTTTTCCTGAGAGCGCCCGGAGTGATTTAAGTATTTTTGATAAAATTTTGATTCCAAATAGTAAGGGGAATTTAGTGAAATTAAAGTCCGTGGCCCGTGTTGAGAAAAATGAAGGGGTTTATTTAATAAACCATTTAGATGGAAAACGTGTTCTGTATGTGACCGCACAAGTGGATAATAAAAAAGCCACGTCATTGGAGGTTAACCGGGAGTTACAGAAAAAATTTAAAGGGCTTGAAGATGATTATTTTGGGTATTCTATTAAATACAGCGGTGAGTTTGAGGATCAAATGAAGTCGCGAAAAAATTTAATCACATCCTATCTTTTCGCGTTATTCATGATTTTTATTTTGCTTGTGGCGATGTTCCGTTCATTAGTGCAGCCTTTCATTGTGATGTGCGCGATCCCTTTTGGTATTATTGGGGTGGTTCTGGCTTTTTGGGTACATGATATGATTTTACCCGAGGGTCGTCCTTTAAACTTTTTTGCGATGATGGGTCTTGTGGGACTAACCGGTATTGTGGTTAATGATTCGGTGGTATTAGTAGATTTTATCAATCGTTTACGTATAAAAGGGAAAGATTGTCGACATTCCCTTATTGAGGCCGGACAAACACGTTTACGTCCGGTTATTATGACTTCCATCACCACGATAGGAGGTCTCGTTTCCGTTGCTTACGGTATCGGAGGCGGAGATCCGTTTTTAAAACCCATGGCCTTAGCCATTGTCTGGGGCCTTGTTTTTTCCACCGTCCTCACCCTCATCGGCATTCCCTGCATTGACGCGATTATTGACGATATCACCGAAAAAATTTTTCATCAGCGGTTGGTGAAACAGTAAAGAACCCTCAAGTGCATTTTGAATGATGGGGTGAAAACTGGTAAGCCAGGTATCAACTCAGTGCATCACCTTTAAAGGCATATTTGTAACAGACCCAATAGGAGGGGATATAAATAGAAATAGAGGAGAATAAAACGACGGCAAAGATTTTTAGGCTGTCATAGTAGAACCCTGCCAGATAGTTCATGGCATAGGGGTGTCCGATGATATCGAAAATTAGTCGCAGGATTAAAAGGATTTGCCAGAGTTTTGGTTTAAATAAGCGGATGCGTAAGGCATAGAGCGCTATAGGCAGGCAATGGATGATATTAAGGATAATTTGAATAAAGGTGGCAAAATAGGAAATAAGAAGCAGGTTATCAAACCGGCAGAGAATACGAAAATAAAATAGCTGAGGGGAGCCCGGAGCAAAAAAATTATAGACATTCTGCAAGGTCAGACTTGTGAAAAGAGAGAAATAAAGAAGCCAAAACCATTTTATTTTGGAGAACATTTTTTCATTATGTCAAAAAAAAAAAAAAAATCATCAAAAATTATGAAAAACTCTTTGATTTCTCTGATAAATTTGTGGTAATATATCCCATAATGAATGAGCAATTTGATACAGCTATAGAAAAAATTTCCATGAAAGATTTCCGTTATCAAGAAGATGCCTATGAATTTGTTATGGAGGCGTTATCTTACACTCAAAAGAAGTATAAGCGGGAGAAGCATGTTTCCGGTGAAGAAATACTGGAAGGGATCAAAGAGCTTTTGATTAAGCAGTTTGGCCCGTTGACAATTATGGTTTTGGAGCATTGGGGCGTTACAGGAACGGAAGATTTTGGGAATATTATTTTTAATCTTGTTCAGAATAAGGTGCTAAATAAAACAGAAGAAGATGATATTAGCGCATTTAAAGATGCTTATGATTTTGAAGAAGTTTTTGACAGAGGTTATCGTAAGCAACTGCATAAAAAAGTAAGCCGGATGCGTACGCCGGGATAAATTTAATGATAAAAAGAAAGCGTTTAAGACAAGGTTAAATCAGCCTTGTCTTTTTTATTTTTTTCCATAATTTTTTATGAAAAATCTTAACGATATTTCTATCCAATACGTTAAAGGTGTCGGTCCGGCTAAGAAAAAGCTCCTTAGGACTCTTGGCATTGAAACCGTTGAGGATATTTTCTATTTTTTCCCACGAAGACATGAAGACCGGCGCAATTTGATCCCCATCGTTCAAGCACAGGTTGGACAGTGGCAGACGATTACAGGAACCGTTTTAAACAAGCATTCCCGGAAGAGCTGGCATACCAAAAAGTATTTGACGGAAGTTGTTCTTGATGATGGTGGGGGACGTATTTCCTGTACCTGGTTTAATCAGCCTTATTTGGAAAATTATTTTCATCCCGGGAAAAAAGTGGTTTGTTACGGTAAAGTGGAGATGTATAAGAATAAAATACAGATGATTTCTCCGGAGTATGAAATTATTAAAGGGGATGATGAGGCGTTGAGTTTACAATGTATTGTGCCCATTTATTCTTTGACACGAGGGGTAACGCAACGGTTTTTACGCAAACTTATTAAGTTTTGTATTGAACATTATGGCGAGCAACTGAAAGATGAGCTCTCCGTGTCTTTACGTAATAAGTATCGATTAGCGAATATTAAACGCAGTATTCATAATATTCATTTTCCTGAAGATTTTAAAGATCAGGAGGAGGCGCTTCGGAGAGTTTCTTTTGAAGAATTTTATTTTTTTCAGGTTTCCATTATTCTAAGGCGCTTAAGTATCACACAGAAAAAAGGTATTACGCATCGTATTAGTGATGCCCAAGCCTTAAAATTTATTAATGCTTTTCCTTTTGAATTGACAGGAGCGCAGAAAAAAGTCATTGGCGAGATTCGGGGAGATATGCAAAAAAGCGCGCCCATGCTACGATTACTCCAGGGAGATGTTGGCTCCGGAAAAACACTCGTGGCTCTTTTTGGTTGTGTGTCCGCCGCACAAAATGGATATCAGTCCTGCATTATGGCTCCTACAACTATTCTGGCCCGTCAGCACTTTGAAAATATTCAGAAAATGGTTAGCGCAAGTAATAAGTTTGAAAAGGTTAAACCGGCGCTTTTGTTGAGTAGCATGAAAAAAATTGAGAAAGATAAATTGTATGCGCAGATTCAGCAGGGAGAGGTTAATTTAGTTGTCGGCACGCATACATTAATTAGTGAGGATACACACTTTAAGAATTTAAGCTTTGTGGTCGTTGATGAACAGCATAAATTTGGTGTGCGGCAGAGAGCCTTATTGAGTCAAAAAGGAAATAATCCGGATGTATTGATTATGACGGCAACCCCTATTCCACGAACACTGTGTATCACATTGTATGGAGATTTGGATGTCTCTATTATTGATGAGTTGCCTCAGGGACGTGGTCAAGTGAAGACTGTACTTTACTCATTTGAACAGGATAAGGAAGTCTATGATCTTGTTAAAACAAAGGTGAAGGAAGGGCGACAGGCATATATTGTTTATCCCATCATTGAAGAATCAGAGAAACTGGATTTAAAGGCGGCCCAGGCGATGTTTAGTCATTTTCAGAAAAATGAGTTTAAGGGATTGCGGCTTGCTTTGGTGCATGGACAAATGAAGGCAAAAGACAGCCAGAATATTATGGAAGAGTTTAAAAATGGAAAGATTGATATTCTTGTAGCAACAACTGTTTTAGAAGTAGGGGTGGATGTTCCCAATTCCAATGTGATGGTCGTTGAGCATGCCGAACGGTTTGGGTTGGCGCAGTTGCATCAATTGCGGGGGCGCATTGGACGTGGAAAAGAAAATGGTTTATGTCTTCTGATAGCCGATGCGCAGACAGAGGAAGGGCGCGCGCGATTAGAAGTCATTTGTTCTACAACTAATGGATTTAAAATTGCCCAAAAAGATTTGGAAATTCGTGGTCCCGGGCATTTTTTTGGCAGGCATCAACACGGACTTAATGAACTCAAAGTAGCTAATCCGGCAACGCAATTAGATATATTAGAACTTGCCCGCAAAGAAGCCATCGCTCTAACACAAAATGACCCTCAATTAACCAAAGAACCAAATCGTCGCATCAAAAGTGTTATTCAAAGGCGTTATCCAACCTATTTATCCATGGTGGAAGCGGGCTAGGAGGCTGTCCGAGAAGGAGATTTTCATCCAGAACTGCGTTGCAAGACTCAAGAAAATCCTCAACGTTATTGTACGCCTCGGAGTTTTTTTTCGTCTCGAGCCTTGTTCTGAACAAAAATCTCCTTCTCGGACAGCCTCCTATGAAAAAGGAGATTTATTTTGAAAATAATAGGCGGACAATTAAAGGGACGAAATTTTTATATGCCGGCAGAGATTCGGCCGACGCAGCATATTGTGCGTAAGGCTTTATTCGATCTTCTGGGGCAGGATATGACAGGGGTTGAGTTTTTGGAGCTGTTTGCCGGAAGCGGCGCTATTGGGTTGGAGGCTTTATCCAGGGGGGCAAAAAGGGTTGTTTTTGTTGAAAAAGAGTCGAAGTGTGTTGATGTGATTGAGGAAAATATTGAAATTCTAAAAATTATTCCGGATGAAGAGGGCAATAGGACATTTGAGGTGATTCAAGGGAATGCGTTGGCTTTTATTAAGATTCTTGCTCGTCAAAAAAAGGATTTTGATATCGTTTTTGCTGATCCGCCTTATGGACGGGGGCTAGCGAAAAAATCCTTGAAAATCCTGGGGGCCTGTGATATAGTACGCCCCAATTGTACCGTCGTTATTCAGCATGAAAAGAAAGAGACTCTACCTGAGATGCAGGGTAGATTTTTACTTCTTAGACAAAAAAAATATGGAGCATCTTTACTTTCATTTTATGAGGTGAAAAATGAAGAGGAAAAGGTTAAATGAGCCATTCTGTTGTATATCCTGGAAGTTTCGATCCTGTGACCTACGGGCATGTTGATTTAATCAAACGGGCAGCACAAATTTATGATGAAGTGGTTGTGGCTGTTGCCATTAATACGCATAAAAAAACGCTTTTTGATAGTGAAGAACGTGTTGACTTACTTAAAAGGTCTATTGAAGGAATTGCAAATGTTAGGATTGAAGTTTTTAGCGGCCTTATTATTGCTTATGCGCGTAAGAATAGTATTAAAGTCTTGATTCGCGGATTGCGGATGATTTCGGATTTTGAATATGAATTGCAAATGGCTTTGACAAATCGGCGGTTGGATGAGACTATTGAAACAGTATTTTTGATGCCTTCGGAAAGATATTCATTTCTTTCATCGACTTTAATTAAAGAAGCAGCCGCACTAGACGCGGATTTGTCTTCGTTTGTGCCGGACTTTGTGGAAAAGCGGTTAAAAGAACTGTTGAAGGTATAAAGTTATGCTAAATCGGTTCTGGTCAGTGCTTAATTAAGAGATTGGCCAAAAAAATTATTCTGCCAATCTTTAAACCGGGTTTAATTCCCCGAGGCTTGCTCCGTTTGTAAATGCTTAGGTCAATACCTCGTGGGTTTGCTCCGAGGTAGTTTATTGGAATTGGTATTGTATGAAAGTTTATGTCAAAGATATTCGCTCTGGAGGTATAGAAGTTACGGGGAAAATTTTGGCTGAGGTTGTGGGAGAAAGGAAAGAGGATTTATTAAAATTTGTTGATTCATTGGATGTCAGGGCAAATTTGGAGTGGTTTGAAGACAGTATTTTAGCGCATATTGAGGTTACAGGAAAATATTTTTCAAATTGTTCACGTTGTTTGGAAGATATTGAAGGGAATTTATATAAAAATTTTGATTTAGATTTTGAGGTTGAACGCAATACGGAAAGTATTGAGTTAGAGGAAGATATTCGTCAGGAAATTATTTTAAGTTTACCGCGGCGTATTTTATGCAGTGAAAATTGTAAAGGACTTTGTCCTGATTGTGGAGTTAATTTAAATAACGCAAAATGTAAAAATAAATAAATTATTTTGTTGTGCAGGAAGTTTAAAAAAAATCTGCTTTTAATAGAATAGTTGCAAGCTCGTTGACATTA
>CAZIRV010000052.1:0-14446 GCA_964541845.1 uncultured Planctomycetales bacterium
GTCGGAGGCTTATTTTTTACACCTCTTTCTGACTTTTCTATTTAGGATTTAGGGACCCTATTTTTCATAAATTTATGCTATACTTACTCAAATGTGTATGATAATTTTAATAAAAATATTTTAAAAAATAATTTATATATTAATACCAAATCCACTAATTAATTCCTGATTTAATTTTACTTATCTCGACGTTTTTGCGAGTAAGTAAGCTTTTTAAATGAGTACTTATTTAATGGAATTGGTATAACTACGGAGTTATCACAAAATAACTTAACGTTTTATCATCGTATCTTTTAGCCATATTTTTCTGAGCCTCAATCACAATTTTTTCAACGTACGTCAAGTACGTATCTACAATCGCTTACTCAGATTAAAAAAATATGACCAAAATCTACGCGCTACAACATCAGGTTATTTTGTGACAACCCCTAAAGGACACCCTCAATGAAAACCAATTCAAAACTAAATGATTTTTTTAAACGAATCCTTGTTTTTTTTAAACTCCACTGGCTCAAAATGCTTCTGGGCATGCTCATCCTTGGAGCTTTGATGGGCTCAGCTTTCTTCCTCAGATATTGTTTCATTAACTTCATGGCGTTAGAAGATTTTAGTAAACGACAAATCTCCGCGCAAATGGCACTTCTTTTACCGATGTTCGTCATTGTACAGCTAGTCTCCCTTCCCGTTATGTTAGGCATACAGTTCTATTTTATGCAAGGCGGTGGGATAGGAAAAGTAAGCGCGGAAAAATTATCCAGCTCTAAGATCAATGTTAAATGGCACGAGGTTATTGGCATGGAAGACCCCAAAAGGGAGGCCTGGGAAATTGTAAAACTCCTTAAAGATCGCCATCTGCTTAAAGTCATTGGAGGAAAAATCATTAAAGGAACCCTTATGATTGGGCCTCCGGGATGTGGAAAGACCTATTTGGCCAAAGCCATTGCCTCTGAATGTGGGCTTCCGATGATTTCCGCGGTAGGAAGTGAATTCGTTGGAATGTTTGTCGGTCAGGGAGTTGCCCGCATGAAATCCTTGTTCAAGCAAGCTCGCGGACTGGCCAGCATGGAAGGTGGATGCATTGTTTTTATTGACGAAATTGACTCTTTTGCCCGCCACCGTCAGGCAGATCAAGGCTTCGGCGGCGGGGTTCAGAGCCATAATGCGACCATCAATCAATTCCTAACCGAAATGGATGGGCTCCGTCAAAAAGAAAATAATATTGTTATTATTGCGGCTACTAACGCCGGAGAAGATGAACTGGATTCCGCGATTACGCGCGCCGGACGCTTCGACAGAAAAATTCATATTGCACTTCCTAATCTTACAGAACGAAAAGATTTGTTTCTTTTTTATTTATCCAAGGTAAAAACAGATGCTTCCGTGGATCCCGGTCTTTTGGCGCGCAAAGGCCTTTATTTTTCTCCTTCAGACATCGACAGCATGATTCGGGAATCCGGACTCATTGCCCTTCGGGATAAAACAGACGTTATCACGATGCGGCATCTTTCAGAAGCTTATGACAGAGTTTCCTTCGGACAAAAGTCCAATATTACTCTCACAAAAGATGAAAAAAAATGGACAGCCTATCACGAAGCCGGACACGCGGTCATTGCGTTTTTAGTCCATCCAACGAATGATGTTATTAAGGCAACAATTATTCCCCATAAAGGATCTCTTGGATTTATTTCACAAAGACCGGTTGAAGAACTCCATTCCTCCAACAAAGAACATATGCTCGCCAACATTAAAGTCAGTGTAGCCAGTTACGTCGCTGAAATCCTTAAGTTTAATTCCACCAGTGGGGGGGTCGGTGGGGGACGCGGCAGTGATTTTGATGCGGCATTAAAATGTGCGCACGCGATGGTCTGGCGTTATGGGATGGGAAAATCAGGATTTATTGGAGACTTCTTTGCTATCGCCGACGCACATGGAAGACCTATTGTCTCTGATGAAATCCAACGAACACTGGATAATGATGTTCAGGATATTTTACAAATCTGCATGAAGGAAGTGCGAGAAATCCTTACAGATAAAATGGAAGTCCTGGAATATTTCGCACAGGAACTTCTCAAAAGGGAAGAACTGGACTATGACCAAATCGTTGTTATTTTTGAAAATTTTGGTCTCCGTTCAGCATCTAAAAAAATAATAGAAACATTATAATCCCTTATGCCAACACCAAATCTATTAAATAATTACCGAAATCCATTTTACTTTTCTCGACGATTCAACGAGAAAAGTAACCTTAAAATAGAGCAACCATTTAATGGGATTTGTGTGAAATCCCTTTTTGCCAATAAATACATTGTTTTACTTACAAGTCTTATTCTGGTTCTTGGTTCCGGATGTGCTAAAAAATCCTCCCGACCCAAGGACAGAAAACGCCGCATAACCACAGCCCAACAAAAACTCATCGATATCTGCAAAAAAGATTACAAATTAAATATCGTCACAACATCTTATGACAACACCCTATGGATTTATTTACCGACAAATAAAACTTTTATTGAATTTAAATCCAATAAAGAAGGCCCCAAAATTGTGCGTGAGGCCAAAGAGACTCGTACGGTTAATTTTCTGGATGGACAATTTGAAAATAATATTTTTAATGTCCAATATGATATTTCGCTTTCCAGAAACTATGGAAAAACATTTGGCTATAGCTCTTCCACAACAGAGAAATACCAAAAAGATCAAAGAAATATCCTCACCGCGATCTTTCGTGCCTACGGCCCTATTGGAGAACCTATTGATAGAGATGAATATAGAAAAAAAATTGTTAAGGATATAACGGATCCAAATCCTGTTAAAAATGCTGCAAGTGTTGACGTTGATCCTTATATGACGAAAACAAAAAAAGCTCCTGATTTCTTTGTTGTTGTTTTAGCAGACACCTCTCTTGGAATGGAAACCAAAGCCTTTGTCGCTTTCAAAGATATTGAGCGCGCCATGCGAGACCCTTCTTTTCAGGAAGAATATGCCAAGCGCGTCATTATTGAACAACCCATTGGGCACACCAGCATTATCGGGGATGAGGAAGGCCGGCATTTAAAAACCTATGATATGACGTGGGGTAATTTTTTAATAAAACAAATTATTTACCGAATAAACTTTAAATATACACGCAGTGCTTTTCCACCATCTAATGACGCGGCTAAAGAAATTCTCACAATAGTGAATCAAACCATCTTGTCCTATGACTTTAAAGACTTTACTTCTGCCCGTCTTGAGGATCTTCGTGAGGAAGAAGAGTCTGAATCAATACAAGTTATCCTTAAAGAAGACCTCCCTAAATACACCCCAAAGAAAAGGCCGTCCAAAGGACGGCTACATACGATACGATTTTTTTAATTTTTATATTTTTATTTACGCCAGGTTGTCCAATACCTCCACTTTCCGCGGTCCAATCTTTAATCGTCCATCCACAAAAAGGGCGATACCTTTTGGGAAGATACGATGTTCAATTTTATGAATTTTTTCTTCTAGGGTCTCTAAGGTATCTTTTTCTTTAATCTTAATCGCTTCCTGCATAATCATCGGGCCATGATCCATTTTATCATCAACAATATGAATAGTTACGCCAGTGACTTTAGCCCCATACGTAAACGCATCTTTAATGCCGCGCGCGCCTTTAAAAGAAGGCAGCAGTGAAGGATGTACATTAAGAATTTTTTTAGGATACGTTCGAATAAAAAATGGGGATAAAATTTTCATGTATCCAGCAAGCACAATGAAATCAATTTTTTCTTCTTTAAGATTAATCACAATATCACGCTCATAGCTCTGTGGAGTTGCGTAATGTTTGCGATCGAGAAAAAGTGTTTTGATGCCAGCATCCTCAGCACGTTTAAGTGCGCCTGCTTTACGTTTATTGGAAAAAACCAGTGCTAATTCCGCCTTGATTTCTTCCGCTTTAACAGCCTCAATAATGGCCTGCAAGTTCGTTCCTTCTCCTGACACAAAGACTACAAATTTCATATCAAATCCCCCCTCGCCCTCTTTGCTAAAGAGGGAAAATTACTCTTAATTTTTAATAATAAAAGTATGCCATTTATGGATCCCCTACTGCAAGACCTCCCCCTTATTTTTTAAACCACCTATTCCTACTAAAACAATCATGACGCCTACGCTTATCAAAATCCATTCATGGGCAATAAATTGACTTAACCAGGAACTTAAAAACATGGATATTAAAAATGCAAAATGAATAACAATCTCGAAAGCACTAAAAACTTTACCCCGCATTTTTTCATCGCCTACAAGATGTACCACTGCATTGGCCGCGATAAAAACAGGACCAATCACAACGCCCCACAAAAAGGTCAACCCCATAACCATAGGCATATTTGGATAATAAACGACTAATAGTGCAAAGGCCATTAACATAAGTCCTCCGCCTATCAAACATGTAAAAATGGTTTTACGCCAGGATACTTTTTTCCCCAGCTTTCCATAAATAAGGGCCCCCACAAATAATCCTGTTCCAAGACAAACCGCCAGGACTCCCAAGTCTTTTGTAACACTATTAAATGCTTGTTGGATAAAAATAATAATCACCACGTAAATGGCGCCGGCAGCGGCTAAGACAACAAAAAGCATGTTAATAATGAGACGGATTTCTTTGTGTTGAAAAGAATAGATGAAACCTTCCTTCATTTCCTTCCAGACCGATTGACGAGTAGGATCGATAACCTCTTTTCCAATCTCTAAAATTTTTTCTTTATTAATCCTCAACGGTAAGGCGACAGAAAAAATAATAAGCCCTGATAAAAAAAATGTGCCAGCGTCAATAATAAATCCATTTCTAGACCCAAATTGATCAATCAGAAATCCGCCTAAGGCACAGCCCACTACAAAGGCGATCATACCTGTTGTGGAGATAAGGGAATTAGCTTTAAATAAATGGTCTTCTTCAACAATATCCGGCAATACCGACATTTTGGCTGGTAAGTAAAAACGACTAAAACAAAAAACAAAAAAAACCACCACATAAATCGGAACCATGGATGATTGTCTCATAAAAAGAAAAGGAATCATTAAGACCAACAGTCCCCGCGCAATGTCGCAAACAAATAATGTTGTCCGACGATCCCAACGATCCACAAAGACTCCGGCAAAGGGCTGGATAATGAAAACAGGAATAATGGTGAAGGCTAAAAGCTTAGCCAGTCCCAGGGTTGACCCTGGCGCGCGCTCGGCGATAAACCCAATAAGGGCTAATTGATGGATACGATCACCAAACTGTGAAATCAACTGAGCCAGCCAAAGCCGTTGGAAACTGCGATGTTTAGAATGCGTAAGAAGGGCGATCATTAAAGTTACTCCTCTCCCATTATGCCATCAAAAGCACAATATTAGAACCACACCCCAATTATTCTTTAAAATCGTATTGAACCCAAGTTGTCTGTGTGAATGTTGGAATGACTGTGAATTTTGGAAATTACTCATTTTAAGGAAGGAAACCTGACTCTATGTAAAAGTGGTGCCGAGACTCAGAATTGAACTGAGGACACAAGGCTTTTCAGGCCTCTGCTCTACCAACTGAGCTATCTCGGCATAACTACTGCACTTTTTAAAAATTTATGCTCTTATCCCCAAAGTGGGTTCAACATAAAAAAATTGTCTCACGAAAGGATGCATTCTATATGAGAGAAGAAATGTTGTCAATTATTTTTACTCTTCTAACCTTCTAACTGCCCCATAATTTTGACAAAAATATCCTGCGCGACAGAAATTCTTGGGAAATGATGCCTTCTCGCCTTAACACTCAATTTAACAGTCGTCTGGCTTATTGGAGTAATACTAATGGTAACTTTAGCTCCGTTAATTTTAGCCAGCAGCACACCTCCATCTTCGTGTTCCTCAAGAATGACTCCCATAATTGAAACAATTTCAACCGCCGCGTTCCACACCGCTGTCGCATCATTCTCTGTCAGCCCCTCAACAGTATCCGGACTGACCACATACCCCCCTAAAGCCCCAATTCCTCCAACAACTAAATAAATACAACCAGACATGGAACATAACAAAGGAATAATTACTGCCAACATGAGAATATTTTTACGGAATGCTAAAAGTTTCAATGTTCTCCTCCTTCTAATTCCTTTCGCCATCGCCGCATAGAAATAACAAGCGAAGCAAAAAGAGCTATGACCAACCAGTCACGTCCAATAAGAATAATCGACAACCATGAATAATTTTCATAAGGTGCCGTGAATTCCCCTTTTAAATCATTAATTAAAAGAAGAATTAAAATAATGGGAATCACAAATTTGATAGAAATATCCCATAAAGGCGTTAATATTTTTTTAGCAGCATGATTAATATGCTCACGCAATTTACTTGCCTTAAAAATCCACCCCACCAAAATACATTCTAAAATTCCAACAATAACTAAGCCATAATGCGTAATAAAATGATCAACAATATCTACCCAATACAACCCACTTTTTGCGGTAAAAATAATACTCCCAAGAAACCCTGTGATACAAACCACTGAAACAACTGATGCACGCGAGCAATTAAACTTATCAATAATCGCCGCACTAAAAGCTTCTACTAAAGAAATAGCGCTGGATAATCCCGCGATCACCAACGATGAAAAGAAAAAAACTCCAAACAACCTTGCAAAAGCCGGCATCAAACTAATGGCCTGTGGGTAGGTGACAAAGGCTAACCCAATGGACTTATCCACAATTTCCGAGACAGGCTTGCCTGTTGCATCAGCCATGTATCCTAACGTTCCGAAGACTGCAAATCCTGTGAAAAATGAAAAAGCACTATTTCCAACACAAATAATTAAAGCATCTTTAACAATATTTACTTTACGTGGCAAGTAAGAAGCATACGCGATCATGATGCCAAAAGCCAGTGAAAGTGTGAAAAAAATTTGTGAAAAGGCATCTATCCAGATTCCAGCACTTGTCAAAAGAGAAAAATCCGGTTTTAAATAAACAGCTATGCCTTGCGACGCGCCTTTAAGATTCACACTCCAGATAACAAGGATAAAAATAAGAAGAAACAACAACGGCATAAAAATTTTATTAGCCCTCTCAACCCCTTTTTGCACCCCAAAATAAACAATGATCCAACTCAAGAACCAAACGACCAAAAGAGCCAAAAGAATAGGGGCCCGAATATCTCCTAAGTCAAATGGACCTGAACTTAACTGTAAAAATTTATTGAAAAAGAAATCATTAGGATCGGCACCCCAACTTAAATTAAAAGAAAAAAAGACATAACGTAAACACCACGCAATAACCGCTGAATAATACAGCATAATTCCGTACATCGCGCATACAACCGCTAACCAGCCACACCATTCCCATCGTCGATCAATCCTGGCAAAAGACAAAGGGGCCGATCCTCGCATCTTATGACCTACCCCTAACTCCAAAATCATCAAAGGAATCCCAACAACAAATAAGGCCATACAGTAAGGAATAAGAAAAGCGCCTCCCCCATTTTTGTAACATAAATAAGAAAAGCGCCAAATATTTCCAAGTCCAACGGCTGACCCTAATGCCGCTAAAATAAACCCCATCCGGGATTTCCACTGAGGCCTCGGATGATGAGGCTCGCTTAATTGTTGGGCCATAAAAAATCCTCATTCACAGTAATGTGATTCGTAGGAGCGGCAATATCCACCCCTACAATAAAAATCTATCCTTACCCCCCGCAAACTATTGCATCAATGCATTCTGAACTATAAACGCTGCAAAAACAATCGAAACCATTGACATTAACTTGATCAAAATATTAATACTCGGACCTGAAGTATCTTTGAAGGGATCCCCTACGGTATCCCCAACAACGCTTGCTTTATGCGCCGGAGATCCTTTGCCTCCATACGCCCCCTCTTCAATATATTTTTTAGCATTATCCCATGCGCCACCGGAATTCGCCATCATAACTGCTAATAAAAATCCAGAGGCCGTTGCCCCAATTAAAAGTCCTCCCACAGCGTTCACACCAAATAGCAAACCAACCCCAATCGGCGTCACAATCGCAATAATTGCGGGAGCCCGCATCTCTTTTAAAGATGCTCCTGCTACGATATCCACACAACGCGCATAATCCGGGCGTGTTTTCCCTTCCATAATTCCTGCTATTTCCTTAAACTGCCTTCGAACCTCCACAACCACCTGGCCTGCCGTACGACCGACCGCGCTCATTGTCAATGAAGAGAACAAAAACGGCATCATTGCTCCAATAAAAAGCCCAATCAATACAACAGGATTCATCAAATCTAAATTAATGACGCCACCTTCAAGGATAATTTTTTCCTTATATGCTGAAATCAACGCCAATGCTGTTAAGGCGGCAGACCCAATCGCAAAGCCCTTTCCTGTTGCTGCCGTCGTATTTCCCAAAGAATCTAACGCATCAGTACGTTCACGCACCTTTGGATCCAATCCGGACATCTGTGCGTTACCACCGGCATTATCTGCGACAGGTCCATAAGCATCCGTTGCTAAAGTAATGCCTAGGGTGCTTAACATCCCGACTGCCGCAATGCCAATTCCATAAAGCCCCATATCCGAATTTATAAAACCTCCGGAAAAAGCAAAACTCCCCATAATCGCCGCGCACACAATAACAATCGGAGCAGCGGTTGAAGACATTCCAATAGCCAGTCCTTCAATAATCAACGTTGCTGAACCGGTTACAGCTGAACCCGCGATTTTTCGTGTAGGAGAATAATGTGCAGATGTGTAATATTCCGTGCATAACCCTATTAAAAGCCCTGAAATTAAACCCGTAATAACTGACCAGGCAATCCCTGTATGTTCTATTCCTAAAATAGTTCTAACCAAAAAATATACGGCAATGGCCACAATAATAGAAGAAGAAAAAATACCCTTTCGCAATGCGTTCAAAAGGGACTCTTGTGAAGCGTCATCTTTTGTCTTGACCAGTCTCATACCGATCATAGAGGCTAAAATACCAACGGCAGCGATTAACATTGGGAGTAACACCCCTTCAACGCCCAAACCGGCCGCTACCCCTAAAGCCCCTGTGGCCACAATAGAACCCACATATGATTCATACAAGTCAGCACCCATCCCCGCGACATCCCCAACGTTATCACCAACGTTATCCGCAATCACAGCCGGATTTCTAGGATCATCCTCCGGGATCCCCGCTTCAACCTTTCCAACCAAATCCGCTCCCACATCAGCAGCCTTAGTAAAAATGCCCCCTCCCACACGCGCAAATAAAGCCTGAGAACTCGCCCCCATTCCAAAAGTCAGCATCGTACTTGTAATAGCCGTAATTTTATCTGTTCCTTCCGGCAAAGGATTACCTGAATAATACCAATCAAGAATATGATACCAAATACTCAAATCCATCAGTCCTAAGCCAACCACAACAAACCCCATGACAGCCCCTGATGAAAAGGCCAATCTCAGCCCTTCATTCAACCCTGACCGACAGGCATGCGCTGTTCGCGCGCTTGAAGCCGTGGCGATTTTCATTCCGAAAAACCCGGCCAGCCCGGAAAAAAAACCTCCTGTCAAAAAAGCAAAAGGAACAAATATAACCAAATACCCCTGATACGAAAGGATTAAAAGCAAACAAAATACAATTGCAAAAAATATACCTACTGCCATATACTGCCTGCGAAGATAGGCTGAGGCCCCCTGCCGAACAGCCTCAGCAATCTCCTTCATTTTATTAGTTCCTTCACTATGCTTAAAAATTTGCAAAGTGAGATACCATGCAAAACTTAATGCCGCTAATGAACAGAACGGAATAAGAACGAATAAATTAAACATACTATCCTCTATTTGGTTTTGTCCCGTGGTTAGCTTTTTTTGAACGCCAGTTCAACTTTCCCCTACGTTTTTTCTTACCCATGATTTTTCTCCTTGAATACTAGTTCGTGGGGGCAGATAAGACCCACCCCTACAATAAATTTTAAAAAATAGTTATACATTAAAATCAAAAAATAATCAATCCCTAGTTTGGATTCACCACTCCACCAGACACAATAAACTTAAAGGCTTCTTCAATACTGATATCCGTAAAAATAACTTCTTTTTTTGGAAACAGCACCACAAACCCCGTTAAAGGGCCCGGAGCACTTGGAACAAAGACATTACATAAATTTTTTCCTGTTTTTTCACATATACTTTTAGTTGAATTTTCATTAGTTAAAAACCCAAAAGCATACACCCCTTTTCGTGGATATTCCACAAGAACAACTTGTTTGAAATTTTTAAGCTGCTCCTGCGAAAACAAAAAAATAGCCATTTCTTTTAAAGCCGGGTAAACCTGACGGAAAAATGGCAGTTTTAACAATAATTTTTCAAAAAAACCGTGAATTCTTCGTCCAACCAAATTTGTAGCAAAAAAGCCGACCACACTGATAATATAAAAACTGATAATGATACCTAAACCACGGAAATAAAACCCAAATTTATCCAATAAATAAGGTTGAAAAACTGTTGCCAAAATCCCATCAATCTTGCTGATACCAAAATAAAATAAAAAACCTGTTAGTGCTAATGGCAAACAAATGATCAATCCTGAAAAAAAATATTTTTTTAAACCTTTAAACATATCCCTGTATCCCAAATCTATCTTAAATTATATAAAATTTTTGTTCCTGCCATAAACAATACTATCATGATAAAAGAATCCAGTCCCATCCCAAAAAAAGTTTTTTTATTTTTGCAATGAATGCCGACCATCGCCACCAGCGTTAAAAGAATACTTAACGATGCTGTTAAAATATGCGCAGCACTCACCCCATTTAAAATGAATCCTCCTCGATAAAATACATCACAAACAGGAATAATAAAAATATTCGTCATATTACTCCCGAAAATATTTCCAACGGCTAAGTCAAACGCGCCTAATTTTAGTGCTGAAAGAGAGACCACCATCTCTGGTAAGGACGTTACTAACGCGAGGAAAATGCTTCCTACAAACGTACGCCCTAAACCCGTCTCTTCAGCCAAAGCATCCGCGGAACCTGCCAGAAAAATCGCCGCGCCAATGATACATATTGCGCTAATAATAATATTTAAATAAATCTTTAAAAAAGACTTTTTCTTTTGGTTGGAAACAGGGACACTTTCAGCCTTTTTATTTTTTTCCAGTAAGGCTAAATAACGCATTCCTCCAAAATATCCCAACGCAATCAACAGCGAAACCAAGAACCCAATTTTAAAAAAAATACCCGCGATAACCCCCATAGTTAAAAAAATCGCGAAACCCGCTGAGGCCGTGTGTGAAGCATTAGAACGAATGGCATTGGTTACAGAATCCTGACGGTAAGCCACGTCCATAACTACCAAAATCATGGGATTAAAATTATTACTTCCCAATATATTCCCAATAGCTAAATCTCCTGATTGGAAAGAAATGACAGAAACTAAACTTGTGATAGCCTCGGGTAATGACGTGACAAAACCTAAAAGTACTACCCCCATCCAGACTTTACCGACCTGTAACTGATCACTCAACTGATCAGCATAAGATGTCAAACGAGTTCCGGCAAAAATAATAACAGCTGCGCTAATAAAAAATTTTAACCAGATCATATGAATTATTTTACCAATTCCAAAAAACAATTACACATTTTTGTAGGGGCGGACGCAAGGCCCGCCCCTACAAAAATAAAAGTCATTTTTTATTTAACGAATACAAAATCAACAGCCCTGCCATAGCCAGGGTAATCCCCGCGAAACCACGTAATATTCCCATAAAATCCTCCCACCAGACAAGCGCTAAAGTAACCCCGAGAATCAAAATAAAAAATCCGACAAGGTATGTAATAAATATTTTATAAGTATTTTTTTCAGCCATGCTATGCTCCTTATTCCTCTATTGGACGACTTTTCCACCGACGATGCATCCACGCCCATTCCGGAGGGTATTCCCGAATATAGTGTTCAATAAGATTGGTAACCTTGGTCATAGTTTTTATGGTCATTTCTTCTTCATCCCGACCTTCTTCCAAAGCAATAGGGGCCTCAATAATAATCTTATGTCTGCCATCCGGTTGTTGAACTGAAAACATAGGTAAAAGAGGTGAGTTTGTCCGCTTGGAAAAAACGACCGGCCCTGTCGCTGTAGCTGCTTTTTGTCCAAAAAAATCTACATAAATTCGTCCATCCGCTCCAAAATTTTGATCTGCTAGAATAAACAACATTTCATTATTCCGAAGCACTTTCAAAGATTGACTGATACATCTCCTTCGAGGAATTGCGTAAATTGTATCAACACCAACTTCTCGCCTCCTACGAACAATATATTCTTCTAAAGATTTGTCTCTTGCCGGACGAATCATAGAGTTAACTTTATACCCTGCCTGTGCAAAGGCTAACATCATTAAGGGGAAGTTTCCAAAATGAGCCGTTACCACAATCACCCCGTTGCCTTCTTTTAAAACTTTATCGAGACGCTCAATACCTTCAAAATATACCCTCTCTTTTACCTTAGAAGCATGCGACATAAAATAAAAAAGATCTGTCATATTTTGTCCCACATGAGAAAAACACATTTTTGTAATGTTCTGAATTTCTTCAGGAGACTTTTCTTTGCCGAAAGCTATTTGTAAACTTTCTTGAGCGATTTGACGCTGTTTAATAATAAATTGATACCCGATGGCAAGGACACAATTCGATAATGGCCGAATAAAAAAATAAGGCATTTTTTCAAATAACCAAATAAAAGAACGCATTCCATAACGGGCAAGGGCCCGTTGAAAAATTTTTATACCACTTTTCAAACTCATGGTCTTAGTTTTAATTCGAAAAAATCGCTACGCGATTTTTATTGCCGATAGGAAAATCTTTTATACTTTCCTATTACAGTAAAATATTGTGAATGGTAGAAACTAATACTTTTGCATTTACCGGCTTGGTAAGATGCTCCTGAGCCCCCACCGCCTTCTCCGCCTGAATATCATCATCAGATTCTTTCGAAGTAAGAAAAACAACAGGAATATCTTTTGTTTCAGGATCTTTTTTTAATTTTTTACAAACATCCCGTCCTTTAATTCCAGGAAGAATCACATCCAGAAGAATTAAATCCGGTTTTTGATTCTGAGCAACCTTAAGACCATTTTCACCAGAGCTGGCAGCCAAAACAGAATACCCTTGAGAAATAAGAATAGCTCGCACCGTTTTTATAATAGCTTCGTCATCATCGATAATTAAAATTGACTTCCAGGAGGATTTTTGATTTTTTCCGCGACTTAAAATTTTCTTGCCCCCAACGGCCAAACACAACAAGGATACAATCGTTAAACCCAAAATAGACCAATCAATACTTCTCTCCGTCGATGACCTACCCATGAAATAAACATTGATTAGTCCCGGCACAGAAAACAATAAACTACTCGAGGCAATAATCACAATCGACCACCAAAATACTATTGCCTTGATTGATTTACTCCTCATATTTATTTCTTCCTCCCATAGTCATTATAATTGCCACTATTATACATCCAAAACACACGAATGCAAAAATATCTCCATATTTTGTATAGAAAGTTTTTGTATAATTAAAACTGACTCTTTGAGTAATATACCCGGGGACAAAAATCATATTCCCTTTTTTATTATGAACAGTATTCGTTATTTTTCCAGTAACATCAACAACAGCACTGACTCCCGTATTAGCCGCTCGCACGAGACTTCTTCTATTTTCTACTGTTCGAAATACCGCTGACTGCAAATGCATAAACGGCGCGGCTGTATCCTTAAACCATGCATCATTTGTAATATTAATCAAAAGCCCTGTCCCGGATTTAACAAATTCTCTTGCTAATTGTCCCATCGTGTCTTCAAAACAAATCAATGTAGAAAAAGTTCTGATGTCGTTATGTAAAGATAATGATGAAAAAACCGTATATTCTTTTCCGGAGCTAAAATCCGCAATCGGAATAATCTCTGACAAAAAAGGAAATCGTACGCGAAAAGGGATATATTCGCCAAAAGGAACTAAATGCCTTTTATCATAACGCTGTGCAATCTCTCCCTTCGAAGACAGCAATACTGCTGAGTTATAATAAGAATCGCCATCCTTTGTGACAGAACCAAATAAAATAGGAATATCAATATCTGCTGCTAATTCCCGTAGCTGCTGAAAATATTTTGTATCCTTTAATAAAAATCCTGGAAATGCCGTTTCCGGCCAAACAATCAAATCAGGATCTTCTTTGGCCACCTCTTTAGTTAAAACGAAATATTTATCAATTATTGCAGGCCACGCGGATTCCTGCCATTTCGTATCCTGAAGAATATTTGCCTGAACAACCCCCACCACCATCGAGGAGGAAGATGGGCCGCTCAATGTAGAAATACGAAAAATTCCATAGCCCAAAACCCCTACCAACACAACCACCGGCCACCAAACAAACACCCGGTGTCTGTTCTTAGGATTCAAGCAAAAATAACTTCCCTTTTTAGCTTTCAGATTTAGGTCAGAT
>CAZIRV010000053.1:0-14320 GCA_964541845.1 uncultured Planctomycetales bacterium
GGATTTTGAACTAAATTTCCATGGTTGTTACATTTATTTTATTGCAAGCCCTAAATATACTATTTTTCAACTCTGTTTATCCCGGCATTTTTATATTCTTGGGAATCGGCGTCCCTATAAAACGCTTAATCCCCTTCACCATATTCTTCAAAAAAGGATGTCCTGAGCTCAAAGCCTTGAATTTTTTAAACAATAAACGTTTTAAATCTTGCGGCCATACTCTAAAAACATAACATTTTAAATCCTTTTTCTTTAAAAGGACATCTCCCAAAACCAAATAGTCTATACGTGTTGCCAGACAACAACGAATAGCATCTTCGGGCGTTTCTACAATAGGCTCACCAGCAACGTTAAACGAAGTATTAAGAATAACAGGAACTCCCGTTAGTTTATAATATTCCTCTATTAACCCATAATAAACATCATTATCTTCCTTATTCACTGTTTGCACCCGGGCTGTCCCATCAATATGTGTTATGGCAGGAATCACATTCGGTTTCTTAACCTTCGCAATAAGAAGCATAACAGGACTCGGACAATCTAATTCAAAATATTCACTATTAAACTCTTCCAATATAGCCGGAGCAAAAGGACGGAACCCCTCCCGGTATTTAACCCTAGCGTTTAAAATATCTTTCATTTCAGCAAACCGGGTGTCACATAAAATACTACGATGCCCTAAAGCTCGCGGCCCAAACTCTGAACCTCCTTGAAACCAACCAATAATCTTTCGTTCTGAAATAAGACGTGCCGTTTCCTTAATAGCATCCTGCGTATCCACAACTTCAACCCATCCTTTGTACTGCTCAACTGCCTGCTGAACTTCCTCTTTCGAGTAACTCCTTCCAGTGTAGGCATTACGCATACACCAAACTCTTGGCTTTTGTAAAATCACTGACCAACCCAAAAGCGCATTACCCAAAGCGCAGCCATCATCACCAGAGGCAGGTTGAACAAAAATATTCTCAAACGGAGTTTCATCTAAAATTTTTTTGTTAGCAACACTATTTAAAGCAACCCCTCCGGCTAAACACAAATTCTTCGACTTAGTCTTTTCATAAGCTTTACGCGCTATCTTAATCAATACCTTTTCTAACGCGTGTTGTGCTGCCGCGGCAATATCCTTATCAATCTGACGAATAGGATCACCAAAGTTAGTTGGCTTTCCAAAACATCCATCATAATACTCTTTATCTTTCTTGAACCATTTATTAAATTGAAATTCTTGTTTAATCGATAATTTTCCATCACTAAATTCAATAGCCGCTTCAAAATCCTTATAAAGTACCTCTGTTCCATACGGGGCCAATCCCATTGTTTTTCCTTCATCCCCCGGCTTAAAACCAATAAATAGCGTTGCCGATTGATAAAAATCTCCTAATGAACAGTGCCCGGGGTTAGCCAAATGACCATCAGAAGGGCCTTCATCCGAATATTGTTGAACTAAATTAAGACTTTCTTCCTTGCCCGCGTAAATACTGACACGCTCCTCATAATACTTAGCATCCCCTTCTGTCTTATAAAATAAACTACCGCCCCCATCAACAACAATCACAGCGGCGTCAGAAAATTCTGAAGGGTAAAAAGCACTTGCCGCATGTCCAAGGTGATGACTGACAATATGAACCTTATCAGAATCAATATTTCCGGGAAGCTGATCCAAAATTTCTTGTTTAGTTAAAGTTCTCGTCTGGAATGTTGCATAATTAACCACTACACAAGTAGAAACAACAATCAGATCAACATCTTCTAAATTTACTTTTCCTGCTTCAAGACAATATTGGATAGATTCTTGAGGCAAATGTTTATTCGTCATTCCATCCTGGTCAACCCCACCGCTAAAACGCTTAACACGGTTCAACCTCTCCTCAGCAATCGCGCAAACTAACTCACCATTTTTAACAAGAGCGCAGGCAATATCATGACTCGCATTAATCCCTAATACAAAAATATCCGACATCCTTCCCCCTTCTTTTTCAGAAAATTGTCTTCAATCATGACTTTGACAATTTTCAGTACACTTTATCGCGAACTACTTTTGCTGACTGAATACTCAGGGCTCTGTAGTCTCAGCGATCCATAAATGCTATAAATTCACTTTCAATTGCTAACCTTTTTTCCAATCACCCTAATCCAGGTTCCATTATCATTCTTTAATTTCGCTCCTAAGTGCCATGAAAAAAACTTCACAGGAATCATTTCTGGCAAAATCATACGGAACTTATAAATAACTCTGGCAATAAAATCCATAATTTTATTATTACAATATTGCCCACAAGGTGAAGTCTTCATATTTCGTCCAAAATTATTAATCCACACTATCTCAAAACCACACTTTTTGATCAAAATATTTAATGATTTCTTATTAAAAAAATTAACGTGCGGAAAAACATCATTTTTATAAAGATAATCCTGATTTGGCACATCAATAAAAATCAATCCTCCTTCAGCTAAAAATAGAGTCGTCTCTTGTAAAAATTTTAGTGGATCAATAACATGCTCTAAAATATGAGAAAAAACAATAAAATGATACTCCCCTTTTATTTTCTTAATTGATTCAATAGCCATCATATCAATATTATTGTTTTTCTTTCCCCATGTTAATTCAAAAGCAGATCTCAATTCATTATCAGCTTCTACCATCACATATTTTGATAAAACAGGATCTTGGTTTTCAGCTGCTATTAACCCCAAAAAACCATGTCCAGCTCCAATATCAAGCATAGAAACCTTCTTATTGTTACCTTCTTTTTCTAAATATGACACAATAATATGCCATCGTGTTCTTGCCAGGACATAAGGAGCAGGATCTTTTTTAGGTAAAATTTCTTTAACTGTTGGATTTTTCCAATATTCTCCTTGAGAATACAGCTCTTTGAGTTGCTCCTCTGTTAAATTAGGATATGCAATGCCCATTTCACAATTAGGACAAAAATATATCCGTTGCGGAGCCTTTCCATTCTTTAATTGACCATCAACCGTTGGGTAAGAAGAACTTCGACTTTCCTTTTTTTTAAAATCGCCAGAACAAACCGGACAATAAATACCGCTCGCTTCAGTTAAAATCATTTAATGTTTCCAATGCATTTTGTACCGCCTCAACCTCCATCTGCAATCTCGACTCTTTTGTTAATGTTGCAATATGAGGAGTCAATACGACATTATCCAATTCACCTAGAGGGCCGTCATATGGTTCCTCCGAAAAAACATCTAATGCCGCCCCAGCTAATTGATTTTTTATTAAAGCATCCTGCAATGCAGCCTCATCAATAAAATCTCCCCGAGACGTATTGATAATGAACGCCCCCTGTTTCATTAAAGCAATTTCTTTTGCCCCAAGCACAAACGCATTGTCTTCTGTACACGCTAAATGAATACTTAAAATATCACTTTTAGCTAAAAGCTCCTCTACAGAAACTATCGTTACACCTAACTCATTTACCCACTCCTCATCAGGAAAAATATCTGTTCCACACACCTTTGCCCCTAATCCAATTAACATCTCTACAACTCTTTTACCAATACGACCTAATCCCAATATCCCGACCTTCTTCCCCTTCAAAAGATTTCCTGCCTTTTTTTCCCACTTCTTCGAGCGTAATAATATAGTGTGTACTGTCAACTTTCGTAACACATCAAATATCATGGCTATAGTTAACTCCGCCACCGGTTGAATAACAACATCCGGTGTATTACGAATAACGATGCCTTTTTCCTCAGCAATTTTATGATCGATATTATCCACACCTACACCACAACGGCTAATGCATTGCAGGTCAGGCATAGCTGCCAACACTTCCTCGTCATAGGGCTCAACACCAGCAACCACACCATGACAACCTTGAGCTAATTGAGAAATTTCTTCTTTACGTAACCTACGGCCTAAAGTATTCACTTCATAATCAAAGCCACTTCTTTCAAGAATCCTTAGCGGATCATCACCATACTGTGCAAAAGTTGATAAGGTAACAAAAATTTTCTTTTTCATACATTTAAAATTTTCTTGTAAAATTCCTTTTGAACAGAATCATTCTGCAGAATATCTTCAATACGGACAACATGTTCCGGTTCATCCACACCAAATAAGGCTTGATCAAAAACGACACCCCTTATAGAATAACCATGTTCTAAAATTCTATTAAAATCTATTGACTCCGCAATTTCTAATGGAGTTGGTTTCAGGTTTGAAAATTTAATCAAAAAATCTTTCTGAAAAGCTGATAATCCCGTCTGGCGATAAAACATACATTGCCCCTGAACTCTTTGATAAGGGATAGGTGATCGTGAAAAATAAAGCATATTGTTCTGTTGATTTAATACGGCTTTAACAATACTAATATCCGGCAAGTCAGATTCATCTTTAATTACAGAAATTAAATTCGTGCAGAGAATATTCGCATCTTGGACTAACGGGTCAATTAATAAATCCGCTACCTTGGGATCAAATAAAGGCTCATCCCCTTGAAAAATAAGGACAATATCCGCATCAATATTCTGTACGGCTTCCTCAACACGATCTGTACATCGTTCATGTGTATTAGCTGTCATAATAGCTTTCCCGCCATGACTCTGAACAGTATCCATAATTTCCTGATCACATGTAGCCACATAAACTTCATCAACACGCTTATTTAGCTCTACACGTCTTCGAACATGCTCTATCATTGGTAAATTTAAAATCTTAGTGAGAGGTTTTCCAGGGAATCGTGACGCTCCCATTCTGGCAGGAATAACAGCAACTATTTTTAAACTATGCATATTTCTCTCAACTAGGAATTATCCAAGTTATTTATGGATAACTCTTTATTGCGGTAAAACACCACAATCGACATTCAACGACTGCCCTGTTACTGCCGAAGCCGCATCAGAGGCAAGGAAAAAACATACGTTGGCAACTTCTGAACCCGTCGGTAATTTTTTTAAGGCTGATTGTTCTTGTTTAAATTTTTTAAAATAGCCTTGAATATTCTTCCCTTTTGCCGGAGAAACTTCTGCCTCCAGGGCCTTCAAAACCCCTTCTGTTTCCACGTAAACCGGACAAACTGCATTTACCCTAATCTTTTGTGCCCCCAGCTCTTTTGCTAAAGCCTGTGTTAAACCTATTACTCCAAATTTTGAAGCGCAATAAACAGAATTATTGGGACTTCCTCTTCGTCCAGCTAAACTGGAAATATTAACAATCGATCCTTTTCTCGATAAATATTTTGCAGCGGCCTTACAGCCCCACATTGTGCCCTTAAGATTCGTATCTAGCATATCATTCCAAAATTTTTCTGTAATCTTACCTAAAGGCTTCCACTCGGAAAATCCCGCACAATTAATATAAACATCTAAACGTCCTGTTTCTTTTAAAGCCATTTTCACTATACGAATATGATCATTTTCTTTACACACATCCATCTTAATAAAAAAAGCGCGCTTACCGAGCTCTTTTACTAGTTCATTATTATGCCTTGCTCCAATAAATACAGTCCATCCATTCCCATAAAATTCTTTGGAAATAGCCGCCCCAATTCCCTTAGAGCCTCCTGTAATAGTAACTGTTTTATTTATATTTCTTTTCATATCTCTCTAAATTGTCATACACGAAAATCCACCATCGACAGCTACTTCTGCTCCGGTCACAAAACTAGCCGCATCCGAAGCTAACCATAATACGGCACCAACAAGTTCCTTTGGTTTACCATAACGCCCCATTGGCGTATGTCCTAAAATAGCGTCTTGTCGCTTTTTGTCAATAAAATGCTTCATACTCCACTGCGTCGGGAAAAAACCAGGCCTTAATGCATTGACCCGCACATTAAACGGCGCCCACTCCCTAGCCAAATTTTGGGTTAAATTTTTTACCCCAGATTTGGCAACAGAATAGGCGATGGCCTTCGATAATGGAGGCCCGGAAGAGGCCGAAGACATATTCATAATCGCCCCCTTCTTCCGCTTAATCATGTGGGATCCAAATACTTGACATCCAAATAACGTGGCCGTTACATGCGAATCAATAATCGCGTGCCATTCCTCTAACGCAATATTCATAATAGGCGTAGGCGCATTAATACCCGCTCCGTTAATTAATATGTCCACCTTCTTAAATCTTTTTAAAATAATTTTTAACACTGCTTCATGCTGTTCTTTTTTTGTCACATCAAGTAGTAGCGAAATAACATGTCGCGTTATTTTTTTAATCTTACTCTCAACTGTACGCACAGCCTTTTCATTTTTATCTAATAGTACGATTGAACACCCTGCCTTTGCCAGCCCTAAAGCCATTTCACTACAAAGAAAACCTCCTGAGCCAATAATGACAGCAACTTTTTTTTCTAAATTAAAAAAATCTGATAAATATGTATTTTTCACAACTAATACCAATTACATCAAATAATTACCAAAATCAACTCTGATTTTCTCGACGATTCAACACGAATAGAAAAATTAAAATAGAACAATTATTTAATATAATTAGTATACAACCCTTTCACAAGATTATTATCTACTCGTTTGCATAACTGTTAACCTATGCATCACATCCCCATCGAAATAATTAACAAAAGGAACTCTTGTGTTGAATATTTTAGGTCCATTTTTCGTTTTCCGAAAAGCCAACATATACTTATACCAGCAGCAAAAGCCATCAACTAAAAATTGATCATTTTTATCCCATGGGTAATCCATAAACCTCGCTATTTCCCCTCCGGGCATTTTTTTTTCCTCTCGATTACAACAATAAAACAAATTCTCTTCAACCAGATGTTCCCGTAAAAAACTAAAATAATACGCAATCGTCTCATTATTCATTTCTTGCATAGAGGCAATATTAATAGCTAAATCAAAAGAGACTGTGTTCAGTAACGATAAATGTTCTGCCGGACAATAAATAAAATCTGCATCTTTCGCCTCTTCATTTTTAAAACTATCCCTTGAAACTAAATAATGTTTTTGAGCTGGATAAACTTTTAAGCCATAATGGGCTTGAAACAATAGTGTTTTTCCTAAATCAATAAAATATATTTGAGCATCCGGAAAAAACTCCTTTAAAAGCATGGATAAAAATCCATAGCCATCTCCAATATTTATAATACGCAGCTTTTTCTTCCCTAAAGCTTTCTGATGAATTAACAAACCCGCGCAAAGCTGACGAAAACAATCATAAGAAAATGTTAACTCCATTCCACGTGCCAAATTCATAGCTACTTTTAAAAATCTTAATACTCCAAACCGATTCGGTAATATAAAAAAATAACTCAAAATTGTAAACCATGAAAAAACTCTTGTCAGAATGGAATTATATTGTAAATCTCCGAACCCAAACCCTTTTAAAGAAACAATTTGTCCTCCTCCAGACTCAACTTCTACTTTTTTATAAAAATCTTTCCAATGCGAAGAAATGAGTTCACTTGGTGTTTGATCATCACGATAATAATCATCATATAAAATCGAAGGAATATCTATCGTTTGTTGACTCATCAATTAAATCCTAATGCCTTTTTTATCTCAAATAAATTTTGATAAAAAGACCCTTTCTGACCTCCTATATTTTTTCCACTATTTCTTCCTAAAAAAGGAACCTTTGTTTCTTCTGCGGCTAAACGGTCTTCCGGTGTATCCCCTACAAACACCGCCTGATCTTCACGCACACTTTCTTTCTTTAAAATATCTTTTATGGCATCAACCTTCTTCCAAGGGAAAGCATAAACTCTTTTAAAATATCGATTTAACCCTCGTGCTTGAAGAATTTGCTGTAATTCATTATCAGGGTTAATGGAAATAAGATACATAGATTCTTTGTTAAAAAAATACTCCAGAAACTCCTGACTTCCTTCAACAGCAGGGCACGCAATAATTTTCTGAACAACTAAATCCGAAAACCGTTGGCACAAATCATTCTTTGCTTTTTCCGTATATTTTTTCTTTAAAATTATTTCATAAATATATTGAAATTTTTCAAACCGAATGACCGCGTTATGAGCTAGATGATACTCTAAAATTTCACTTAAACA
The DNA here is from genome assembly GCA_964541845.1 of uncultured Planctomycetales bacterium. Taxonomy (GTDB): domain Bacteria; phylum Omnitrophota; class Gorgyraeia; order Zapsychrales; family Zapsychraceae; genus CAZIRV01. The sequence goes on from CAZIRV010000053.1 coordinate 7,995, forward strand.
CTCAGGATATTCTTTAAACAGTTCTTTAAAAGCTTCATCTTTAATGCCTACGGACTCAACAAGAACCCCATCAAAATCAAGCATAATAATTTTTAAATCTTTCATACACTATGAGCCTTTTGAATATAACCCCGCATACGCTCAGCCCATTTCCATAAAATAAACACATCAGATGCTAATACCGTAAAAGAATATCCTCGATCAAATGCCTCTCTAATGTTTTCCTGATTAGGATCAACAACCTGTGTTCCGCAAGACTTGTTTAGCTTCTGACACGCTTCCACAACACGTTGCCCGGCCTCAATAACCTTAGGATGGTCCAACTGTCCCGGAATATCTAATGACCCGGAAATATCATAGGGGCCAACCATCACACCATCTAAGCCATTACAAGAAAGAATCTCCTCAATATTTTCGACCGCCTGAATTGTTTCAATTTGTGCAATAAATACCGAAGACTCATTCCACTCCTTAATATATTCCTGAAAATCAGCTCCATACCCCTGAGCCCGGGAAACTCCAAATCCTCGTCGCCCTGCCGGAGGATACTTCATCCAGGAAATAACATTCTCCACATCCTTCTTAGAGTTCACCATAGGCACAATAAGACCGTCCGCTCCAGAGTCCAATAATCTTCTCGTCATTTCAACATTGTGAGAAGCTATTCTTGGAAGACAAAGAATCCCTCCAGCTTGACACGCAGCAATAATTCTTTGCGACTGTTCCTGAGAAATTGTACTATGTTCAACATCAATACCCACAAAATCTATGCCAGACTGCACAAAAATCTCAGAAATAGAGACATGCCCAAAAGATGTCCATCCGGCAAAAACCTGTTTCCGATCCACAAATTTCTGTTTAAGAACTTTTCGTCGATCAATGAGCTCTTTCATGAAACATTCGCTCCTTTAGCCGCGTCATCTAAAAACATTTGAACTGTCTCTTTTGTATACGGGTGGACAATCATTCCATTAAGAAATAGAGGAAGAACCGTCACAATATGCGCTCCGGCATCAAGCCACTCCACAACATTTAAAATCTCGCGTGTCGAAGCCGCGATAATCTGAGCTTTCAAATCAAAATCATCCAATAAATTACGCAACTTTTCCAGTTCTTCCACAGAGTTATAACCCATATTATTCACACGCCCGCAAAATAATGATACATAAGATGCCCCGGCCATAGCGGCTAAAAAACATTGCTGCGCGCTCATCATCGCCGTAACATTCACACGCACGTCATGCTTCGTTTCTAATGCATGAATAATCGAAAGGTTATCTAATTCCCCATTAGGACCATGAATCGTAATTTTAACATTAATATTTTCTTCCCAATCGGCAATAGCTTTAGCCTCCTCAATCATTTTCGAAAAGTCATTGGTTGTAACTTCCACAGAAAGAGGATAAGGCTTGATAAATTGTGCTATTTCAATCGTATGCTTTTTAACTCCTTCCAAACCTCCGGTGATTCCGTCTTTAAGAAGAATCGTTGGATTAGTCGTTACTCCTCGAATAATACCCATTGCATGATATTTTTTTACTTCTTCAATCTTTCCCGTATCTAAAAAAATTGCCATAATTATATATCTCCTTTATAGCTCGGAACTTGTCCAAAGAGGCTCCGCCCTTTGGAAACTCGGAGCCTGTTGCCCCAAAGGGGTGCCTGCACCCTCTTCAAACTTCCCCCAGATGTCTTTGAAATTCCTATACATAAATTTAAATGGCTGCTGTTGATTCCCATTTATTAGACATCGTCATAATCCGTGGATCAGAAACCATCAAATGCCAAATTACCGCCTGAAATGACTCTGCATGAGGTGTAATCGTATCCTGAGAAACCGGCGGAACAATCACACACGCATCGGCAACCTTAGCGGCATGTCCCCCATCCCGACCAACAACCCCAATAATCTTAGCATTAACCTCCTTGGCATACTCCAGAGCATATACGAGATTCGCGCTAATATTTTTCTCCTTACTTCCTCCCCCAACAGAAAATACAATAACCACATCCTTTTCATTTAGTCTTGAGCCTTTCAACCACGCGCTAAATACCGTATCCCAACCCTCATCGTTTGTTCGAGCTGTCAACTCAGAGACATTATCAACCGGTGTGTACGCTTCAAATCCTCCGATTTTTCGAAAATCATTAACCGCATGTGAACAGTTTCCGGCACTTCCTCCTACACCAAGAAAAAAAAGACGCCCTTCTTTTTCTCTTGCCTCTAATAGTATTGAAATCATTTTATCCACCTGTTCTTGATCAATCTTTTCAAAAATTGAGATAGCTTCCTCAAAATAACGTTTTACATACGACATAATTTACTTCTCCTTTTTCCTTAATAATATTCTTCCATACGAACTTAATAAATTGGCCTGTAAAAAATCCTGAAAGTCTCTTTGGCAATCTTCTCCCCTCCCCAACATTGTTTGAACAAAACGCGGGACTTCTACGCCCTGATTATTTTCAACCGCTTTGACCACAATTTCTACATCCAAAACTCCCGGTGTACTAAACTCCAGACATTCCAAATTATATCTCGCAAATAGTTTCTTTAACCCTTCAATAGAAAAAATATTCAACCGATCCGGAGGATATATATTATCGGCTTTTCCCCACAATGTTTGAACATCAAATCCTGTTGATAAAATAGCCGTCATAAAACAAAGACCTCCTGCCCGTAATGAACGCAAAATATTCGCCAAAAGGCACTGAACATCAGCCGTATGATCTACCACTTCAAATAAAGAAATAATATCTACATTACCTTTCAAAAGGTCTCCCCACATAAGGTGATCAACAACCGTAACCTTGCTTTGATCCATATTTAAACCACTCATATCTAAAAATGGATTAAGCAATGTTTTTTTCTGAAAAAACTCTGTTTTTATCATTTCTTCAACATATCCGTACTGTGCTGTATTAACATCTACCCAATGCTTAGCCTCGGGAAAATATTCTTGTGTAGACTCTATAATCCACTGAAACCTTGGCTTAATAATTTTGGCTTTACGACTATTCTGTGTTTCTCCGAAAATTTTTTCCTGCCAAAATAAACGTGCCGGGGAATGCGTATAATATTGATATAAATCTTTGTCATCAGGACGAAAGGAAACATAAAGGGTCTGGCATTGCGCGCATTCATAATACGTCTGCTGAAACTTATCAAAAGCCTTTCTCTTTTCCACTGATTGGCAGGAAGGACAAAAAAACTCTTTAACCGATTCCTTCTTCCACAAATCAACAATATCTTTTTGAACTAGCTGCGTATACTCTTTAAGCAAAGCCGAAGGTTTTAAATCTCCCTCATGATATGCATCTGCAATAACAATATTTTTCATATGGTTTTCCTTTTAGCTGACTTTGGCTATTTGTCCTTGAGTATCCGCATAAGCCTGTTCAATGATCTCCATGACCCTCAATGCATCCCATGAGGAACTTACCGTAACAAGCTTATTTTCCTTGATACAACGCACAAATTCATCCACTTCTAGCCCCCAGGAATCATCCTGATCAAAATAAGTCACTTCCTCTGAAGGGTTCCCTACGGCCTCCGTCTCATCTTCAAATTGCCGTTTAGCAGCCACTAATTTTTCCCGACCATAACTCCCACTTTTCGACAAAAGGCCTTCAACAAAGATATATCCCTCCTCCAAAATAAAATCAATTCGAAACGTATGTTTCCAAAAAGTTGCCGATGAATGCAAGGTTGCATTTTGACCTTTATTATTTTGTAAAATAACAAAGGCATTATCTTCAATACCAAATTCCCAATAAGCCTCATTCGTAAAACATTTCACTTCTTCAAAATCTTCACAAAAATACCGAAATAAATCCAGCATGTGGATACCCTGATCAAGCAAAATACCGCCTCCGGAGATATCCTTTTGATTTCTCCAGGAGTGCTTATAATTTTTCCCCCCAGATTTACCATAAAGCCCACGAACCGCTAAAACCTTACCAAACCGCCCGCTATTAATCATCACCTTAGCCTTAATAATCCCGGGGTGATAACGATGATTAAATCCAAACATTAACTTCACCCCATCCTTCTCATACTCCCGCATCCGCATAATATCTTCCACAGATCGGCCCGGGGGTTTTTCACAAAAGACATGCTTTGAGGCTTTCATGCTTTGAATACAAATTTCAGGAGAATAGACATTCGGTGTGCATACAAAAATAACATCTACATCCTCTTTTAAAAGGCCCTCAAATGAGCCAAAGGCAGGGTAACCGATAATTTTTTCATTTTTTTTCGAATTAGACTCACAAATGCCAATAAGATTTAACTTGGGATGATTTTCTATAACCTTCTTACGAATTTCTCCCATATACCCGAAGCCAACGATACCACAATTTAAAATGTCTTTCATTTTCCATTCCCAACACAAAGAAAAGCTTGACCCACGTAACAATATGGAAACCAGGGTTCTAACTCTAAATTAGACTCTTTTAAAAATTCTCTAACCGCTTTCCTTTGACCCTTTTTATTATCTGCGGAAAACGTATTGTAATCATCAAACAATAATACAGTCCCTATTTGAATAAATGATTCGCATATTTTTAAAACGTCTATCGTTGAAGTATACAAATCACAATCAATATTTATTATCACTGCTTTTTTATCTCCGACATTTTTATAAAGCTTCTCTTGTGTATTCTTAAATTCGCCTTTATAAAGAAATAATTCTGGAGATTTTAGCCCATTGTGTTCACACCGTTTTTTAACATCATCAATATCTGCATAGAAACTGCCTTTTGAAAATGTAACATTCCTTTCGTCATTTTCAGGCATGCCTTCAAATGTATCCAACCCATGAAAACAGGGGATATGATTAACATATTCTTTTGCTACTTCTCTCCGCCATGGCTCTTCACTTATAGTTTGATGATTAATCCAGTCTTTAAAGAGCAAATAATTTTTATAGCTTTCAATGAAAGAATCTCCTTTATAAACACCGAATTCAAAATAGTCTCCTTTAATAAAACTGGTGTACACATGCCCCCAAGCCCTGTGTAAAGCTCCGCTTCGATCATTCCGATTGATATTTCCTGTAACAAGCCTACTCTTTAAATATTTAAGGATTAAAGATTTTATCATGTCTGTCTCTTTAAATTTAATACCGTTCAATAAAAATAATTTTATTTTTATCAACCCCTAAATTTATCAGCTGCTCATAAATTTCATCGGAAAAAATATGACTACAAATTATAATAGCATCAAATTTTTCTAACCTTATCCCTTCGGGATTACTGATTGAAATCTCAATCCCCTCAATAAACTTTCCATGCTTTGAAACATCATTATCAAAAATACCCTTTATTTTCTTTCGTTTGTCTTTATCAAGCATATTAACCATTGTTGTGGCCGCCGCACTGGCACCAAAGATAGCAATTGTTTCATTATTAACACCCGCAAACAATTGCTTAATCTTTTTCTCAATATTTTTATGCTTATCTAAAAATGCTTTCTTTTTTTCCTCTACTTCTAAAGAAACCTTAGTTTTATTAATAGCGGCTCTAGGGATTCCGGATTTATTTTTTCCGACTTTAACGTGAAGAACGTCTGTAGCCTCATACTTTTCAATGATAAAACCATGCCGGCTCAATAAAAACTGTAATGTCTCAATCGAAAAATGTGAAATATGTTGATGAAAAAAAGAACCAAATCCCCCAAAGCTAAACGTGGCATATATATTAGGAACCTCTATAAAAACACATCCATCATCTTTTAAAACATAAAAAATATCATCTAAAAACGAATGCAAATCATAAAGATGTTCTAATAAATGCCTGAAAATAACAACATCAAAACTCTTTTCTTTATACGTATCACGAGAAAAAAAATCATTAATAATTCTATCTTCTCCAAGATTTTTTACAGCAATGCTGGTTTGACCTGCCGGATCACACCCATAAATATCCCAAGAGTCCTTTTGCAAAAGTGTTAATAAATATCCGTCAAAACATCCGACTTCCAATAATTTTCTTTGCTGATCATTATTCTTATCTGCCATATTTTTATTAAAAAAAGAATAAAACACGTTAATTACTCTTTTTCCAACCTGATTACCTGATGGAGCAGGGCAGCTATAGTAATCCGCGGTATAAACTTCATCCAAAACACTTCCTGGCAAAAGATTAATTTGCTGAGTCAAAGAACATTCATCGCAAATAGCCATTGTCAACGGATATTTTTTAACTTTTCCTCTTCGCTCAGGTGAAACCGCTCCGAATAAAATAGGAAACTGGTCAATATAAAAAAGTTCCGCAAAAGATTCACCTCCACAAATCAAACACTTATTTTCTAACATGTCTACTTA
>CAZIRV010000054.1:0-14304 GCA_964541845.1 uncultured Planctomycetales bacterium
AGGGTTTGTACAAAAACAACTGATAGATATTTAATAATACCAATTCCATTAAATAAGTACTCATTTAAAAAGCTTACTTACTCGCAAAAACGTCGAGATAAGTAAAATTAAATCAGGAATTAATTAGTGGATTTGGTATAAATATGCTTCATCATTCAAATAGTTTAAAGTATACCTGTTATTTGCAAACCCTAATTTCCAAAAACTCTCCGCCCATAGGGCGTTTTAATATTAAATTTTTTACTTAAAAATTTGATTTCTTTAATCAACTCCTGATTTTCTTCTCCATATTTTAAAAGCCCGATAAGATAATAGATCTTATTGAAGGCCCAACCCCGGGCAATATCTTCCTTTCCTGGAATCGCTTTTTTAAGAGAACCTTTAATAAAAAATTCATTAGCCTTTCCATTAAACTCCCCTAAAAGCTGCAAAGAAAAATTGGTTGCACGTGTATATTTCCCATACAGAGTAAACTCTGTATTACGAAAGAAGTCCGGTAGCATTTTAGGGAAAATATTTCCATTTTCAAGTCCACTGGCATAATACCTCAAATTGATTAAAATCGGATCTCTGATTTTTTCATACATATTCACCATTGTCTCCCCTATTAAATGTGTTCGATAAGAATATTCAGCCCATCCTCTGTTTTTATACGCGATAAAATCTAACAAATACCGATTAACATTCACCCCTCCACTAAATGAAAAAATAGCTATTTTTCCATTATTTAAGGCGGAGATATCATTAATAAGTTTTCTTGAATCCGTTACCCCCTTCGTCGGGCGGCCATCACTTAAAAGGATAATATAAGAAGGATCACGAGCATTTTTAGTATTAATACTTTTATAAAGGGCGTTATACGTATCTGTTTTCTCACCGGATGTTAACTGCGCGACAAAGCGCAAAGCCTCTCTTTTAGCTTTTTCATCAGATTTCACTGAAGCAGGTCGAAAATAATGAATATTTTTCTTAAAGGCAATAATATTAAAAGTATCGTTTGAGTTCAGATGGCTTAAACAATATCTAATCCCTTTCTTGAACTCTTCTAATCGTTCTGGTTGCGTACTGATGGAACAATCCACCAAAAATACAATTTCTTTAGGAATAGGGACTAACTCTAAAGCCTTTTTTCCGGCACGAATACTTAATTTATAATATTTCTCTCCATCTTGAGCGTCCTGATAAATCTCTAACCGATAGCTTAGGTATTCTTTCAAATTTTCAGGGTTAAGCTTTTTTTGAATAATTGAACCATACTGTCCTCTCCCAACAGGAGCATCAATATCATGACCAGACAGACCTTCGGAACGGATAATAAGCCTTGGAGTCAACCCAGGCATCTTATCAAAAAAATCTTCTGAAACATCTCCTTCTTTCAAAATATCCGCCGGTGTCGCGAAGACATTGTTCCCTGGCTGCTCCATCTTCTTTAAAAGACTCTTTCGTGTTTTTCTTTGAAACTTTTGAACTAAAACTTTATCCTTAGTCTCTTCTAAATAGTCGTTAAACTCTTTCGGAACCGAGGCCTCAACAAGCTCCGTCATTTTCTGTTCCTTAGGTTTCGCCATTTTTTTCTCCACAACCTTTTCTTTAAACATAGGGGGCTTCCCCGTTTTCTTCATTGTTGTCCCTTCAAACTTCAGGGTCTCCACAGGTCTGTCTATTTTTTTTCTCTTAATAAGCTTCCGTACAGGAATATCATTCCTTAATAATTTTACACGAAAAACCCGTTTTGGCTTAGTTTCATCCACAGATTTACTAGAAACATCCACTCCCATTGCTAATACAAAAAAAGCGATATGAAGAACGAGTGAAATAACAACAGCACTAAGAACGGGTTGTTTAATTTTCATTAATTTTTCTCAAAAAACCTAAACAAATAATAATAACATGTGTAAAATTAATCCCTGATTCCTGATTTTTTTTAGTAACATCATACATATATTTATATTAAGCGGCTATTCACGGCAAATCCCTTTTGGGTTTAAGTTTTCTGTGTAATCAAAATCTATATTTAAATTTATACCCAAAAGGGATTTGCCGTGAATAGCCGCTTAATTTTTAATTTTACCCGCCGCCTGACTTTCCGGATAGTCTCTTATGATTTCCTGAAACACTTTTTGCGCGTCTTGATGGCGGCCAAGAGCTTCAAAGGCTTTCCCAGCCCGAAAAAGTGCTTCCGGAGTATAATCATCATCGGTATATAAAACCCCGACCAACATATAAAATTTAGCGGCCTCTTCCAGCCGCCCTCTTATTCTTGCTATATTCGCGAGTTCGAACCTCGCCCGCATGGTAATGGTATTGTCATCCGTGTTCTCTAAAATAGCCGCGTCAAATTCCGCTCTGGCTCCGGCCACATCCTTGATCTTCATCAAACACAGTCCTTTCCCAATGTGAGCAAGCCCATCATAAGAATTATCCCCTTCCGTTTTAAGAACAATGTCATAATATTCAATGGCGTCAGGATAGTCCTGGATTTCCTTATACGCTCGTGCCTGAAAATACGCAAGAGCCTCTTCGCTTGTTAAATCATTCTCAGGGGGTTGAACTTTTTTTAAAATTCGTAATACATCCTCAAATTTTTTACCTTCCAGATACCTCTGCGCTAACCAGAGAATTGTTTTCATATCTAAATCCTGAGATGGAAACTCCATCAAAATTTTGTCAATCACTTTCGCTGCTTTTTCATCATTGTTTTGCTGAAAATAAATAAAGACCATATTTTTTAACGCGGAATAAAGAACATTAGCATCTTTTTTCTCCGTGTCAATTTTCCCATAATAGGCTAAAGCCTCTTCAGGATTATCCACCAACTGTAAATTATAAGCCAACAAAAAATAGACCTCTTGTTTTTCAGGACTCTCTGGATATTTCGCGAGAAAATTCTGTAGCGTCTCGACTGCTTTTTCATATTGCTTTTCTTGTGCGTACAACGTTCCAAGCCAAAATAATATTTTTCCATCGCGTTCATTTTTCGGAAACGTAGCGAGGTACATTTGGCAATATTTGATAGCCTCTTGATTGAGCCCAAGCTTTTTTCCTATTAAAACCGCATTATACAAAGCTTCGGAGCGTTTCCCCTTATCTTTTCCCTTTTGAAAATATTCCACGAAAAGGCTCAGGGCCTCCTGAAATTTTCCTCTCGCGTTTTGGGCGTAAGCCGCCCCATATAACGCATCTAAAATAAAGGGAGAATCTGACGATTGAGCCTCAACGCTCTTATAGGCCTCATAAGCCTCTGAAAAATCACCTAATCCATAGAGACTCTCCGCTTTAAGAAACATGATCTGATCTTTATTCGTTTGAGCATCCGCCAATTCCTTTGTTATCAAATCGACGGCATCTTTAAACCGATATGCTTTTACAAGCACTTCTGTTTTCTTAATAAACCCTTTCTGCCTGTTACTAACAGACAAATTCTTAAACACGAGCATTTTGTCCAACAGACGAACAGCCTGAATATATTTATTAAGTTGAAAATTAGCTGAAGCCGTCACATAAAATACATTAAAAAAAGACTTGTCCTCCTGAATAAAATCCTGATTATTCTGGAATGTTAAGATAACATCATCATATTTAGATGTATTAAACAATGCTAATAAAAAATTAGACAACGCCTCCTTTCGCACTGCTTCTTTCGGATATTTTCGGATAACACTTTTAAAAATCTCAATAGCAGAAACATAATCCTTCAACGCAAACTGCATCTCACCCTGTTTGTATAACGCGAACCCTTTCATTTTTTCTGAATCGGCACTCGCGTAAACTTTCGCGTAATAAGCTATCGCCTCAGAGTATTTCTTTTCCTTCGCGAAAATCTCTGCTATTTCTAAAAAAGCATGCGCCGTGTGTTGATTTTTAACGGCCATAGCTGCGGCTTTCTCAAAAAATTGCAAAGCGGATTTATTTTCTTTTTTCGCGCGGTACCCCTTCCCCATATAAAAATATAAAATTTGCACAAATTCTTTTTTCAAATTTTCGACAGACACCTTTGAAAAATTTAATAAGGCCTCGCTGTACGCCCCGGTTAAAAATAGTGACTGCCCCAAACGCAGTGTCACCATGTCCAGTTTTTCTCCATCAGGAAATAATTCCAGATATTTACTATATCCCTTAATCGCTTTCGCGTAATCTTTAAGAAAGAATTCCCCTTCCGCGATACCAAAATAGGCCTCGTGTAAATATTGGCTTTGAGGAAAAGTGGTGATTAATTTGCGGTATTCAGCAGATGCCATTTCATAAAGGTCCCTCTGAAAAAGTCCATTGGCAAAATCAAGTTGTTCAACATCTCTGGAGGAAGAGTTTTCGGCAAAAACTGAAAAAGGACTTACTGTAAATACAGCAATCATAAAAAAAGCAATAATTTTTTTTTTTGAATAAAAGACATTCATTGGTGGATTCATTATCGTAGGGGAAGACAGTCGAGACCTAAAACCGTCTCGACCACCTGCCCAAAATTAGAGGGCGGTGTTGGAACCCGCCCCTACGGCGTTTTCACTGTCGAGAAAGAGATGTTCCATATATTCGCGTTGGCACAGGCATCAAGGACATTGACAACAAATTTATGATAGGTCTGTCCATCCGCCCGGATAATAACAGGTTGATTTGGGAATAAGCTGGAAACTTTCTTAAGCATGGTCTCTAGATCACCTGTTTTAAGTTTCCTTTGATTGACAATAACACTGCCATCTTTACTGATATTAACAATGATTTCCCCTGGGCTACGCACTGTTTCTGTTGACTCGGCTGATTTAGGGACACTGATACTCAACTCTGATTCCTGTTGATTAAAAACAGACATGGCCATAAAAAAAACCAATGTCAAAAAAACAATATCGATCAAAGGTGCCATTTGAATAGTAGGCGTTTGCCGTTGATACGCGTTCGTAATAAATTTTGACATTTATACCTTCTCCATAATTTTCATAATATCCGTGCTATACGTTTCAACGGTGTTTGATATTTCCAGAATTTTCCCCTTAAAAAATGAATGAAAAAGCATCGCAGGAATGGCAACAATAAGCCCCCCTGCCGTTGTAATCATGGCCTTGGAAATACCTCCGGCTAAAAGCATAGGTTTAACAACCGCTGATTGAAAAGCGATCACATTAAAGGCCTGGATCATCCCCAAAACAGTTCCAAGAAGGCCAATTAATGGTGCTACTGAAGAAATATCTGCCAAATAACTGATTTTCTGCCATAAACGGTTAATTTCTTTACGCGCGCAATTCTCCATAGCCTCCCGTGCGAAAACAACACCCCGATGTTTTTTTTCAAGCCCTGCCATTACTATATTCGCAATAATATTACTCTCCTGCCGGCATAAACTTCGTACGGCTTCTAATTGTCCTCCCTCAAGCTTTTTAATAACATTTTCTGTAAAATCAACCGGCGAAAAATTACTCACCTTTAATGTCATAAAATTATATACAATGCTTGAGACTCCCGCCATGGACAGCAACGCGAGAACAACCATCACAAAACCACCTGTCTGAATCGTTTCCCATAATGTCATTCCCTCTTTAGCTTGTTGAAAAGAATCAATGTACGGTTTTAACGGTCCCTCCGCGAAAGACAAATCTCCTCCTGTAAAACTAAAAAATATGCCCATCAAAACCAGACACATCCATATTTTCATCCCTGTTAACCGACTAAAACTCATAATCCTGCTCCTTGATTTAACTAAAAATTTTATCTTATTTTTAACTCTACTATTCTTGTTAAAGCGTCGAGAAAAGCAAAATTGGGTTTGGTCATTGTTTAATGGATTTAGTATTAATGTTGAATTTTTCGTAATATTTCATGATACCGGTAAAAAGGATCTCCTTTAGGCAAGGTAAAAACACCACTATATTCAATGCGTTTATAAAACCGATTAATCACTACTAAATAACTCGTACGCGTAATGTCCGGCCTTCCTTCCTTTGGAAAAAAATGAACGAAAATATAGGGTAACGCTTCCGGCATCTGTAAGGCATCATCAATGGTAGGATCTAAAACTTCATAGTCATCCTTATATTGAGTCCCCATAATTTTATCGTAAGCCATGAGCTCAGATTTTTGCCGCGTATCATGATCAATGTCTCCTACGCCTAAGTAATTTCTTTTAATTGTGTTAAAAGCTTCTCGCATAGTGAATTTATTAAATTCATCCACGCGTAAATAATTTTCTTTTAGCGTATCCACTGCCGTACACCCGGATAAAAAAACAATAACAAAGAAAAAACAAACAGCCTTTTTTATATTTCTTTCTTTATCCATCAGAATTTATCCTCCGTGAATTCTTCGGTTAGGGTCTGTCCATAAATAACCAATATGGAATTGGGATTACTTCTCTTCTCCTGTTACCTTTTTTATCCTCTCTGAACTATCACGATGACTATTTTTTTTCTCTGAAATTTCTTCCTCTTTTTTAGAAAAGCTCTCCTGTTGTTTATAGAATTCTTTCCGCATATTATCAAGCTCTTCCTGAAGTTTTTTATCTTCCTCTTTTTGTTGATTTAACTGCGTTTCTAACCGTTCATTCTCTTGCTTTAACGTCCCATATTTCTCTCGTAATTCAGTTACCTTCTTATCGACACCAGACCCTAATCTTATTTTTTTCTTTTTTCTTATTACCCTCTTTTTTTTCTCACCCATTTTCGGGATTATTTCCATTTCATCAATAAGCATAGGATATGCGCTAATCTGTTTCTGATATAGGGCCTCATTTTTATTCCTTGCCGCCTTTTCTTTCTCTTCAGCAAAAGCCTTAAAAGAAAAACATAATAAAAAACCCGCCGCTATAAAAATAGCCCCTTGTTTATTGAATAATTTTTTCGTCATTTTTCTGTTCCTTTCTTAAAATACCTATTAAAATTTAGACTTATAAACTAATATAACATATATCTAATATCTCCGCCCAATTTTGATGCCATCTTCCCCTAGTTTATAAATGTAGCGTGGATTTTGTTTGTTGAAATAATCTGGATAGAGTAGTTCTAAAAAAGTATACTTTTTCCCCCTTTTATCATTGACCGCTTTAACCCATGGAAGCTCTAAGGCAATTTCAGGATCAATAAAAAACGAAAACGCCTCCCCTGTCTCTTTTGCATTTTTAAGATGGCTTTCAATATCACGCACTAAAAAATACCTAAGAGTGTCAACTTTTGCACGTTTTTTATTTAATTTATAAACAAAGTAACTATTCGCCCCAATCGACACGGATAAAAACATGACAGACAAAACATTTAAGAAAACATTCCTTTTCTCTCCGTTATGCTGATAACTATAGCGCAGTGCAAAAATTTTGAGACATTTAGGGGCCTTTTCTCGACAGGCCAACCCCACGTTCGGTGTTGTAGAACTTCTGCTCTGCGCTATATAAAAGCAATATAAAACAATAACGAAGTACATCCAAAAATAATAACCGTAATACGAATTATGCGTTAAAACGCTGACGAGTTGCTTAAAATTAATGCGCGCCATGACAATTAAGACCATCTGCGCCAAAACCATTAAAAACACCAGCCCTACAAACTTACTTTTTTCTTTGAAAGCACCCCACGACCAGTTTTTGCATACCGCTGCCATGTAACACCCTGCCATGGCTAAGGCACTTCCTGCTTGCCACTTCAATAAAGCCGAAACACTAAAAATACTTTGCCAATGAAGAAAATCTCCGGCATTAAAAAGTGTCCGCTGAAGGCAACGTGTTTTCAAATGTCCAGGAAAAAACCCCGCATAAAGGCACCAATACATACTCAGAAAGGCGCGTTTTAACGTCGACCAAAAATGAAAGGCATGCAACACAGTTTGCCCTTGCCCGTATCCTAAATGCCTCGCCTGAAGGTCAATAAGATTCGCGGTAACATATAAGACTCCAGGAAGGAGAATGAGAAAATACCAAACTCTGGAGATTTTCATTTTACTCTTTGAAGGTAAGCGCTCGCTTACCTTCAAAGTCACAGTCCAAAGATAAATAAAAAACAATACGCTGTACACCAGTCCTAATTCATAAGTTGAGACCGCCACGCAAAGACAAAAAAACAGAATCCATAATTGTCCAGGCCTCACCTGTTGCTCAACAGTGATTTGATAAAGATGATAAAGGCAAATTAAAATACAGCTTAAAAAAATAAGATAACCATTAACATGATGCCAACTGACCATCTCGCTTCCAACCAGTAAAACAGAAAAAAATGCCGTGACCAGTGCGGCAAAAATTCCCGGACGCATCTTCCACAACAACCTTAACAGATTCCAGACAACACATAAATGCAGAATAAATCCTGTAATTTGCCAGGCCCTAAAATTATGCCCAAAGAAGTATTTTTCCGTTCCGAGAAAAAAGAAAAAGAAGGGACGAAACAGTACCGCGTCGAAACCTTCAAAAATATGCGGCACACGATCATAAGAATACGTTTTTACCGCCAGGGAAATCCAATCTTCAATGCCGGCAGTATTCGCTAAATAAATCAATTGATCAGAACGCGCGACGTGAGAAAAGGAAGGAAAATAAATAAAGAGATTAAGCCCCGCGATTCCAACAAAAAAAAACCACCCTCTCAAACCCATTCTTAAAATGCCCTCACATCAATGTTATTCTTTTTTAAAAAAACCGCTCCGTTTTGAAGAGAAGCATTTTTTTGATAATACGCGCTTAATGCCATTAGCTTGTAACTATTTTGATAACTTTCCTTCAATGACTGATCAACCGCATAATTAAATTTTGAGGCGTGGCGCAAAATTTCACCATAAGCACGGGACATGTACATTTTTTTTAAAATTTCGGCAGGATTAAAACTCATTGCTTTACGTAGCATTGCAGTTGATTCTTTATAGCGCCCTTCCTGAAAATACATTACTCCAAGATTATAGTAAGGCCAAAAAAAATCAGGATGGTGCTTAATCGCCTGCTGATAAACCTCGCGAGCTTCTTCCTTTTTGTCTAGATAATAATAACAAAATCCAAGGATTTCATACCCTCCGGGAACATAAGGATAGTATTCCACAATGCGTTTATAATAGGGAACATACTGTCCAAGCCTGTCGGACTTAGACTCCTCTTTATTTTGAATAAATTCAAAAAAAAACTCAAAGGATTCAGGTTTAAAGCTCTGAATGGACATCATACCCACACGCATCTTTGCCTTATCCCGTTCCCTAAAAATATGCCGGACAATGGGATTATTAAATGCCCCACTCTCTGGTGGTTTTTGGTCTCTAACCCTGATAATACCCATAAGCAGAAGCGCAAGAACGCTCCCTGTTCCAACCATTTTTCCGATTAAAATAAATATTTTTTTCATCATTGTATAATAAGTATCATGTTATAATATCACAAAATGTGTAAAAATCTTAAACATTCCCCTCTTATTCTCATTGTTTTTACAGTCTCTATCCTTTACTGGATTTATCTTTCCTTTATTTGTCAAATGTATCTCTGGCATGACGCGCTTGGATATGAACAACTGGGAAAAATGCTTCATAAAAACGGCTGGATAGAATACTTTAAAACAGGTCCTAACCGGGAACCGATCTATCCATGGCTTGTGTCGACATCCATGCATATTGCTGAGATGCTCTCAACCTCTTATAAAACCGTACAAATGTTCTTCCAAATCCTCATCCTTTTCGGAACACAAATCCTTACCTATCTTTTATTAAAAAAATCCAAAATTAATACTATACTTACAGCCTTAACACTTCTCTATCTTGGATTTTCACCGGCCATGTTCATATCCACATTCCGCCTTTACTCTGAAATCGCGGCCTACCCCTTTGTTTTACTCATTATTCTTTTCAGCGTTCAATCCTGGAAAAACATCCATAGCGCGGACAAAGGAAACCACCGTAATCTTATTCTCACATCAATTTTCTTAGGACTATCTTTTCTCGGGGCTGCCTTTGTCAAAGGCATTTTTGAACTTATTCTGCCCATTTATGCCTTTCCCTTTATCTTATTTATGATTCTGGCTTTCCAACAAAAAAATAAACGACTTACCATAAATACCCTCCTTTGCTGTATTCTCTTCTTGGCCAGTTTCTATGCCCCCTTGAACCTCTACAAACTTGCCAATAAAATATATAATGGAAAATTTACTTTAACAGATCGTGGACCCTGGGCATTATACGGGAATACCGCGCGACGCATGGAACCTCTAACAATGAAACGTTTTCTTATGGCCGTTGCCTACGTCCCTCGCCCCGAAAGTTGCTATGCCCTATTTGATAAAAAATCCTGCCAATTCTGGCATTACTCAGAATCAGACAAATTTGGGTATGAAAAATTAGGGGAATTAAACAGAAAAGGCCTTTCCCCTAAAAAAGTGGATAAAACTCTTATCCGCCTTTCCATTAAAAAGGCCCTGAAAAACCCATTTCAATACGGTTTATTTTGGATCATTGAAGGCTTCAAATTATTTTTCTGGGAATTTACCTCAATGGCCTACGTCGTCTATCCGGACTGGATGATTAAACTTTTTTACTTCGCCCCCTTTTATCTTGGCCTCAATGGACTCATGGCCTTACTGTCATTCTTATCTCTTCTTTATTTAGCAAAATTCAGCCTGCAGCATAAAAACACCCTGTTTTCTCTAAAAACTACCCCGGATGAGCCCATAATTCTTGCTTTTAGTATTTTCGCTCTTATCAGTGCTTACATTGCCGTCCACTGCTTCTTTTTCGTATTACCACGTTATGTTTTTCCCATCGTGCCGCTTTACTTAATCAGCATAGCCTTTTTAATACAACGCCTACTCTTAAAAAAATATGCACAAACACAATAAAATTCTTTTTTTAAAATACATTTTTATCTATTTTATCGCCATTAGCATCGGCCTCTATTTCCGTCTGTATCCACTAAGACAACATCTGCCGGAAGACATTTCGGAAAAAGCTACTGTTTTTGTATTATCTCAACTAAAAGCGAAAATCACGCAACAAGTAAACAATACAAACCCAAAACGCACTCCTGCAGAAAAAAAGACCCTCATTCAAAAACGACTCAACACATTACTCCGTCAACAAAACAGAGACTTTCATCAAACAATACAACGTGTTGCCAAAGACATGGCTAAAAGCGAACCTTCCCAATCAAGTAAACCTTACCTTCTCGCCTCTGATTCCTTCTACTATTACAACCTTACGGAAAACATCGAACGCACTGGAAAAATCAGTGATACCGTTAAAGGAAGCAAATATCTCAACACACTCATGCTGGCCCCCGTTGGACACATGGAACCCTTTAATCTTCACCCTTACGTTGGAGATTTTATCTTCCGAACCCTTAAACTCTTTAATCCAGATATCAGCTTAATGTATGCCGTCAGCTTTACCCCGCTCATCATCACGGCCATGGCCTTAATCCCTTTTTTATTGATTTGCGCCTTATTCAAGTTTCATCCAGTCATTTCCCTGACAAGCTCTATCTTTTTTTTACTTTCTCCCATTTTTATCAAACGAAGCGCCTTTGGCTGGTATGACAACGACCCCTACAACACCCTATTCCCTTTAATTATTTTATGTTTATTTTTTTATGGATTAAAATATTCTTTTGAAAAAGATACAAAAACACATTTATTAGAAGGGCCATCAAAAACATATTTTATTGCGGGTTTGGCAGCCTTAAGTATGACGCTCTATACCTTTTTCTGGCAAGGGTGGATGCTCGTATTTACAGTACTCTTTCTTTCCGCCCTGATTATCCTGATGGAGAACCACTCTCTTGCAAAAAATAAAATAAACACAAAAACTTTCCTTACCTACTTCAGCATTATATTAGGAGGCAGTTTTATAACGATTAGTCTGACCTTCGGCCCTCAGGAATTCTTCACGCTTTTTGCAGAAGGCTGGCACTCCTTAAAAAACTTTCTTGCCCCACAACTTACCCCATGGCCGGATCTTTATATCAGTGTAAGTGAACTGCATAGTGCTTCTCTTTCCTTCATTATCACACTCACCGGCGGAAAAATATTTTTTATCATTGCCCTTCTTGGAATATTTTTTTCCTTTATTCATCAAAGAAAAACGGGCATTACCCTTAGCGTATTTCTGGCCGTTGCCCTTATCATCACCCAAGGGGCCCAACGCTTTGCCATGCTCTGTTTAATCCCTCTAAGCCTCTTGTTTCCATTTGGATTGCAAGGAATTTATAATATCCTCATAAAAATTTTATCTAAGGCGTCAAGCAAGAATAAATTCCCTTTTTGCTTGATCCCTAAAATTCCTAAATCCAGCATCTTAACCTCTATTCTTATTTTATCCATTTCTATTTTGCCTATTCGTTTCATGCACACAGCCATTGCGTCCTTGCTTAATCCTCTTTTCAACACAACATGGGAAAAAACACTTCTCAACATTGATAAAAACACCCCTCCAAACAGCATTATCAATACCTGGTGGCCCCCGGGACATTTCATCAAAGCCATCGCCCACCGTCGGGTTACATTTGATGGCGCAAGCATTAACTATCCTCAAGCCTATTGGATTTCCAACTTTTTTCTAAGCCAAACTGAAGAAGAAGCGCTCGGGATCTTACGCATGCTTAATAACAGTGCTAATCAGGCGACTGAATATCTTCATGAAGAATTAGGTTTACCCCTTTCTACAAGCATCTTGATTCTCAAAAAAATCATACAACATGATAAAACAACAGCGCGTGTTCTTTTAAACCAAATTCTTAAAAAGAAAGAATATATCGACCCCCTTCTTAAATTAACCCACGCGACGCCCCCGCCATCCTACTGCCTTGTATATAAGGAATTTGTAGAAAATAATTTACAACTGAAATTCATTGGGGGATGGAATTTTAAAGAAATTGAAGCGATCAATAAAAACCCTGAACGCCTGGCTGCTGTACCCAAACGAAACTCTCAAGAATACATTGACTTCCTCTGGAACCTTGCCGGAGGCCCGTATAAATACAGCGGACCCCTGGCCCAAATAAACCGTAAAGAAAACACGCTCTTATTTAAAAATAATATCACGGTTGATTTAGACAAAATGGCTTGCAAAATTGATTCCCCCAAGTATGGACAAGGAATCCCCACAAGCCTCTTTTACCTTAAAGACAACACCATTATTGAGAAAAAACTCCCTAATGCCACCCTTGCTTACTCCGTTATTCTTTATCAAAAAAATAATACCTATCATACTGTTTTAGCCGATCAACCCCTTGCAAACTCCCTTTTAATGAAGCTCTATTTTTTTCAGGGCAAAAGCCTAAAACATTTTAAACTTTTTTCCAATGAATCCGATTTGACGAAAAGAACGAAAATTTTAGTATTTAAAGTGAATTGGGGAGAGTGAAAAATAAAAGGTATACAAGGGACATTGCTCTTTCCAACTTTAATGCAACCCTTTAGATTGATTCAAGGCTTTACGTTGAAGAGCGCGGATACGATCGGCACCGGAGCGGGGTTTTTGGGTGGAAAATCCCTGCGGATTTTGTTTGATGGTCTCTATTTTTTCTTTTAAACGCACTTTCATATTGCCTCCTCCAAAACTACTTGATAAAAATGAAGGCGTTTCTTTGACAATAATGCCTTTTGCGCGCTGCGGTCTGACTAAAGGAGCTAGCTGCGGTGGCGTAATATCACCCCCCGAATGAACCAAATTTTCGAGCTGCCGCGCTGATCCCTCTTCCCCTTTTTGACGCAATAACGTAATCATTTCTAATGCCCGAAACTTCTGATGATCCCGAATATAGGCAATCCCTAACCCGAAATACGCGTAACTTATCGCTTTTTTTTCCAAAACTTTTTTAAAATGATAAATCGCGTTGCGTGGCTGAGATGTCCCCAGAATATATATCCATCCCAATGCGAGATGAGCTGTTATTAAGTCAGGATCAATACGTACCGCCTCAAGCCCCGCGGCCTCAGCCTCTTCAAACATCCCCATTCCATAATAAGACCGGCTCAAACTATCATAGGCCTGCGCGTAATCCGGATTTAATTCTGTTGCCTTTTTAAACAGCCATGTAATTTCCTTTAATTCCGTTCCAATAGCCTGATGGGCTAACCCTAAATAATAATAAGATGGCGCGAATCCCGGATAAATCTCCAAAGTTTTTTCATAAAGATCAATAGCCCGCTCATACTTTCCCTCTTGCAAGGCCTTTGTTGCCGCCTCAAATATTTTTTTTAATGGATTAGCGAAGCTGGGAGGAGAGTATAAAAAAAGGAAAGCAAAAATCAAAAGAATTACAAATTTTTTCATTCTTTTTTACGGCTTGCACGAAGATAAGGAATCGTTCGAACAACAACTTTCAGGTTAATTTAAACTCCATTGAGGAGGGTTCAATCATAAGCCTTCAAG